>JAKZSX010000474.1:0-6831 GCA_047517405.1 Candidatus Poribacteria bacterium | reverse complement strand
TTAATTTCTCGACGCGCAGCGTCATCGGCTTTGCGTTTTGCTGCTTTTTTATCGTTGTATTCAAGTCCCCATGAACCTTTTCTGAGACGTTTGAGGGTAAATTCTCCACCTGCCTGTCTATTCACGTAGTCAAGCAGGTTTCGCAAGGTCCAATAGACATCTGACGCAGCATACTGGAGGTCGCTGTCAGACCCTTGTTCCCCGATAAAATCTAGGGCGAGCTTTGCCAATTCAACGACCTCTTTTGGGGTGTAGCTCTTGTCACTATCTAACTGAATTGTCGCCATCGCTCTGACCCATGGAGGTTATGTGCCGACCTTGATCGTGGGCATTTTCGCCGGCTGTGCATCAAAGCGAATGTCTGGCTTTGTGCTATTGCGGACCTGGATGAGTTGCGCAGCGATGCTCACGGCAATCTCCGGCACAGTTTTGGAGTTGATATCCAATCCAATTGGTGCATACACTTGCGCTAGTCTTTCCTCGGGGATACCCATTTCCCTCAAATCATCGTAGATCAACTTAATCTTCCGACGGCTGCCAATCAGACCGATATAACGTGCATTTGACTCAATGACGCTGTGGAGTGCATCTTCATCGTGCTGGTGTCCCCGTGTAACAATGACGGCGTAAGTCAGATGGTCAACGGGATACTTACGCAACTCCTCCGCAATATCACCGATGATGATCTGGTCGGCTTCGGGGAGCCGTTCTTCAGAAGCAAAATCAGCACGGTCATCAACGATCGCGATATCAAAACCGAGCCATTTTCCAAGATGGCATAGGGCTTGCCCAACATGTCCTGCGCCGGCAATGAGCAGCGTGGGACGTGGCTGCACCGCATCCATAAAGACCCAAACCGCCTCCTCTTGCCACCGAAACACGCCGGGAGCATCCTTCTCTAGGACCTCCATCAGTTCATCTTGGAGTGCTGTCTCTAAAGTCGCATCCCCTAACGAACCGACCCTTTCGCCATTAGCCGCGAACAACATCTTCGCGCCGACTTGGATATGGTCTACCTCACTTTTAACGACCGTCGTAGAAATAAGGGGGATTTTTGCCTCCGAGAGTTCCTGCAATCGGGTTAATATAAATGACTCCTCTTTGGTTGTGGGAAGGTCAATGAAAATCTTCATATTCCCACCGCAGATGAGACCATCGTCCCATCCGTAGTCGCTGTCTAACTGAAAATCGAGCAGACGTGGGACACCGCCCTGCATCAACCCGATTGCCTGTCGCCGCGCCTCTGCCTCTACGCATCCGCCGCCGAGCGTCCCGACATTGCGCAGGTCTGGTAAAATTAGCAATTTGGCCCCCGGCTTTTGTGGCGTGGATCCCTTCGTTTCTACAACTGTACAATAGGCACCAATATCTTCGGACTCTATTAGTTCAATGACTTTCTGATATATATATCTCATTTTTTCCCCTCGCATCAGGTCAGCTAAAATAATCGTTGTTCTTTAACGCTCTTGGTTGCCAATTGGGTGAATTGTTCGCGTTGGCTATCAGTCAAATCGAGTTGAAGAATCGATTCAGCCCCATCCCGGCCAATCTGCGTCGGAACACTGAGGTAAACTCGCGTCGTGCTCGATTGAATCAGGGAACTAACGCATATGATTCGCTGCTGATCCAAGGCAATTGCTGTGACGATTTGCGAAATCCAAGCAGCCAGCGTATATGGCGCATCTACAGTGTTAGATTTCTTATGTGTATCCTGTACCGCCTCCATCAACGCATCAATCTCCCCCGCGCCTAATAACTCCTCTAGCGGTATACCATTCACACGGCAGTATTGCGGAAGTGGGTGGATTATCTCATCATTCCCGATAGCAAGAACCGTGACATCTTGCACAGAAAGGCTCAACTGATGGGCAATTTGGCTTTTCAGATACGCGCGCCCTATCCCACCAGACAGTCCAATGACTTGGCTTGCCTCCGCCTCAAGCTCACGATAAACGTAAGAAGCGAGAGTACATGCCGGAGGCATTGCAACGATAACTCGTGCTTTCGGTGCATAGTGTTTTATATACCGAGCAAAATGTTGCGCTAGCGAGGCATTTGCTCGGCGTTGCATTTGAATAGAGCGTGATGCACGGGGAAGTAGAATCACAACCTGAGAATCTGTCAGCGCTGCCTGCTCTTGAGTCACACGCAATTCAGTGTCTGCTCCTCCGATTGCAATCGCTTGTTTCAAGTCTTGCAGCGTCTCGCGGAGTGGTCCTGGCGTATCTTCCACCCAAACGACTTCGGAGAAGAGGTTTAAGCGACAAATTGTTGATGCAACAGGAGCAATACAACTTCCCCCTCCGAGGAGGCTTATCTTCATTTCAATGGTAACCATCCAACAGTTGGGGCTTGCAAGCCTTAGTAAGCGGGTTCACAAAAGCGTTTCAGCGAGTGTCTGGAAGTTTTCTTCTAGCAATTCGCGTTGCTTATCCATTTCAGATTCAGAAGCAAGCTTTGCTTCTAATAACCGCTCGTAACGTTCAACGTACTCCAGGAGCGCCTCAACTTCCTTTTCGTAACAGATTATTGAGGATAATACTTTCTCTTTAATCAGGATTGGCAACTCTGTCTCTGTTATCTGTGTCAGTTCCCATCGCCATAACTTTTCAGAAATGTAGTCTGCATATCGTTCCAGCGAATCGCCCTCATAACCGGCGTCTTGCAGGGCTCTTAACTCTAGAAGTAGGTCCACGGCGATATTAAACACATTCACCGAAGCGTCCTCTGCATCGGTTGGGTCAGGGAAAATCCGTCTCAGCTTCGTCAATGCGCGTCCGGTGGTGGAGATAGGCAACTTATTTTCAAACAAAAATGCACGCAAGTTCGGATACTCATCAGGAGATTTCACGTCCTCCAACCATGTGTCCTCAATGGGCGGGAGCGATTGCAGGTCAAAATTCAGCACCTGATGCTCTCGTATCTTATTGATTTTCTGAGAATGGGGCTGTATTGCTGTCTCTAGCAGCGTTAATGGTGCATTAGTATAGGAATTCAGGAACTCAATTAGTTCGGCGATCTTCGGTTTTTCCTCTTCAATCGCCGCTATCACTTTCGCATCAGATGCGGGGGATTGCCCCTTTTTCCGCCCCTTTTTCGCTTTGCCTCGCTTCTTCTGAGTTTTAGGATTCGCCGCACGGACCAGCTGTTTATCAAGGGTTTGCTGATATGTTAGCAATTCCTCACGAAGCGTACATAGGGTTGTATCGCTATGAATTTGCAGCATGGTAGGCGTACTAATTTCCTGTAACCCACGACCAATTTTCGCTTGTAAGGCGCGATCCAGGTTTCGTTTCAGGGAATTTAGATCTTTCTCATTGCGTATCACAATCTTCCCGCCAAGTACGAGATCTATCAATCTCTTCGTTTCTATCGGTAGGCTGAGATTAATGTCAAAAGTTGGCTGGAAATCTTCGCAGAGATATTCACGAACTTCCCCTTCAGTGAGTATTATCCATAACGTCCTATAATACGCTTCATGTCTGCTCCGCTCCTCTGGGGTATTCTGAATCCAACGTTTAATCACAGGGAAATTGTCGTGAAGGCGCTCTAGGACAGTCTCAAACATCTCCTCTGAAATCTCAAATCCTTCAAAATTATTTCTTCTCCGGAGCGAGATGTTACGTGTCCCTGAATTTCCTCCTGAAGCAGAGGACTGCTTAGGCATCAACAGCACATCGGACAGCGGCTTGAGAATGGCTTCAAATTGTTGCTGATTTCTGTTCGCAAAATTCGCAATCTCCAGCAATTCCACCCATAAGCTCCGAACCCTTTCCGTCTGCTTCAAATGGATCGACGGATTCAAAGCAATCAGGTGGAGCCGATCGCGTACCGTTTTGTCTGTCCACTCCGGCAAGCGAATTTCATCCAGAAGTTCACCTTCCTCAAGCACCATTAGTTCAACTGTACCGAGCAGCTCAGTTTCGATAAAGTGCTTCTCAAATACAAGGTCGTAGAACAGTCCAATCGCTTGATCTAGCACTTGATTCGCCAATTTGTAGCCAGATAGGATGAGATGTCTGATAGTGGTTTGACGCGAATCCTGCAGCTGCCATATCTCGATGATTGAATCAATACTGCTCCTAAGCGACTCTTTTCTCGATTCTACATCATCTTCATCTAAGTGTTCATCGATATATTTGCCAAAAAAATCGCTGAATTCAAATAGCTGATTCCGAAGCTCATTAATTGCCAAATCATCCCAGACCCTTTCATAAATCCGTTGACCCGGCTGGAGCGTGAGTGCCTGAAGCCGACTATCAATACGTCCTTGGAAATTGGTCATGATTTCGTGTGCACGCTGATTCGCCTGCGACACGTACTCATCGATGATTGAGAAGGCTTCAGTTACTGCCTTGCGAATGGCTTCGTAGTCACCGTTGAGTGTAGTAACAAGGAATTCGATACTGTCCGGAGAAAGCGGATTATAGACAACCGCCGTTGGAAACACCGGTATCGGTTTCAAGCCTTGCACAGGGTGAGGCGATTTGCGCTGCCCTTCCTCTTCCTGCGTCGGCTTACCTTGGAGATACTCACTAAGCCCTAAACAGTAATTAATATCGAGCAAATCGGGGTAGTGCTTGATATGTGTACGATGAATGACCAAAAGTTGATCGTAGTCACCTTTGGCGCTAGAATCAAGCAGTTCATCTTCGTTCAGATGCACCCCATGAATGTTTGTTTGCTCTGGAATGATTACTTTCGCTAAGCCGGGTGCAGTTTCTTCAGAGGATGCGAGGATATAGCCGCCGGTCTTGACAGCAGTTGGTATGGTGAACTCAACCTTCAAAACCTCTTGTACCATCTCTGACAACGTGAGGGAATTGCCTAGATGTACGGTGGTGATATCTTTGAGAACCCCATCGGCGAAGTCCGTCACCTGACGTGTGTTACGTTCTAGTTCTTGCACACTCTTGCGGACGCGGTCATGGTCATCTTTTGCTTCCTCCGCAACTTTGACCTCGTCAATCCAAGAGATCCAAGCACCGGGTCGCGGCTTCATTTTGAGTGTGAGTTTTCCGTCTTCTGAGTCGAATCCGGGGAGAATCTGCCCTTCGGACGATTTCTTCGGCGTCCAAATGAGCAAGTATTTGTCATTCTTCGTACCAAGCCCCATCCCAAAAGTGTCACCCCAACTCATCCGTCCTTCAACAGTCGCTTTTATCTTATCTGTTAAAGCAAAAAGAGAATCTGAACTAAAGTTTAGGGATAGATCTTGAATTTGATTCGATTGATCCTTATCCAAAGTCATTTCCTAACATATTTGCTAAAAAAATGGGCAATACTTCCCCGTACTGCACCTCAGAGGTATGGGAAGCCTTGCCCTAAAAGTTTATGTCGAGATATGCATATTTTCCATTCATGTATCTGACAAAAATTTGTGCACATTCTGTCGAGTGGAGCGTATTCCACCACGCAATTAATGGGCAGCCCCATCCGAGGTAAGCTATTTTGGGGTATTTATGAATCCGGATGAAGCCCTTGCTGGGGAATGTCATTATTAGCTATCAACATCTCTCGATCAAAGATGAAATCTTTCCGCGAACTGCCCAGAACCTCATCCTCTTTCTGCCTTTCCCTAAAATATTGGGGGAGTGTAAGCCCAGTCATCTGGATCGCATCCTCTGGACACGCTTCAACACAGTATCCACAGAAGATGCAGCGCAACATATTGATTTCAAAAACTTCTGGGTATTTTTCGCGTTGATAACCTTCTTTTGTTTTCCAGCCTTCAGGTGCGGGACCACCCTTAATGGTGATACAATCTGCCGGACAGGCTGTTGCACACATAAAGCAGGCAACGCATTTGACATTGCCTTCCGAATCTAATGGCAGCTTATGGATGCCACGATAGCGTTCATTGCGTTCTTCAACACTACGTGAATCTTCGGGATATTGATAAGTAATCTTCCTCTTGGGAATGTGTTTCAGTGTCGTGAGCATGCCTTTGATAAGTCCAGGAAGATAAAGCCTGTCCCAAAACGACATTTCTTCATTTACTTTCATAGAACAGCATCGCGGCTTTGATGATTGAGCGAAAAATCTTTGCTAGAAAGCCGTTCTCCTTTCGGCAATAAGATTTAAATCGAATAGTAGCACAATTTCAATATTAATGCAACAACTATTTTTTTACAATTGTCTCCTCATAGGTGGCAAACCTTTTACATCAATTACGAACTGGCACTGCAATACTACCACCTTGACATGCGATAATAGCAGTTACTCTCATGGATACTCCTTTTTCAACCCTTCAGGAAACCCATAGGGCAAATCAGTTCGGGGTACAGGCAATGGAAAGCTTTGACCCCCTAAGTTTTGGAATATCTCATGTTTACCACATAACCATAGAAAAATCTCTGCCACCTTCACTGCACTTCGGAATTGTTCAACAAGGTTAGAGGCAGGGCTGTCATAGTCAGCAGTGGCAAAATCGAAGTTAGGGTCAACCGCCCAGTCCCTTTTCGGTGGACTGGTTCTCCAATAGAAATACTTCAATAAGTTACGGGTTGCAGTTATAGTTGATGACGGGCGACGATGCCAGATATGATAGACTGTGATGAACACAGAGCCTGCTGGCGCATCAGTTGATACTGTGTTCTTGATATTCCCTAAATGCCCCATGAACCTCGACTTCTGCCGTACAAGATGCGTGCCGGGTACAAGTTGCGTTGGTCCCATCTCTATGGGTGTATCCTGTGGATAATAGAACACCTGAAGGAAGTTTAACTCATGGGTATAGTTGTAGTTCCCATCAATATGCCAACCCCCAACTGATGCGATAGGGCATTCAACACGATGGTTCACCATCTGGACAGGCAGATGGAAATCTTT
>JAKZSX010000473.1:0-6665 GCA_047517405.1 Candidatus Poribacteria bacterium | reverse complement strand
CCCACCCCGATTCGATTAAGTGGCTGACTCATCGGCAAATCGGTTCCGTGCCTAGCAATTCCGATCAAAACACACACTGCCATGATTAGTGAAAATAGGATTTTGCCAATAGTGGTGGCACTCCACGACGCCGCTATCGTTGGCGACGGTATATGATGAATTTGCTCCATGAATTGCATCAGAAAACCTCCTTTGAGTTTGTGGACTTTCAAAAGGCTACCCTAACACTATTTAAAAACGAAAATAACACCCCAATAGGATGACAAAACGAATTAATAATCAGACGCACTAAATAGCTCGGAGGTTATGCCACATAAAACAAATTCGGAGATTTCCCTCAATGAACAGTCACCCATATAGAACATTGACACCGCAACTCGATTGTCATCGGGAAGTTCAGAGAGTGCCTACTCTAAATCTACCTGCCAACCCTCTGTGGGTGTGGTGTGCGCCGGTTCGATTCGTAGGGCATCGTCCGTGGCGTCCTCTAACGCGGTTTCGCGTTGACGTGTTTTGATAACGCTCACCAGTCGGCGTTTGCACTCGTTGGACATGATCGTATAGAGCCAACTTCGGAACCGATGCGGGTGCCGGAGTTGATAGAGATGGTGATATGCCCGCCAAAATACCTCTTGCGTGATATCCTGCACATCTTCCTCGTTCCACACCTTCTGAAAGGCGTAGGCGTAGACCATCTCCTGATACTTGTGGACTAACACCCCGAAGGCGTCTCGATCGCCCGTCAGTGTTTGGGACACTAACTTTTCGTCGTCTGAACGCATAACAATCCCCCGATCCAAAAACGAAAACAACACCCTAATAGGATAGCGCAGTTATTAATTAGACACACTAAATGGCTCGGAGGTTATGCTGCATAAAAAAATTTCGGGTGCTCAGTTCCTCTGAATATAGCTTTATGCGAGCAACTATACTCGGATTAACGATTCATAAAATAAACAGTTGAAAACTGAGCTGTCATATATTACAATGCAAAAGACGTTCACCGAATTTCAACGGTTTACATTCAAGGTTGACGCTGTTGAATGAGAATGGATTATCATTGGAGCATAGATGCCCTAAAATGTAATAACATTGATATTAGGAGCTTGTGTAACAATCATAGGTCTCAAACACGCTTCACGAGGAATCGAAGACAGACATATTAGACGATGCCTTGCAGAATGGTTGAAATTAGGGAACTCAGGAGGTTAAAAATGGGGGTAATCAAACCACATATTGAAATCACACCGGGGGTTTGCGGTGGCAAGCCCCGTATTGCTGGACACCGAATTCGAGTGCAAGACATCGTGATAATGCACGATAGAATGGGCAAAGACCCATACGAGATTGTCAATGACTACCCTTCGATTACATTAGCCGATGTCTATGCCGCACTGGTCTATTATATGGATAACATGGAAGAAATTCGCCGGGACATTGCGGAGGGAGAGAAATTAGAGGACGAGATGCGTGCCAAGACCCCTTCTCTACTGATGCAGAAACTCAAGGAACAAACTCAAAAAGATGCCTCAAACGATTAAATTCCACCTTGACGAGGATGTGAATCCGGCGATCATAAGGGGCCTCCGGATTCGTGGCATCATCGCATATCAATACGCTTTTGCCGATTGCCTCAAAGATAGTTGGCTCCAAGTCGCTAAGAAAAACATATTCCAAAAACAAGGATTAACTCTATGTTTGGACTCCAATTCCTAACCCCGCTATTCCTCGCCGCTGGTGCAGCGGCAGCATCACTGCCTCTGATTATCCATCTCCTCAACCGGGAGCGGGCAAGACGGCTTGTGTTCAGCACAATTCGATTCATCAAGATGTCCCATCAAGCGAATGTGCAGCGACACCGGTTGAAACAGCTGCTCCTGTTGTTGATGCGAATCCTGATCCTGGCGTTGCTTGGGCTCGCGTTCGCACGTCCATTTTTCGCGGATACCCCTGCCACCACTGGAGGGACGGGTGGGGTGCGAAATATTGTCATCATCCTGGATACCTCTTACAGCATGGGTTATCTCGACACCTTCGATCAAGCCAAAAAGGCGGTGACAGAAATCGCTGATGACCTCCAGCCCAACGATATCTCTGCCCTCATCTTTACCAGCAGCAGAGCAAAGATAGTCAAGCCACTTGACCCGGAACACCGGCGGATCCAATCAGCGGTGATAGGCGCACAGTTGACCAATCACACCACCGATTACCTCGATGCAATTCAATCGGCGGATGAGATGCTTGGAGAAGCGGAAATCGGGGCGAAGCAGATCTACTTCGTCAGCGATTTGCAGCGAGTCGGGTGGGAAAGCTTCGTTGACACCGATAAACTCAGTCCCGATGTCGAGATCGCCTTTGTTGATGTGAGCGCGAAAGAACCGATTAATTTCGCAATCACCGGCGTGAGCGTACCACAGGTGGTGCTGAATGAGCAGAAGCCGGCACAGGTGGTTGTCCGTGTCCAGAATTTCGGGGCACAAGCGGTAGAAGCACTCCCAGTGCAACTGTTTATCGATGATAACAACGTCGGCACGACCACACTCGACATCGAGCCGAATGATGTCATCGATGCGCTATTTCCAGTCCGTTTCCAAACAGAAAAGATTCACACCGGCTATGCCGCCTTACCGGGCGACCATTTGGAGATTGACAACACCCGATATTTCCGTCTGCAAAGCCTGAAGTCAATCAAGGTGCACTGCGTCAACGGCGAGCAGGGACGGCGCGATTACGAGAGCGAAACTTTCTTCTTGGAGGCGGCACTTGAGCCGGGGGTTCAGATTGTGCCAATCGATTTGACGCAATCTCGTCAACTGCCAAATGCTTCGGAGATTTCAAAATATGATGTGATTATCCTAGCAAATGTGGAACAATTGACCGGCGCGGAGGCACAATCCTTGAGCGCGTTCGTCAGAGGTGGCGGGGGGTTGATTATCACTGTGGGAGATCGAGTTGATTTGGAGGCATATCGGAGTGCACTCGGTGGAGGCGAAGAGCCGTTGATGCCGTGCAACTTCGTGCAGCCGGTTGGCGACGCGCTCAATCACGATCAATTCAGCGTCCTAGCGACGCTCGACTACGACCACCCCATCTTCCACCCGTTCAAAGACCCGAATCACGGTGATTTTGGGAAGGGGCGATTCTACCGATACATCCAAGCTGTGCCGCTAAAGGGTTCAACAGTTTTAGCAAGTTTCGACGATGGCACCCCGGCACTCTTCGAGAAAGGTTATGGAACCGGGCGCGTGCTCTGCTTCACCTCAACGATCGATCGAGAGTGGACAGACCTGCCGATTCACGGTGTTTATCTCCCGTTTCTGTACGAAACGATCAAATATCTCGCACTCAAGCGGACGGATGAGAAACCCGATTATCGCATCGGTGATATAGTGGAGTTAGGCGGCTCCCAACTGCCGCCGGGAACAGAGGTCGCCATTTTCAACCCAATGGGTGAGGAGATCCGGACAGAAATTAATGAGAACGGCGGCGTTATATACGACGCTACCGAGCAGCCGGGAATCTATTCCGCACATATCTCTGGCAAAGAGCCACGTTATTTCGTTGTCAATCCAGACACCGTTGAATCCGATCTCGCCGCCCGCGATCCGGACGAGTTGACCAGCATGTTGGCTGGAGGTCGAGAAGCTGCCTCGACGCAAGTTGCCACAGTGGAGATGATTACGAGGTATCACGGCGAGGTTGAAAAAAATCAGGGGGTATGGTGGTATTTGATGCTTGGGGTGTTTCTGTTGGCGGTCGGAGAAATGTTTATCGCAAATCGGATATAAGACCTCAACCGCCCATCAACTAGAACACCCAAGCTAACAAGCAACTTTACGTGGGGAGCTGTGCCCAAGCTGTGATATGCGGCGGCAAGATGAGCGGACGTTTCGATGCAACAACTTCCGCGCGAAGTCGCTGAACAAGCGTTTCCAAATTGACCTCTTCAGCAGTCGCAATCCCTAATGCCTCCAAGAGCGGGAGTATGCTGCGAAAAGCGTTCGCTATGAATTGGTAGCCGATCCACGTTTCTGGACCACCCACCGGTGCCGCATACTGTAGACTAGGTTCGGGTAAGCCGGCATCGACAAAAGTGCCGTACAGATCAAGCCCCATTCCAACGTTTGCCCCTGAACGCCGAAACACCTCTACTCCCCACTCTGCCAACTGGTTCATCATAGGGGTCTCCGGGCGAGCAATTGACGAGTAGGTCGAGAACTCAACCTCCTGAAAAGCGACGATCCCCCCCGGGCGCAGGTGCGTTGCGAGCTGTTTCAAGGTGTCCACGGGATCAGGCAGATACATCAAGACCAAGCGTCCGATAAGAGCATCAAAGTCGTTCGGCAGATCCAAAGTTTGGGTATCCCCCGCCACAAATTGGACGTTTGCTAAACCCGCTGCCTCCGCCCGCGCTCGGGCTGTTTCGAGAATCTCCGTGTTCATATCCACACCAAGGACCTCCCCCTCACTACCGACCAATTCCGCGGCAGCGAACGCCACATCCCCTGCACCACTACCAATATCTAGCACCTTCATTCCGGTAAAGAGACCCGCATCCGCGAGAAGACGACGTGTTATGTCTTCATACAGCCCCGACTGCTGAATCAACCGCTCTGTCTCCTCTTTGCTGCGCCCCATCGTATATGCCCTATCACTATTTGAGCTGCTCATACCGATTTGTCCTCCCACTAATAAAAAAACGAATAGAATAGTTTAGCAAAAAACTACTTTAAGACCAAAATCCAAGTCTGTAGACATGGGTAAAGACCTGCTTTAGCCTTGAACGTCAAAGTTGGTTGAGGAATAGTAGTTTAATTTTGTTAATTACGGTTCAATTAACTTATGAAACTGAACTTCGCCATTGAGGATGCGTTTAATAACTACACGCTTAGATGTATGTCGGTTTTCATCGTAGCGGGAGATAAAGGTTGCTCCACTATAATTCATGGTCGCTGCAAGCTGGTCACGAATCGCCGTTGGTGTCAAGTTGTCTGCACGACCCATCGCCTGAACCATGAGCCGAAGCCCATCATAGCCCAATGCCGCTCCCCCGTCGGGCAAAACGCCAAACATGGCAGTGTAGGCAATCACAAATTGATAGGCATCTTCACCTAAATCGCCCGGTTCCGCCTCCGCCGAAAACCCACTGCTGAAGAAACTTCCGTCAATAGCCGTCCCTGCTGCGTCAATCAACGCCGCATTATCCCAACTATCGCCGCCGATGAAGGTCGCTGTTATCCCAATCTCCTCCCTCGCCTGCTGAACCACCAAAGGAACTTCAGGGTTGAAACCGGTGCTAAAGATCACATCCGGTGCAGCGTCGGCAATTGCGGTCAGCTGTGCGGCGAAATCGGTATCCCCCGCTGTGTAAAACTCATCAGCCACCACCTCACCCCCATGAGCGGTAAAGTTGTCAATAAAGGTTTGCGATAAGCCTTCCGAATAGACATCTCCTTTGTGCGTAAGGACTGCAGCGGTCTTTGCCACTAAATCTTGGGTGGCAAATGTAGCCATCACCTTACCCTGAAAGTCATCGGTGAATGCCGCCATGAACACAAAGTCGCCCGCAGCAGTAACGGACGGATTGGTGGCAGATGTTGTCATCATCGGTATCCCATAGCGTTGAGCTATTTCGCCAACAACCACGGCGTAGCTTGAACGGTTGGGACCGACAATCGCGGATACCCTCTCTTCGGCAAATAACTCCTCTGCTAGATCTGCAACATATTCCGTATCGTTGATGTTCTCGCTTATGAAACGTTGTGTCGGTATACCACGAGCGATCAGTTGTATCGGTATGCCCTGCACACCGCCCGCTTCGTTCAGTTGTATTGTCGCTAATTCTGCTCCGTACCGACTGTTGTTTCGGTCTGGTGTGGTATAGAGAAAGCCGATCTTAATGGCATCTCCATCGTTCGTATCCGGTAATGGTGCGAGCAGTTGTTGCACCTGGTCGCACCCCCAAAATAGGGTGATGATTAAAAATAGTGGGATCCAAAGCCGACCGATA
This sequence comes from Candidatus Poribacteria bacterium, assembly GCA_047517405.1. Classification (GTDB taxonomy): domain Bacteria; phylum Poribacteria; class WGA-4E; order WGA-4E; family PCPOR2b; genus PCPOR2b. Next base: position 655 of record JAKZSX010000473.1, on the reverse strand, counting down.
TATCCGCGTCCAGTCAGCCGGGCATGTTGCTCTATCATTGAAATTCTCCTGTAAGGTGCGGGGCAAGGCGCAATGCGTTACCCTACTACGAATCTACGGCTCGATTAATTTATAAAACTGTGCTTCGCCATTGACAATCTGATTGATAACCGCACTCTTGTTCGGATGTCGGTCTTCATCGTAGCCGGAGATAAACGTTGCACCGCTATAATTCATGGTCGCTGCAAGCTGGTCGCGTATTGCGATCGGTGTCAAGTCGTCCGCACGACGCATCGCCTGAACCACGAGTCGCACCCCATCATAGCCCAATGCCGCTCCCCCGGCGGGCGGAACCTCAAAAATTGAGGTGTAGGCGGTGATAAATTGATCCGTGTCTTCACTCAAATCGCCCGGCGCAACGTCGGCTGAGAAGAGACTGGTAAAAAAACTCCCCTCAAGAATCCCACTATTCTCGGAAATTAATGCAGTGTTATCCCAACTGTCACCACCGAGGAGGATGCCGGTTATGCCGAGCATTTTCGCCTGCTGAACCACCAACGGGATTTCGGCTGCAAAACCGGGCAGAAAAAAGACATCCGGTGCAGCTTCGGCGATTGCGGTCAGTTGCGCCGTGAAATCGGTATCTCCCACCATATAAAATTGAGCGTGTACAACT
>JAKZSX010000472.1:0-17225 GCA_047517405.1 Candidatus Poribacteria bacterium | reverse complement strand
GTCTCGGGCCCTCCGGTATGAATACCATGAATATCCACAGGATTTCGTTGAGCAACTCATGGCGGGAATCCGAGAGGTTACAAAAGCAGATGTCAGGCGCGTTGCGGCTCAATACCTGCATCCAGACAAATTTACGCTCATTGCTGTTGGCAAAGCCAGCGATTTTGATAAGCCGTTGAATACGCTTGGAGATGTTACAGAAGTCGATATTACCATCCCACCCCCTTCGCCTGAACCTGCCCCCGAAGCGGGTGAAGAAGATGTCGCGAAAGCAAAGATGATTCTCGCCGACGTTATCGAAGCGCACGGTGGTCTTGAGAAATTACAGTCCGTGAGAAGTCTAGTCGTCCAAGGGCAGTATACTCGGAATACCCCTGGAGGAATGATGCAGGTAGAGATAAAACGATATCACATGTTACCGTACAAAATTCGACTTGATATAACCGTTCAAGCCATGGGTATGCAAATGAGCCAAGTCTTTGACGGTGAATCTGCGTGGAGGGCGATGCCTCAAGGGGTTCAACCCCTTCCCGGATCTGAGGTAGAAGAATTCAAAAAGGGTGCTCTTCGGGACACCATCAATCTGCTAGCCAATCTTTCCGGGGCTGACATATCTGCTCAACACCTCGGGACAGAAGATGTAAACGGAAAATCGGCAGACGTAATACGAGTCACCGTGTCCGATGCAGATGCTCTGAAACTCTTTATTGATCAAGAAACGAAGTATATTGTTAAGAAGTCGTATCAGAGTTTGGGGCAAGAGGGACCGGTAGAAACAGAGGAGTTTATTGATGATTATCGCGATGTCTCCGGCGTTAAAATCGGCTTTCATACTGTAGTTCACCAAAATGGTGAGCCGTTCCTTGAAGGCACACTCAACGAAGCCATGATTAACGCTGAAGTGGACGAATCATTATTTGAGAAGTAGCCCAATAACATCCTTACCGGGCCAGTAATCCAGCAGTGGTGTAGGTTGGGTTGAACGGTTAAAAGCGAACCCTATCAACGACAATAGAGGTGCTGCCTTTCAACAACACGGTTTTATAGATACAGTGAAACCCAACACGCAATCTACGTGATGCGTTTATCAGCGTTCATTTGAATCCTTAAATCCTGATGGGATTGACTATAGTTGCCCGGTTCATCGAGCGTTGGGAACGGTTTGCTGCGACGATAAGTCATTGAACTACAGGGATTTGAGCGTTCAACTGCGTAAGTCCTATAATAATAACAATCGCAATTTAAGCGTGAATCAAGACTATACGGATTTTATCCAGTAACATGGGGATTGTAGGGAACCAAATCCATAATGGGTCCAGCTAATGTTAGATGATTATGTTATACTCCACATATTTCCGTCTGAGACTGAAGCAAATATCGTCAAGTCGATGTTGGACGCCGAAGGAATTTTCTCTGCCGTATTCAAGGACGATGCCGGCGGAATGCATCCTCACTTGTAATCCACCCGAGGGGTAAAACTGAAAGTAAGATATTCAGAGCTCAAGGAAGCTCAGACCATCCTCGCGGCATCAGACAGTTAGAACGTAGACGCACCGATAATCGGATATAGCAGCGAGCATACATTTGGAGACAAAGGGTATAACTTCGACGATTTTATCGCTGTTATTGAGGGATGGAGTGACCGTAGTGGTGTCGCCTCGAAGTCATCATGTTGAACCCAAAAGATCTAGTCCACACTTATATAAAGAGGGCACTCCGATTACCGGTGTAGCATTTTTGCGACGGCGGTGTGTCACAATTTCAACAGTTTCTTGGTGAGCACGACACCTTCTTTGAGATTACACTGTGGTATCCAAATTGCTTGTGGTCAATGAACCAAATCAATTTCGCTCGGCAACGATTTGCGTCAGGTTTTATCCGGCTCCGTTGAAATGTCACAGAACCTAATGCGGAGAATCGTATGGGTCAGCAAAATATCACTGAATTTGATGGATTAGATTTGGAACTGTTTTTTTGCACAGAAATCTTAAAGTTGACCTCATTGCATTATGGATATTGGGAGGAGAGCAAAAGACTAACAGAAGATGGCAAAAAACTAACACTTGATTGTTTGCGAGGTGGGCAGCAAAAATATACAGATATGCTCATAGAAGCAATTCCTGAGAATGTTAAAAGCATTCTAGATGTTGGATGTGGAATTGGAGATGTATCAAGAGCACTCTCAAAATTGGAATATGATGTAACGGCGATTTCACCAGATAGTAATCATGTAAAATACTTTGAGAATCATTCTTCAAAATTAATCTTCTTGCAAACGAAATTTGAAGACCTCGACATTGATAACAGATTCGATTTGATTCTCATGAGTGAATCTCAGAATTATTTCCCAACTGAAATAGGATTTCGTCAATGCGCCTCACTTTTATCGCCTAAAGGATATTTACTTGTTGCGGGGATGTTTAGAAAAGATAGCAGTAGTAAAATCACAGAGGTTCCCAATACCGCTGAAGATTATATAAACACCGCCGAAAAGCACGGCTTGTTATTGATAGAAAATGTTGACATAACTCAAAATATACTTCCAACTATCGATTTTATATATGAATCTATGCAGAATTATGTGGAGCCAGGTGTAAAAATGTTAAATCAATTTATATTATCAACATCGCCTCTAAAAAGTTGGTTCCTTAAATTCATTTTTCGGAAGCAGATAAATAAAACCCTACAGATTTATAGCTATTATAGAAAGAGAACGAATCCGCTTTTTTTTAAAAAGAATCTAGTTTATGCCAGACTCTTGTTTCAATACAATGTCTAGGCGTGAAACATAGAAATTCGCCCGGCTCCCCTTTCACAGCCTGCCCCCAGGGCGTTTGGGTGTTCGCCCCCTCACCGGCTATACGAAAATAGATACTCGATTGATACGCCACTAGCCACCGACCTATTGAGAACTGCCAATCTGCATGAGTAGCCGTTAAATCTGGGCAATACGCATCACGCTCTACCTATCATGAAACAAATTGCACACTCCATCAACAACTGGTTAAAACTGCAAGTTCTTGAAGCGCAAGAATTTGTAATTTTCATGGCGAATACTACAAGGGGCTTATACAAGAAACCGAGATATTGGCATGACTTCTTCGACCACATGGACATCATGGGGGTTGGCTCGATTCCGATTGTACTTATTGCAGGAGGCTGTATTGGGGCCTTAATCACGTTGGAAACGCTGTCAGAGCTGCGTACCTTTGGAGCAAACGTGTTGTTGGGAAAGTTGACGGGACTTTCGATTATACGAGGTTCAGGACCCGTATTCACTGCGATGATTGTTTCGACCCGTGTTTCTTCGTCCGCCGCCGCCGAATTGGGCACAATGCAGGTAAGCCAGCAGATTGATGCCTTAGTGACAATGGGGGTGGATCCCTACCGGAAATTGATTACCCCACGCATTGCTGCTGGAACACTTATGTTTCCCGCGCTCGCAATCGTCAATGCTGTGGCTGCAATCCTTACAGGGGCTTTGGTCGCCCAACTTTCGGGCACAATGAGCCTGTCATTTTTCCTGAATCAATCCCTGAGTAGTATCACTCCCGGCGATGTCCTCTGGGGGTTGACCAAGTCAACTGTATTTGGTTTTATTGTTGTCTCAATCGCTTGCTATTACGGGCTTCGTGTTCAGGGAGGCACCGCAGGGGTCCGAGCCGGTGCATCTCAGGCGGCCGTTGCTTGCTTGCTTCTCATTCTTATTTCCAATTCTCTCTTGACAACACTTGCGCATTCATTTTAGTGCGGATTCGCTTTATGCAACACTTTCATTTGCCACAAAAAATTGTGGTGAGCCTTTAAGGGCAGTCCCCGCTGAACAGTTAAAAATTGCGGCTTAACCTGATTTCCTATGATTTCACTCAAAAACATTAACTTCTTTTCCAACAATGCACATATCCTCAAAAACATCACTTTTGACATTCCAACCGCCAAGATAACTGCTATTATTGGAACGAGCGGATCTGGGAAGACAACCCTACTTCGCGTCATAGCGGGTTTGTATGAACCAACAAGCGGTGAAATCTGGATAAACGGACAAAATCTAACAGCACTTCCGAAGGTCAAGCAACAGCACGTTCGGAGCAAAATGGCAATTGTGTTTCAACATGGTGCCCTCTTCGATTCACTGACGGCTTGGGAAAACGTTGCTTTCCCGATTTATGAACGTGGCGCAAAGCCGCTTTCAAAGGTAAGGGAGGAGGCAGAAAAATTACTGGAAATGGTTGATTTACACGGTGCGGCGGATCTCCCGATTGATAGATGCAGTGGCGGAATGCAGATGCGGATCGCCATCGCTCGGGCACTTGCCTCTTATCCTGAAATTATTCTTTATGATGAGCCCTCCAGTGGTCTAGATCCAATTGCACGGAGTCTAATCTGTAATCTCATCCAGAAACAGCAGGTTCAGCAGCGTATGACCTCAGTGCTTGTTACCCATCAACTATCTACAGCATTTCAAATTTCCAATCACTTTGTTTTTCTATACGAGGGGGAAATCATCTTTGAAGGAACTGCCGATGAATTGATAGACACAAAAGACCCTTACATTCAACGCTTCATTCAACCACCGAGCCGTTCTTATCGCACAACCGATCTTGTACACTTTTAGACAATCCGTAGTGCAACGAGTCGTAGTATTCTAATGGAGGCAAAATTCATGCGATTACAAAGATCGCAAGTTACATGGTCACAATTGCAAGTCGGAATTTTCGCGTTAATTTGTGGTATCATTTTACTCTGGGTTATCCTTTTCGTTGGTAATGGTCTAAAGGTAGTTCAAAATCGGTTTACCGTACAAACCGTCATTGATTCCGCATCCGGATTAAAATCAGGGGATGCGGTCCGTTTAGCGGGAATTGAGGTTGGAACGGTCAAGACAGTCGAATTCGTTCGCCAAAATGGTGTGGAAAAAGTACGAATACAGCTAAATCTAAATCAACAAGCCGCGCAACGAGTCAAGAGCGATTCAATCGTTCAGATAAAATCAGTCGGTTTCACTCAGAGTCGATATGTAGACATCTCACTAGGAACGCCTCAAGGCACCCCGGTTTCTGAAGGCGTTACATTGCGGGGCACTATCCCAACAGAAATGTCCATTCTGCTGAATCAGGCAGTTGTGGTCAGCGAAAATATGAATAATTCCTTGACCCGATTTGAAAGCCTTGTGAATCGACTGCAATCCGGCGATGGCACATTTGCAAGATTACTATCGGATGCAGCACTTTACGCGAATCTGGATCGGGCGACAAGCGGTGTCTCTGAACTCGTCGGAGAGTTAAACGAAGGGAACGGTCTGCTCCCCCAACTCCTCTCCAAAAGGGAGATTGCTGAAAATGTTACACAAAGCACCGCTTGGGTAGCAAAGTGGGGGCAACAAGCGGCTCAAGGCGAAGGCACATTAGGAAAACTGAGTACCGACCCTGCCCTCTTTAACCGAACAGAACGCATCTTGGAAAGCCTCGAAAATCTTGAAGTGAGCTTCAATCAACTTGATTCACTAATCGGCTCAGCCGATGCCCTTATCCAAAAAATTGAGAACGGTGAAGGAACGGCAGCCAGAATTATCAATCGTCCCGATCTGTATGATCAATCTGTTGCAACCTCCCAAAAGATGGAGCAATTTATTGATCAAGCTCAATCAGGTGAAGGTACAATTGGTAAACTCGTTTCAGATCCGTCTTTGGCAAAATCTGTTACAACTTCCACCGAATCAATTGCCCAGCTTACCGATAAACTGAATACGCCCGGAAACACGCTGGACAAACTGACATCAGGGGCGGAACTGTTCGATCGCCTAAACGCAACGACGAAACAGTTGGAAACCGTTCTCGCAAAGATTAACGATGGAGAAGGCTCACTGAGCAAACTTGCCAACGATAAGAAAACCGCTGAAGAGCTTACGACGCTGATTTATAATCTCAAGGTGTTGGCTGGGGATATCGAAGCGCATCCCAAAAAGTATGTGGGGTTCAGTCTTTTCTAGGACTGGTGGGAATCAACGAACTCATATTTCATGTTTAACGCATAAGACATCAGGAGAACCGATGAATGGATGTATTTGAAAAATGCTATGAGTTTAGCAACGGCATAAGCACACGGGGGCAAGAGTATAAAGCAGTGCTCGAGGCAGGAATCTATCCTTATTTCATTCCAATCGAATCCTCCGCAGATACAGAAGTCATGATCAATGGCGAGAAAAAAGTGATGATTGGATCGAATAACTACCTCGGGTTGACGCATCACCCTAAAGTCCTCGAAGCCGCTGAGATGGCTGGGCGAAAATACGGCTCGGGTTGTACAGGCAGCCGATTTTTGAACGGCACGCTCGATATCCATATTGCGCTCGAAGAAGCACTCGCCGAATTTGTTCACAAGGAAGCCGCATTGGTTTTTAGCACCGGATTTCAAGTCAATCTTGGTGTTATTGATACCCTTGTGGGGCGTAGGAACATTGCTTTCATTGATTCGTTGAGCCATGCGTGCGTCGTTGATGGATGCCGTCTCTCTTGGGGTGAGATGATTAGGTTCCGACACAACGACTTGGACGATCTCTCTAGCAAATTGGAAGGTGCCAATCCTGAGAGAGGGAAACTGATTATCGTTGAAGGAATTTATAGCATGGAAGGTGATATCGGCGACCTCCCTGGCGTCATAGAAGTAGCTCGGAAACATCAATGCCGTTTGATGATTGACGACGCGCACGGCGTTGGTGTCCTCGGTCCAACCGGCGCCGGCACCGCTGAACACTTTGGGGTTGAAGATAATATCGATTTAATTATGGGGACGTTTAGCAAATCTTTTGCCTGCATTGGTGGATTTATCGCTGCAGAAGCCTCCGTCATCGATTACTTAAAACACCATGCAAACACCTTCCTTTTCAGCGCAAGTATGCCCCCATCAGCAGTCGCAACGGTCCATGCCGCTTTGGAAATCATCAAAGCTGAACCGGAACGACGCAAACGACTTTGGGGAAATGCACGAAAGATGCAGGAAGGGCTCCGATTGATGGGATATGACATCGGGGATACACAAACCCCTGTTGTTCCGGTGATTGTTGGCAATGATATGAATACCTTCATGTTATGGAAACACTTATTCGATGAAGGCGTTTTCACGAATCCCGTTGTCAGTCCAGCAGTGCCTCCCGGTGGTTCTCGCCTGCGCACTAGTTATATGGCAAGCCATACCGATGAACAACTTGACTTTGTCCTCGAAAAATTTGATAAAGTGGGTAGGAAACTGGCACTGATTTAAAAGCTGGGTTATCTAAAAAAACAGGAGAATTTTCACGAAATGCGTTCCGATAGACAATCCCTTGAGATTGATATTATTCCTGTCCGATCCCCGGCCGATCTAAAAGCGTTTATCAACCTGCCGTGGGCAATCTATCGTAACTACCCCCATTGGGTCCCCCCGTTACGCAGCGATCTCAAGAAGCGACTTGATAAATCTCGATATCCCTTCTTTGACCATGCCGAAGCCGAGTTTTTAATCGCCCGACGTGAAGGGCGTGTTGTGGGCCGAATTGTCGCCATCAAAAATGATAGCCATATTAACTTTCACGAAGAACAGGTCGGGTTCTTTGGATTCTTTGAGTCCATCGACGATCCGGAGGTCGCAGCGGCACTGTTTTCCCATGCCGCGCAATGGTTGCGGGTACGCAAACTTGAAGTGATGCGTGGCCCCGTGAATTACTCGACAAACGACGACTGCGGATTGCTTGTAGACGGTTTTGATTCCCCTCCTATGATTATGATGTCCTACAATCCACCCTACTATCCCGATCTCATTGAAGGCTTCGGTTTCAAGAAGGCAAAGGACTTGCTCGCTTACGAGATAACCGATGATGTACAGGTGCCTGAACGTCTTGAGCGAACGGTACAATGGATCAAAAAGCGCAAAAAAATCACGATTCGTCCCCTTGTTAAAAAACGGATTAATCAGGAAATTCAGCGGGTCAAGGAGATCTATAATTCCGCATGGGAGAAAAATTGGGGGTTTATCCCAATGACGGACAGAGAGATCGATTACATGGCGAAAGAGCTAATCCAGGTTGTCGACCCTGATCTGCTGCTGTTCGCCGAAGTTGAAGGGAAGCCTGTCGCCTTTATTCTTGCGTTACCCGATTTTTATGTTGCGCTAAAGTACGCCAACGGACGCCTGTTTCCGCTTGGACTCCTCAAACTTCTCTGGCACAAACGTAAAATTGACACAGCTCGGGTGCTAACGTTTGGGATCAAAGAAGAATACCGCCAACAGGGAATTGATGCACTGATGTACTACGAAACTTATAAAATTGGCGTTGCAAAAGGGTATCGGCGAGGGGAAATGTCGTGGATTTTGGAAGACAATACCTTGATGAATCGCGCGCTCGAAAACATGGGCGCCACGCTCTATAAACGCTATCGCATCTACGACTATCCACTTTCACCGAGTACTCTTTAATGCTGACGGTCAAATAATTTGTTGGGAATTACAGCGAAAGGGTTGTGTCATGGCAGAATCTGACGATGGGGGGGCGCACGGCAGGCGTGCATTCTTCCGAGAAGCATTCACGAGGTTCGTGCAGCCGGTCGCGGAATACTTAGATACGCAGATTGTACCACATCTTCCCGCCGAGAAATCTCTATTACGACCACCGGGCGCACTCCCGGAAACGGCGTTTCTGGAAACTTGTCTACGATGCGGAAACTGTGTCGATAGTTGTCCCGCAAACGCTATCTATCCCTTACAGGACGACCAGCCCAATCTGGCTGGAACACCCTACATCGATCCGAACGACCAACCGTGCGTTGTCTGTGATTCGCTCGAATGTATGCAGGTCTGCCCAAGCGGGGCTTTGCAGAAGCTGTCCGTCCATGAGATTCAGATCGGTTTAGCCGCAGTCAATTATGACATTTGTCTGCGCTCCAACGGAGTTGAGTGTCGCGACTGTATTGATAGCTGCCCAATTGGCGAAAAAGCAATTCGACTCGATTCCGAAAAGCGAGTCGAAGTCCTTTCTGCTGGCTGTGTCGGTTGCGGTGTCTGTCAGCATCAATGCCCTACAACTCCAAAATCTGTTGTTGTTCAACCCATTCAGGAACATACAGAAGCATGAAGGGATTGACCGCGAACGCGAGATTTTTTTGAATACAGAATTGTGCGGCTTGAAATTATCACAAATCGTTACGTTCGAAATTACCAAGTTGTTATTGAGAATCCATCAATTTTTTGTTAAAGCTTAATGTGCACTGCCTTTCGCTCCAGAGGAGCGATATGTCTATAGAGTGCCAATACCGCTGAGACCTGCGTTCCAGGGGGCGCAATGTATATAGCAGAGTAACTAAAGCCCCAGCGGAGCGACAGGTGTTAAAACCGAAAAATGAATCTATGGTACCTCCCGTTATTTTCCCGTTCCAACCCTCTAGTCTTCCGACCTTTTTCTTCACACCCCTTCTGGCTTATCATTGTCTCCCTTTTATTGTTCTTGTCCCTTAAGGGAGCATTTGCGCAGGAAGCCATTCATATCCTTTCACACGAATTTGACCCGGAAGATATTACGATCGGGGATCCGGTTCAATTGCGGATACGAATCGAAGCCAATGAAAACCTACATATCTACTTAACTCCAATAAATGACAGCGAGCACGAGCATCTGGAGGTAGATAAACCTCAAGTGAAACGAATCAAAGCGGAAGATACACCGACAGGCAAAGCACACTATGAAGTAGTCTATCCGCTGCGTGCTTTTGCTATCGGAGCGCATACCCTTCCTTCTATAACAATTGAATATACCGACACCAATGGAAACAATGGAAGTATCCACACACCTGCGTACCTGTTTGAGGTCCGGGCTATCAAACCTCCTAGTGCCACAGAGATGAAAGAAATCAAGGACCCCTTGCCTGTGCCTCCGAATTGGTTTCTTTACACCTTAGTACTGTGCCTGCTAATTGTAGTCATTATTCTTTTTGTCTTTTTTTATGTCCACAGGCGGGCTAAATCCATAGACCTACAACCTGAAGTAGCACCTCAACATCAACCTCACGAAATTGCTTATGAACAGCTGAATCGGATTGGGGAGATGAACTTGGTTGCACAGGGCGAAATGAAAATATACCATACAGAAATCTCTCACGTTATTCGCCAGTATATCGCTGCACGATATCATATCCCTACGCTTGAAATGACTACCCAAGAACTACTCGACCGTTTGCAGTCCGAAAATATCCCGATAGAGTTGGTTAGTCATTTTTTGACTCACTGCGATCTGGTCAAATTTGCCCGCTATAGCCCTATGAAGCCAGAAGCTCATGAGCGGATGGAGGAAGCACGACGGATTGTCGATGAGACGAAGCAGTTTTGGGTGGGTAAGGGTGAGGGACAGGCGAGCGAAATTCGGGAAGATTCGTAATTGATGCGTTTGGAGTTTGAAGGGGGGAAGAAGCGGAAGGAAGAATACCGCGTGAGAAACTCCTTTTTCCTTCCTTCCAATCTTCTGTTCCTGTCCACCGTGTTGGATGTGAGATCACAAGCCGATGAGAAATAGCGAATCGGTTCAAAGGTAACGACTTGGGCCACTATACCGGAATCATTTTTCGCACGCCGTTTTCATACCGAACCTCATAGTCTCCGTTAGGTACAGGTATAGCGCGGATAGCTAGTTCTTCTTGAGTAATCAAAGGTTCGGACAGCATGAGCAGATCATCCAACGATTCTTGAGGCGTTTTCCCTGTGGTGTCAACCACTATCTTGCGTCCCTTCTGGGTAAAGAGCGATTTTTGGATTTCGTCCTCGAAACGCTGTTTGACCTCCGCAATATCCCCCTCTTTGATAATCTGGTACTCATGTGGGTCTGCATGCATCCGTTCCCGGATTGCTTCATCACTGGCGGTTACATGAATCAAGACCACATTGGGCAAGCGGGCTTCAAACACCTGTGCCTCGTAAATCCGTTGTGCCCCATACGAATAATTCTTATAGTAGGGATTGTCCGGATCATCGCCGTACATATCTGAATAGACCGATTCTTCGATATGCCAGCCCGCGATCAGGGTATTCGGATAATTCTTGATGACTTCAACATGGTACTGAATCTGCATTCGCTGCGAGCGTTCTTTAACATCATCGGGAAAATTGACCATCAACGCTCGTGATTCTGGACTCAAAGACGCGTCCGGAAGGGTAAAATGGTCGTCTCCGTGGGTGGGTAGTCTGCGCTGTCGATAATAGGCATCTAGCAGCTTGATTAGGGTTGATTTTCCAGCGTATTCAATACCGACAAAGACACATCGCATAAGTAGTGATAGGTAGGACTTTCGCAAGTCTTACCCCCTATTAGATTATTTTGCTTGACAAGTAGGAGTTGGGAAGGGTATTATGATCTGTGTAAACCCGGGGACAGACAGAATTGTATGCGGGCAGAGCAGACACTCTCGAAAGAGGATCGTATCTTACCCTACAATTCTGTCTACCACTCTCATTATACCATTCCATCACTTCCCTGTCGATCAAATGATCTGAACGGGGTTTAACTCTACCAAGTCTTTCCCCCACTCCAAACCGTGCGTGCGACTTTCACCGCACACGGCTTTCCGAGTCAATAATGATGAAAGAGATTAAACCTGTCACGATTTTATCGTCTAATCCTTCATCAGAGAGGAGATATTAGACGATGCAGGTTAATTGGGAAAAGGTTGTTTTCCGTAGTGTATTTACGGTGGGTTTGGTTGTTAGCCTAATCTTGAGTTTTATTTCTGCAGAGGATGAGTTTTCATATAGCAGCTTGCCGTATGATTGGGACGATTTCATGGGTGTGTTTATTCCTGCCATATTGGTCGTCCTGTTGTCTGCCTTCCTTGCAAAATGGATAGTTAGGGCATTCACCCGAAATTGACTTGACTTCCCTTCATAATCATAGTAAATACACGATCATGAGAGGAGAGCCTGTTATGTCAAGTCCATTGCGACAACCTAAAAGCAATGAGGAAGCACTTCTTTATAATGTAAAAGATAGTGTTTCAAGTCTACATGATCGGTTCACTGATATGGAGAGGTCACTTAAGAATCTCGAAGGATCACTTGGGAATCTCGATGGTGATGTCTCCGATCTTAAGAGTGATATTCTCCGAATTGAAGATAAACTTGATTATCTCATTGATCGGTTGTCTTAACCTAATTTGGCGGGCTTCATCAATCTGAGGTAGTCGATGCCTTTGCTGATGAGGTCTGCCATCTCTTTTCGAGAATACAGTTCGTGAAGTGAACGATGACATTCTGCGTGGAGGAGTCTTAGGTTGCCTAACTTCCAGTCCCCGCCCTCACTGCGTGGTTTCATGTGATGTTTCTGTATTGTGGTATCCTTCACCTGTTCATCGGTGATAGGTTGTTTACAATACTCACACTTGCCCTTCTGCCGTCGGAATAGTGCCGACATATTGCTTGATTCAAAGACACTATCTCTGGCGTTCATGTATTCTCGTTTATCCCAGTATTCTTTGGCATTCGCATCGCAGACCCGCATATCCGAACGGATTTTGATATAACGCTTGATTGGAATCTTGGCAGGGTTAAACAGTGTATATCCTGTTTCCCTGTCGTATAACGTTATACGCGCTTCTTTCCTATTCGTGTACCTTTTCAAGCCTTGCCCGTAGTTGGTTTGTCGTTGTATCCAAGCAATTGTGCGTTCCAGCATATATCTGTCAATATGTAGGAATGCACCTCTTGATACGACATATCGGTAGTAGTTACTCCAACCTTTCACTACAGGGTTTAGTCTATTGATAAGGGTTATTACACTATCGCTTTTCGACTGGCGATAAATATCACCAATCTTGCGTTTGATGTTTTGTGCCTTATCTTTAGACGGCTTTATCAGGAGTTTGTCATCATACTTCCTGATGTTAAAGCCCAGAAAGTCGAACCCCTCACTGATTTCGGTGATATGCGTTTTATCATCGGACAATTCAAGATTTACCTGCCTTTTAAGATATTCACCGATATATGCTTTGATTTCTTCACCGTGCTTTTGACTCATAGCCACGATAACAAAGTCGTCAGCATATCTCACTATCGGGTTCATCTTATATTGAGACCCAAACTGTTTAACCTCGTTATCTAAGCAAGTCAAAGCGACATTGGCAAGCATTGGACTGATCACTCCGCCTTGAGGTGTTCCCTCGTCGGTAGGTGATAGGTTCAAGTCTCGCATGATGTCTGCTTTAAGCATCTGTTCGATAATTGTGGTTATCGGTTTAGAGATATGCCATTCCAAGAGAGTCGATATGATATGGTCATGCTTGATATGGTCAAAGCATCCCTTTATATCGCCTTCCACTATCCATCGTCTTGACTGTTTTCGCGCTAACTTGATGAATAAGTCAGCGATGGCATCGTGGCAACTGCGTTTCGGTCTAAAGCCGTAACTACAGGGCTGGAAGTGGTATTCACAGATAGGTTCTATTGCTTGTCTGATGATGTCCTGAACAATTCTGTCTCTGATGGTTGGTATCCCTAACGGTCTGAGTTTTCCATTAGGTTTCGGTATGTATACCCGTTTAATAGGTGATGGCTTAGCTGTGATGTCTATCTCATGTAGCAGTGATTCCATCATTATCAGCCTTTGCCCCTTATCGTGTGGTATAGATACCCCGTCCACGCCTGCCGTGTGTTTCCCCTTATTCGTTTCACATATCCTGTGAACCGCGAGGATTTTCACGGCTTTTGACTTCTTGCTCAGTAGATGGATATACCATCGAATCATTGGAATATCATCATTTGCAACCGCTTTATCCAGTTTCATCTGAACGCTTCGGACTTCATTCTCGCAAGCCTTGATGTTCTCTGTTGAGAACGATCCGAATCCAGTCGTTTGACTCCGTAAACGGAGATATTCATCGGTGCTGGTAAGATTCATGATTGTCCTTTCCTAAGCGTTGACTCTGATAATACTTGGGTAGGATATTTTGGTGTGACAGATGGGATCGATAACACACCTTTAATCTGCTATAATTTATGCAAGCCTGCACAAATATAATAGAAAGGCAGGTATGTTGCTGATGCGTTTTCCATCTGCTTCTCCCTCACTTCGTCCTGTTAAACGCAGTGTGGAAGATTTGTTGAGAGAAAATAATTCTCTCAGGGAGAAGAATCAGTATCTTGAATGGCGATGCGAGATATTAGAGGACACTGTCAGGCGTCATAGTAAACATCTCAAGCAAATCGCTATTTCAAGGCGTTAGATTCTTTCCGATCAGTGTACACCGATCCAGTTTTTATGTCAATAACTTTTTCGGTGTATACTGAAACTTTTATCCTACCCTACCTTGTCTCCTCTCCCTTATCTTCTCATAGAGATGACTTAGGGATTCTTCGGTTCTCACACAATACATATTCGCAGGTAATTTAGGTCTTGACTTTACCCCGACGCCTTCGACTTACGAGACGATATTAAATCTAAGAATATCGTCCTTTAATACTCCGATTTTCAAGCAGAGTATTCCTTGGCGCATACCTTGTTGGTTTCAGGCTGATAGGAAGGTTTCCTAACTCCTTCCGCTCGCAGATTAACCTGATTAGAGTTGACGAGGCTTGCGTCAATTCAACTTTCGTTTTGACCATGTTACCCTAACCTGACATGCCATGCTTGAAGGGTCTGCATTCCCTTTGGGGCATTTGCCTTGTCCCTCTGCTTCCCACCCCGCCGTTTCCAGCGACGCAGTTGAGGTGAGGTTTTCGATTGTAAGTTATCGTAGTCGGAATCTAACCGACAGTGTATTGCATTACACCGAAGCGCACTGAAAACTCCTCTCTTACTCCGTCAACTCTGTAGTGACGGTTTTATAGTTGTTAAAGGAACAATTCGTATGAGAACCCAAACTTCATAGAAGCACGCCGATGAATCAGCGGCGAAGCCCTACAAAATCTGCAATTCTATGTGAACTGATTATAGCACGATTCAATTATAAGATCTATCACTGTTTTGGTAATTTACATTGTTCCGCTGCCAGTGACTTTATCCCCTTTCAATACCCCTTCTGTTTATCTACGAGGTTGACCAATGGTTCGCCTTTGATGTAGCGATGCAGATTATCCACAAACAAGCGCATCGCACGGGAGCGCATATGCTGCGATGCCCCTGCGCTATGGGACGTCAAAATCACATTCGGTTCCGTCCATAGCGAGCTATCCGGTGGACACGGTTCGGTATAGGTAACGTCCAAACCCGCACCGGCGAGCTTGCCGCTGCGGAGTGCCGCAATCATAGCATCTTCATCAATGACTTTACCTCGGCTAACATTGACGAGATAACTTCCATCCGGCAAGAGATTAAACTGCTCGTGCGAAAGAAGTTTGTGAGTTTCAGGAGTGCTTGGACAACAGACCATCACGACGTTTGATTGTGCCATAAAGTCCGAAAGCCAATCCAGCCTGCCCAGTTCATCGACACAATCTGGTTGGTCCATCGGTTCCGAATCAACCGCGATGACCTTAAACTCAAATGCCTTTGCCCGCACTGCAATCGCTCGACCGATGCCGCCGAGCCCCAAAATTCCCATGGTCATCCCTGCCAATTCGATACACGGAACCCGTTCCCAGTGTTTTTTCTTCATAAATTCTAATTGTGCCGGGATACTACGGGTCAGAGAGAGCAAGAGCGCGAAGGCATGCTCAGAAATCTGAAGACCATACAATTTCTGACAATTGGTCAAAATTACGTCGCTTGCTTTGAAGGCGGGATACATCGTACCTTCGACACCTGCTGAAGGTTGCTGCACCCAACGTAACGATTTGGCTTTGGGAAGGTCTGCTTCACGGATCCCGCCGTAAATAATCTCGGCATCCGCGAGGTGATCGTCCAACGCCTCGCCCGGCGCTGGGAAGTAAATATCCACCTCTGGCGGAGCATCTTTGAGTATCGCTTCAACTTCGGGATCTTCACGTCTTGCCATCAATACTTTGCGTTCAGGCATAATCAATTCCCTTCATGGTTTACTATCTTCAAAAGGTTGACAGTATCTGGTTTTATGTGTTACAATTTTTTCCAAGATATAAAGGGACTGGCTCAATCAGCAAACTAACATCAGCCAATCCCAATAGGAACCTTCACATAGGTAAGCAGCCGATAATATCGCAGAAATCTCCTTATGGAAGACGAAAACTTATATGACTATCAACGGGATCAACTCTGGAGGGTTTCGGTTGAGACATTTTATAGAGTCTATTACGCTGAAAGTCTGGCAAATTCCCTTGTCAAGTCATGGCAGCGTTGGGATGAGATAGCAAAATTTGTTATTGCTATAACTGCTACAACTTCAGCGGTCTCAGGTTGGACTTTATGGAATCTGCCACAATTCAAAATAACTTGGTCAATTATTGCTGGGTCAGGTGCTGTTTTTGCTATCCTACACACCAACCTAAAAGTTCCTGATCGACTGAAGGATTTGATTAGCGTGGCGCAATACCTGAAGGGGCTGCGCATCAATTTGGAAACCTTCAGATATAAGATGGAAATCGATCCTAACTTCGTAATTGAAGAATTTAATGATGAGTTTTTCAGATACCGAGATCAGTATTCAGAAGGTTCTCAACGGCTGAAGAACGATATACTTCTAACTAAAAGACGCAGAACGAAAGTTCAAGAGGAGTTAAACGTAGAGCTACGAGATCTGATTTCAACAATTTAAGGAGTTTGAAATGAGCTCAAAAAAGGATATTTCTCAGAAAAAGACAACTCAGTCAGAAATAAAGTCAATACCCTCCCAAACAAGAGAGGCAAAAAGCGAGAAGTACAGTCCACCCAGACCAATTCCGACATTCAAGGATCGCCCAAAACCTAAATTACCCTCTTCACAACCGTCAAAACAGGAGCCAGCACCTTCTCCAACCCCATCGAAGAAAGATTAACAACGTAGCACCAAGTCAGAAGGATTTAGTTTATCCAATCGTAACCTTCTGTTGCTCTTTTGCGCTATCGTAAAGGGCATCGAGGATTTTCATGAAGGTATAGGCATCCCCAGCAGAAACATCCGGCTCAACCTCACCCGCGATTGCCATTGCAAAATGCTCAATCTCGTAAAAGAAAACAGGTCGAGGTTCAGGGGGTTCGCTATGTGTTATGTCTAGCGGTTCATCAATCTCCTCCCGGATAAACTCCCCATCTTTGTGTCTGGAAATTACCCCACCCGTGATCGCCCCGGTACTGCCGTAAAGTTCAATGATGGTTGGTGTGGGGG
>JAKZSX010000471.1:0-3656 GCA_047517405.1 Candidatus Poribacteria bacterium | reverse complement strand
AAACGGTTTTGACAAAAGTAGCGAAAGATAAACTCTACTTTGGGCGTGCGTGTAAATGCAGTGAACACTCAATTCTAAAACAATATTGTGAGGAAAAATACAATGGCAGATGTTCTAATTATCGGTGATGGTCCCGGCGGTTTAAGTGCCGCGCTTTTCCTAGCCAAAAACGACATGGCTGTAACCGTTTTTGGTCAGAATAAAACCTTTATGCACGACGCGATGCTCTACAATTACTTAGGGATTCCTCAGATAACCGGAACCGAGTTTCAAGAGATTTCGCGTAAACAGGTCGAGGGATTCGGCGGCAAGATTCTTGACGTCGAAGTGACCGGGATCGAGACAGGCGAAGCTGAATTTTCCATGAATACAGCAGCGGGTGATAAGCATCAAGGCAAATACCTTATCGTTGCAACCGGTTTTGAGGAGGCATTGGTCGAAACACTCGGGCTCGGTACGGATAGTGATAATGATAACGCTATCATTGCAGATCGAGAGGGAAAGACAGCTATTGAAAACCTCTATGTTATCGGTTGGTTGACCCGTGGCCAGCGGACACAAGCGATTATCTCCGCCGGCGAGGGCGCCGCAACGGCATTGAGCATTCTCTCGACCGAAGCCGGTAGGGATATTCACGATTTTGATGTTGTCAAAGAAGATGGAGATGACGAGTAAGGCACGGCAACTTGCCGGGAACTGAGATGCCCAGAGACGTCGTCTCTGGGCTTTTTTAGAGCCGGTAAGTTTTTAACATTGAAGGAGAACTGGAATGCGATGGTCCAGAATAAATACAACTGAGATTCAAAAAAGACTGTGCTGCCTCGTTTGTATGCTATCTACTTTCTACGCAGCAACGTTATATGCAGCCGGATTTGCTGATGTCGAACAAAAAATCAGAGAGCATGTGCTGTCCAACGGCATGAAGTTCATCATCCTTGAGCGACACGAAGCACCGGTGTTTTCCGGATATATCTATGTCAACGTTGGTAGCGTTGACGAAGTATATGGAAACACTGGAATTGCCCATGTCTTTGAACACATGGCATTCAAGGGAACAGCGACGCTCGGAACCAAAGGGTATGATGAAGAAAAAGCACTTATGGACAAAATGGATGACGTGTTCGATCAACTCAGAGCCGAGTGGGCGAAGGGAAGTCTCGCGGATGAGGAAAAGCTAGGGCAATTGGAAGTGGAATTTGAGCGTCTTCAGGAAAAAGCCTCTCAATATTCTGATGGCGAAGAATACACGAAAATCTTAGAGCAGGAAGGGGCTGTCGGTGTCAATGCCGGCACATCCGCTGATTGGACTGCGTATTTCTATAGTCTTCCTTCAAATAGGATTGAGTTGTGGATGGCACTTGAATCGGAGCGATTCATTGACCCCGTGATGAGAGAGTTTTTCAAGGAGAAAGATGTCATCAAAGAAGAACGGCGGATGAGGACCGAAAGCAGTCCGATAGGTCGGCTGATTGAAGAACTCCAAGGACTTGCATATCTAGCGCATCCCTATAGTCATCCAGTCATCGGTCACATGTCAGATATTAACACGACCACGCGAGCGGAAGCACTACAGTTTTTTGAAGAACACTATACCCCCGGCAATATGGTCGCTGCGATTGTTGGTGATGTAAATGCCGATGAAGTTATTCAGATGGCGGAAAAATACTTTGGCAGAATGCCTGCTCGCCCAAATCCACCCCGCGTTGAGACCGCTGAGCCAAGACAGTTAGGGGAACGGCGCATCAAAATTGTAGAACAAACGCAGCCGTTCATCGCTATTGCCTATCACAAACCCGAAGTCAGACACTCAGACAACGCTGTATTTGGCGCAATAACGGATATTTTGGCTTCGGGACGAACATCACGCCTTTATAAAAAATTGATTCGGGACGAGAAGGTCTCTATCTCCGCCGGTGCGTTTCCGGGATTTCCGGGTGACAAATACTCAAATCTTTTTCTCTTCTATTCATTTCCCGCACAAGGGCACACGAACTCGAAAAACGAAGAGATGATTTTGGCCGAAATTGAGCGGCTCAAAACGGAGCTAGTTTCGGAGGCGGAGCTCAAGAAAGTTAAGACGCTTGCCAAAGCAGCACAGATCCGTTCCCTGCGTTCTAACAGCGGGTTGGCTGGAATGTTATGCAGTGCCGAGTTTCTTCTGGGAGACTGGCGGGAGCTGTTTAAGTCGCTTAAGCGTATTGAAAAGGTTACGGTTGAGGATATCAAACGGGTTGCAAATGAGTATTTTGTGGATTCCAACAGATCCGTGGCAGAGATTGTAACATCGACATCCGATGAAGAAAAGGAGGACAGTGAGTGAGAAAGTATTGGCTGATATGGAATCTTATCCTGATCCTTTTGATTACTGTTACTGGGCAGGCGCAAAACAAGCCGCACGAAGGACTCGTTTATCCGCCTCTTAATCAACCGCAACCACCCGTCCCTGATAGGTTCGAATTAGATAATGGGATGATTGTTTATCTCCTAGAAGACCATGAACTGCCAATTATCGACATTTCCGTGCGGGTTCGCACCGGTTCAATCTACGAACCCGCGGACAAAGTCGGAATAGCAACGATCACCGGGGCAGTCATGCGAACAGGTGGCACCACAAGCAGAACCGGCGATGAACTCGATGAAATTCTGGAGAATTTAGCCGCGTCCGTTGAAACGGGCATCGGTGATGATTCAGGCTCGGCTTCAATGTCGGTTTTGAAAGAAGACCTCGATACGGGGCTATCCATCCTCGCCGATATTCTCATGAATCCTGCATTCCGTGAGGATAAAATCGATTTAGAGAAGGTCCAACATCGCAGTGCCATTTCGCGACGAAATGACAATCCGGGAGGTATCACGAGACGAGAATTCAGTAAACTTATCTACGGAGTGGACAGTCCTTATGGACGCACAACCGAATATGATACAATTAACAGTATCGCCCGTGATGACCTCGTGGCTTTCTATCAGAAATTTTTCCGTCCGAACAACGTCATTTTAGGCGTGCTTGGTGATTTCAATTCCGACGAGATGCTGGCAAAGATTCAGGAGACCTTCAAGGGATGGGAACCCGCAGAGATTGACCTTCCTGAAAAACCTCAAATCCCCGAAGCGTATGGGAAGATGATTGCGCTAGTCAACAAAGATGACGTGAACCAAACGAATATCCGTATGGGACACATTGGCTGGTTACGCAAGAATGAAGATTATCCCGCTCTGGTCGTGATGTCTCAAATTCTAGGAATTGGATTTTCCAGCCGGTTGATAAACAGCATCCGAGTTGAAAAAGGGCTGGCATATTCTGTCGGAAACAATTATGGTGCCGGCTACGATGTTCCTGGCATCTTCTTCATTGCATGTGGAACCAAATCAGAAGCCACTGTGACAGCAATTGAAGCGATTCTGGTAGAAGTCGAAAAGATGCGAACCGATGAGGTATCCGACGACGAGTTGAAACAGGCGATTGATGGTTTCATGAATTCTTCTGTGTTTGATTATGATACCAAGGGAGAAATCCTGTCTCGGGCCCTCCGGTATGAATACCATGAATATCCACAGGATTTCGTTGAGCAACTCATGGCGGGAATCCGAGAGGTTACAAAAGCAGATGTCAGGCGCGTTGCGGCTCAATACCTGCATCCAGACAAATTTACGCTCAT
>JAKZSX010000470.1:0-3955 GCA_047517405.1 Candidatus Poribacteria bacterium | reverse complement strand
GGGTTTGACGACGTCCTCCCGCGCCTCAACAAACAGTTCCGTATCGTAGATGAGTGTTATCAGATGAAGGTTCGCACGGACGCGCCCTTGCGTTATTTCCAATACGGTGCGTGGCGACTCCAAAAATATCCGCTCGGCTATGTGCGCGACTACGGTGACGGGAAGGTGTTTTATACCGCGCTTGGACACGATAATCGCGCTTTCGGCCATTCGGACTTTCAGGACCAACTGCTCAAAGGGCTCCGCTATGTGACCAACCTGAAGGATAACCCACCGATCCGCATCGGCTTGGTAGGCTACGGTCCGTTGTTCAGTATGGGCAGCCATCACGCCGGTATGATTGCACAGACCCACGGATTTGAGTTGGCAGCTGTATGTGATAGGGATCCCGAACGCCTCCGTGCTGCGAAGGAGGAGCAAGGGGAGGGGATCGCGACTTTCACGGATGCACAGGAGATGGCAGAAAGTGGCGAAATCGATCTGGGCATTGTGATCGTGCCACATGTCTATCACGCTCCAGTTGCGAAGATCTTGTTAGAAGCAGGGCTGCACACCATCACCGAAAAACCGTTTGTTGTCCACGTCTCCGAAGCGGACGAGCTGATTGCACTCGCACGCGACAAAGGCGTCATACTCTCGGTTTATCACAATCGACACTGGGATCCAGATATCCTCACCCTCTGCGATGTCCTTGAATCGGGTATGATTGGCGAAGTCTATTCAATTGAGTGTAACATGGTCGGCTACGGTGCACCCGGACAGATGTGGCGAGACCATAAGGAGATTTCGGGCGGACTGTTATATGATATGGGGGCGCACCAGTTTGAGAAAATCCTACAATTAGTCCCTCAACATGATCGAAACGGAAACCGCATCAATAAACGTGCGACGCTGTACGGTAATTTTCTCAAACGGCATTGGCAAGCCAATTCGGTTGAAGATTTCTGCCGGGCGTATGTGCGGTTCGACAGCGGCTTGGAAGCACAACTCATCCAATCAAATCTGCACGCGGCTGAGAAACCGCTCTGGACCGTAGTGGGTACACACGGCTCTATTGTGGTGGAGAATTTCCAAGGCGAAACAACCGTGACCTCTATTATGGGGGACGGGCGGAAAATGGTTTCCAGTTATCCAACGGTGACGAACCGAGGCTGGCAGACGTATTACAAGAACGTCTCAGACCATCTACTCGCTGGGCAGTCCCTACTGATTACGCCGGAGTGGGCGAAGGGGATCATCCAGTGCATTGAGGGGTGTGAAACCGCCGCGCGCGAAAATCGGTTGGTGGAAATTGAGTTTGACTTTTAGTCTATCCACTTCATCCTGTAAATTCCAGAGGGAAATTGTTCGTAATAGGGACACCTCTGAATTCTGACAAGGACTTCACCATGCAGTATCGAACATTAGGTCGCACCCAGCTGCGTGTTTCGGAAATTGGATACGGGGGTGGACGTGTGCGTCCCGACCAAGACGAACAAACCCTTATCCGTATGCTTCATCACGCCTTTGAGGTTGGTCTCAACTACATCGACACAGCACCAACCTACGGGAACGGTCTCAGCGAAACCGTTATAGGGAACGCGATTCAAGGACATAGGGATGGGCTTATTCTCGCAACCAAGACAGAAGCCTTTGATCCGCAGGGCATCCTCGCCGATGTGGAAGGAAGTTTGACACGGCTGCAGACAGACGTGATTGATGTCTTGCAGTTTCACGGCGGCTGGCATCAGGGGGACGATGCTGACCAAATCTTAGACCAAGGTGGGTTAGAAACTTATCAGAAGTTGCGGGATCAAGGCAAAATCCGTTTCATTGGATTCTCGGCAGATGGACCGTCGGGGGGTGTCGAGCGGATGGTTGCGTCCGGTGAATTCGACATGATTCAGGTTCACTACAACCTCCTGTATCAGAGCACCTGCGACATCTTCGGCAATCGTGGGACGATACCGGAGGCGGACGCCCAAGAGATGGGGGTTGTGCTGATGCGTTCCACAACAAGCAACGCCTTCCAGAACCTGATGCAGCGATGCTTCCCGACACAGATGGAGGGGGTCGATCTGGATAGTTTTCTGCTAAATTACGTCCTCTCCAACCCACTTGTTGATGTCGCCCTGATGAGCCTACAAAGCCTCGACGATGTGGAATGGACTAACTCAGTCTCGGACGATGTTGAGCAACGGTTGGATTTACGAGCAGTTCATGGACGGTAGGGAGAGCAGATCTGCCATCCCTACGCGTTCAATCCAGTTCTGATACCCATTCGTTGATGACCCGCGCCATCTCCACAAACACATCCTCGTCGGTCTTGCGGGAACGTTTGAGGATCTTAAACCCATGGTCGGCGGTGTCCAAGAGATGCAGCGTCGCTTTGTTACCGATCTGCTCGCAGGTGGATTGTAGTAGGTCGAGTTCACCCAATTTGTCGCGTGTGCCAGACAGAAATAGCATGGGTATCGTGACATCGCTCAGGTGCGCTGCACGTTCCGTCGAAGGCTTACCAGATGGATGCAGAGGAAAAGCGAAAAACACCAAGCCACGCACATGCTCCAGCGGTACCTCTGCTGCAGCCATTGATGACATTCGTCCGCTGAAGGAGTGCCCGCCGACGAGAAACGATAGGTCGCTCGCCGCTGTGTGCGCCGCTGCGACCGCTGAACGGACGGTCTCCTGACAAACGGCGTTTGCGTTTCGACCTCTCCCTTGTTCTGCATAAGGAAAGTTGTAACGGAATGTAGCGACGCCAACGTCTGCCAATCGCTCGGCGATAGTCTGAAGGGTTGTGTGCCGCATATCCGTGCTAGCACCATGGCCTAGCACCAACAGCCATTGTGCGTCGTCAGGACGAATCAGCAACGACGACACTTCGCCCTGTTCTTCGGTTGCGACAAACTTGGACTCAACGACTTCATAGCTCATTTTTATAACCCCCTCCCGAGCACCTGATTTGCATGTTTTAATTCCCCTCCCAGCGACCTCGTACCGGTCCCTGTTGTGCTTGCTCAAACAGATCCTGCCACGCTTTGGATCCATCATCCGGCTGCGCTTCTAAACGCACGCCCTCTACATACGCGGGCCCATGCCCAGCACTGAAGTAGCCGTATCCTTGGCTGCTGTAACCCATGTGAATGCAGCTGCCATCCGGGTATACGATGGTGTTGATAATACGTGGTTTCGGGCGGTCGTAGATTGCACCAGTCGCTTCCAATTCTTGGAGTATATCTTCGGAGACTCTATACTTCTCAACAGCTTCTTCGTCAACCTCGACTCCTAACCCAGGACCATCCGGCACCTTGTGATACCCACCGATAACCTCAATCTCTTTCTTCAACAATTGATGGCTATAGAGGTTGATGCAGGTGATCGCGGGCCAAGTGGCGTGGGTCAAAACCGAACCTAGATGGGCAGCCCAAGTCGTGGTCAGTCCATTGCCCACCAATTGCAGCCAGAAGGGCATCTGCGCCTCCGCACTTAAAGTCCCTTGCTGGATAACGCCGGATTTTCCGACACCGATGACGTAGCCATCACAAACCCCTTCGCGGATATTGGTTATATAGGGCGGTGACCCGAAGTGCATCGCGATTGGTCGATTAATCGCACCCCGAATCTGCATATTCCCGAGCACGTCGCCCTGCGGGATGGGTGTCTCAAACATCGCTACATTGGTATATTTTTCCAGTTTTTTAATAATGGGAATCGCAGCAGCAGCATTCTGCCAAGTACTGTTGGCATCAAGATCCAGCTTAAAGTGCGGTGGCACGACCTGAGCGATGGCCTCGACCTGTGCAACGATGTCCCACCAAGGTCGAGGCTTGAGCTTGATGCTGGTGTAACCCTTTGCCACAGCATCCGCAGCCTCAGCAGCCCAATCTTCAGGCGAAGCATCGATACACCACCAAGAGATGGGAACCCAGTCACGTACCTGTGTGCCCATCAACTCGTAAACCGGCACCTCCAA
>JAKZSX010000469.1:0-4196 GCA_047517405.1 Candidatus Poribacteria bacterium | reverse complement strand
GGACATATCGTTTTCTGCGCCCGGCACATAAAGCGCGCCCTGCGGATCACAGAAGTCATTTTGGCAATCAATGGCTAAAAGTTCAATATGCATGGCTAACCTCCTTTTTCTTCCGTGGACTCTTTGAAGAAAGCTCTCTGTTTGAGGATTTTCTAATTTGGTTATGGTGTAATTATACTACAATGCCTGTTTGATAAACGACCTAAAAAGATGTATAATAACCCAAGTTGTTATATATCGCCCCGCTGGGTGGGGCTATGGGTCGGGCAAGGTGCCCGACCTACGGGTGTGTGCAGGTTACGGCATACGGAGTATGCCTACTACTAGCGGTTATTATATAAGGAATACAATCATGCGAACGACACATAGATGGAGTGATGATGCGGCAACGATTTGCGTCGAGGGGTTGCGCCAAACAGTTCGGATGCTTCACGTCACGGATTCACATATTGCTCTCATCGATGACCGTGATGCTGAACATATAGAGGCTTGTACCGGAGCGTGCGAGCGTTTTGCATCGAGAGAGCTCATTTTTGACCAGCTGATGACAGAAGCGAAAGGAAGTTCTCTAGATCTGATGGCGTTGACAGGTGATATGATTCATTTCCCCTCTCAGGCGGGTGTCGAAAGCCTCGTAAGATCGATTGACAAAGTAGGCGTACCGACTCTGTATACCTCCGGAAACCACGATTGGCACTATCCGGGCATAGAGGGCCGCGGGGAATTACGGGAGGTGTGGTGGGATGCGCTAGCACCATTACATCACGAACAGGCGGCGTATGCCCGACATGAAATCGGTGGCATCCAATTTTTGCTTCTCGATGATTCCATTTATCAAGTGAGCGCGGCACAAACGGCGTTTGTGAAAACATATTTGGCGAATGGAATGCCAACGGTGCTGCTCATCCATATTCCTTTGAGCCTTCCAACACTACGGAGTGCAACACTAGAACACTTTGATGCCCCAATTTTAATCGGCGATCCGGACTGGGCTATTGAGAGTCGAGATCGGTGGGGCACGGGTGAAGATCTACCCTCAACTTTAGAATTTGCGCGTATCCTTGTGAGGGCGGAGAATCTTGTCGCTGTGTTTTGCGGGCATATTCACTTTGCACATGCGGATACCATTAATTTAAATGCTGTCCAGTATGTAGGAGCTCCTGGGTTTGATACCAATAGCCGGTTGGTGGAGTTCCGTCCACTGTAAGCTGAAAATTAGTGGACTAGCGAAATATGCCCGTTTGTGGTTGAAACATGCCGCGTGATTTGTTACAATGAATCCTCTCGGATCTCACATATCACATCAGAAAGGATAGCACCATGCAGAAACTGACAAGGCTATTCTGGCTGCTGACTGTAATCAGCACCCTTCTAATTTGGTCCTCTGCTTTTGCTCAAGAGGAAACGGTTGAGTCGCAGGTATCCCCCGAATCCTCACACGAAACTTCAGATGCACAGCAGATACCTTCGCGAAAGTATGTTGAACTCTCAATCAGGGGACCACTTGCGGAGGTCAGATCCACATTTGTATTTTCGCCAAGCGTCAAAACGCTTCGAAGCATAACAAAACAGATTGATAAAATTCGCAAGGACGACGAAGTTGCCGGCGTCTTACTGAAGATCGGGGGACTTGGGATTGGTTGGGCAAAGTTACAGGAACTCCGTGACAAGATTATTCAACTCCGAAGCGACGGGATCGAAGTCATCAGTTACCTCGAAAGCGGTGGCAATGCGGAATATCTGCTCGCCTGCGCCGCGGATCAGATTGTGTTGATGCCGGCGGGGATGGTCGGTTTGACAGGGCTGCGGGCTGAAGTAATGTTCTATAGGGGACTTCTGGATAAACTAGACATTAACGCCGATATGTACACCGTTGGCAAGTATAAATCGGCGATTGAACCGTTCATGCGAGACAGTATGTCGGAAGCCCAGAGAGAGGCACTGACTGCAATCCTTGATGACCTTTATACGCAGCAGGTTGATATGATCGCCAACGGGCGGGGTGAAATCGATATGGCGTTGGCTGCCGATCTCATCGATCAGGGTCCCTTTACCGCCGAAGAAGCATATCAGGCAAAGCTAGTTGATGCACTCCAATACTACGATCAACTTGTGCAATCAATCAAGGAACGAGCGGAGGAAAAAATCGAAGTTGTTTCGGACTACGGCAAAAAATCGACGGAGGCACCTGAACTCACCGGCTTTGCAGGTTTCATGAGACTTTTTTCGATGCTTGCATCATCAAAGCGGCCAACCTCCGGGATCGGAAAACCGAAGATTGCGTTAATTTACGCCACCGGTCCCATCATGTCTGATGCACCTACGAGTCCGTTCACAACCGCGCAGGTTATTACCCCCGGCGTAATGGCAGAAGCACTCCGCGAAGCCCGCGAAGACAGCGACATTCAAGCAGTCGTAATGCGGGTTGATAGCCCCGGTGGATCTGCGGTCGCATCAGACATCATTTGGCGGGAAGTGCTGCTAACGCAACGGGAAAAACCCCTTGTCGTATCGATGTCGGACGTTGCTGGCTCGGGTGGGTACTACATTGCTATGGCTGCGGGCACGATTGTCGCGGAACCGGGGACAATTACCGGCTCTATTGGGGTACTTGGTGGGAAACTCAACCTCAAAGGGCTCTACAACAAGATTGGGCTGACAAAAGAGGTTATCACACGCGGTAAGAATGCGAACCTCTATTCGGATTACGGCGATTTTACACCGACAGAGCGTGAGCGGTTGCAGAAGTTGCTAGAGACAATTTATCAGGATTTTGTCCGAAAGGCTGCTGAAGGTAGGGATAAAACCGAAGCGGAGATTCACGAACTCGCACAAGGACGGATCTGGACAGGGAAACAGGCAAAGGAGATCGGGCTTATCGATGAACTCGGCGGACTCGATACCGCGCTCGCAATTGCCAAAAAACAGATTGCACTGGATCCCACCGATGAGATTGATATCATTACCCTGCCAAAGCCAAAGACGTTCTTCGAGACACTAATAGAGGATATGGAGATGGACATACGGATTTCGATGACGCCTCCTCTCCCATTGGCGACACCAATTGAGCGGACTTTGCCCAATTTTTACTGGCTGCATCTGTTTACCAGTGAATCTGCCGCAATGGTCATGCCGTTTGAGATTGTCATTCGATAGCAAAGGCACAGGGGAAGGAGGAGCAAATTGACGCGAATCAAGATTTGCGGCATCACCAACATCGACGATGCACTGATGGCAATTGATGCGGGTGCGGATGCTCTCGGTTTCAATTTTGTTCCTGATACCCCACGCTACCTCAAAGATACAACAGCTGCGGCAAAAATTATCGAACAACTTCCCCCTTTCATCACGACGGTTGGACTGTTTGTTAACGCAGCCCCGGAGGTGATTCAGGCAACCGCCGATGAGTGCCATCTGGATATGCTACAATTGCACGGTGATGAGTCTCCTCAATTTTGTAACGCACTCAACCGGAGGTTCATCAAAGCGGTGCGGGTCAAGGACGAATCGAGTTTCTCCCATCTGTCCGATTACCGTGTCAGTGGGTATCTACTGGATACTTATGTCAAGGGAGCAATGGGGGGAACGGGGATAGCGTTTGACTGGCGTCTTGCGGTAAAGGCGAAACAGTTCGGTCGAATCATTCTTGCAGGCGGACTCGATTCCGATAACGTGGCATCAGCTGTCCAGCAAGTGCGCCCCTATGGCGTTGACGTCAGTAGCGGTGTCGAGACGAGACCTAGGCGGAAGGATCCGGTCAAAGTGCAAACATTTATCCAGACTGTGAAAGAGATAGATCACGAATGGAAACAATTGAACTGATTTATAAACGCCTGCCGGATCGCGTAAACTATTTTCCACAAAATCTTCTTTACGAAGACGACGATATCATTGTCACCACACAACGAATCAAGCCTTCTAGTCCAATCATTATTGACGGTGTGACTGTCCTTGGAGATAACTACAGAGCGGTTTGGTTCGTCTTCGCCAATCGCTGGTATGACATTGGGAAAATCTATAACCTCGAAGACCACTTCACAGGATACTACTGCGACATTATCTTACCGATGAAACGGACGCACACCCATTTTGAAATAACTGATTTATTTCTTGATTTGTGGGTTTCACCGGATGGCAGCTATCAGGTTGAAGATGAAGATGAATTTGAGTCAGCTATAGCACACGATTGGATACAG
>JAKZSX010000468.1:0-18135 GCA_047517405.1 Candidatus Poribacteria bacterium | reverse complement strand
GCTTGACACTGATTATCCTTTGGGGAACGCTGTGGCCAATTATCACAGAAAAGGTCACCGGAGAAAAAGCTGCGGTCCCAGAGGCGTTTTTCAATCAGGTAGTTATCATCCCCGGATTGTTTCTCCTGTTACTCACAGGAGTCGGTCCAATTATTTCATGGAAAAAATTGACACCGAGCAATTTCAAACGGATGTTCGCCAAACCGATTATTTTCGGGGTAGGCGGCGGCATACTCACATGGATATACCTCGCTTTGAAAGGACACACTACGCCAATCTATTCCGCGCTCTGTATCTTCGCGAGCGTTTTTGTCCTCGTAGCCATCTGCGACGAATTCTATCGTGGATCAAAATTACGAGCCAAACGGGGTGAAACCTCATTCTTTGATGGACTCATTCAACTTATTCAACGCAACAAACGTCGATACGGCGGCTACATCGTCCATATCGGTATCATGATTTTATACGTTGGAATTCTGGGGTCTAAGGGCTATTCTCTCTTGGAATCGAAGGGGCTACAACTTGGGGAATCAATGGAGGTCAACAACTACAAGCTCACGATACAAGATGCGTTTCAGGAGGAACACCCCAATTTCTCGCTCGGCGGCGTTGTTTTCGCTGTTGAAAAAGGTGGAAAATCAATGGGGACGATGCGTCCGGCACGTGGATTTTACCACAAAGCCGGACAGGGTGAACAAGATACTATCGAGTCATCTATACGTAATTTCGGATTAAATGACCTCTATATTGCATTAGGTCCGCTGCCTCAAAACGTGCCTGCCTATGTGCAATCGGGCGGAATTGTCTCTGTTCAAGTTTATCACAATCCCCTTGTTAATGTCGTCTGGCTTGGCGTTGCCATCATGATTATTGGTGGCCTTGTCGCAATCTGTGAGAAGCATGTCAAAGGCAATGTGTAGAATGAAAAACTACTATACTGTTCTCCTCATCTTAGTCTCCTGCAGTTTCCTGATTTCAGCGGCGGATGCTCAAGAACAGGAACTCACCACCGATCCATCGCTTGAATCAAACTTGGATCAACTGATAACCAGTGTATACTGTCACTGTGGCTGTGTGCGAGAGACAATTAAAAATTGCGTCTGTGGCAACGCCCAACAGATTGAAATGGACTTTCGCAATCGCCTCATCAACGGAGGAACGATTCAACAAATTCGCGCTGACTATCTTGCGAGGCACGGTACGCAGTTCTCAGCCCTTATGCCCGCCAAAGGATTTAACATTGTCGCTTATGCCATGCCTGCCGTTATCATCGGGCTGCTCGGTGTTATCGTCTTTCTTGTGCTTAAATCAAAGCGCAGCGCAGCGTTGACGAAATCGCCCGTTTCGGCAGAACCGCAGCAGTCAGCATCCGCAGATCAATATGAGCAAATTGAGGAAGAGCTTAAGCGTTACAAGCAGCAAAGATAGCCATAAGGCTAGGAGTTTAGCTTATGTTTTTTGTGTTTCTATGGATTCTACTACTTGGGCTTCCCCTTTTGGTTTATTTGGGTTTGCCACTGTGGTCGAAGCCACGTCTATCCCCAGAAATGGATGCCGTTGAAGCCCGAATGCAAACGTTGTATCTTGAGCGTGAACGTAGCTATTCCGCACTCGTAGATCTTGAGGAGGATTACGAAACAGGTAAGCTGTCTCAAGAAGATTATCAAGCCCTACGAGGACAACTGATGCAAGAAACAGCAGCGGTATTGACGCAGATTGAAACATCCGGCATGGCGTCTGTGGAAGAAGAAATCGAAAGATATAAACAAGAGAAGCGATCAGGGAGTTAAGATAAAATATGCGCGATAACTGTAACGCCGGAAAGCCAGAAAAAGCGTGTTTTTTACGCTTCACGCTTCATGTTTTATGTTTTACATTCACGGCTTTAATTTGCCTCTCCTCCGCCGTTGGACAAAGCGACACCGGCAAAATCGAAGGGCAGGTCATAAATAAGAAGGAAAATCTGCCACTCTCTCAACAGTTAGTGGTTTTACAGATTCACCGGGAAGGCGAAGATGTCCAGCAACGTGAGACGGTGACAGACGATAGCGGGGCTTATATCTTCGACGACCTCTCAACAGCTTTCGATGTGCATTATGCCGTTTCGACCAATTATGAAGGTGAGGAATATATCGAACGGGATCTCGTCCTATCGGAATGGTTGCCTAATATCAAAGCCAATATTGAGATTGGGGCGTTTACGGATGATCCATCGCAGGTGAAAATTCGACAGCATACGCTTATCATTGGTCCCCCGCCACCCGACCATGCACCTGACGGGGCGGTTTCCGTGCTGGAGCTCGTCCAAGTCGAAAATACCAGTGAATTCGCCTTTCAAACATCAATAGATAATCAATCGGCGGGTGTGTATTTCAACCTACCAAATGGCTACGAAAACCTTCAGATTGATCAGAATGCCAAACAAGAACTAGGAGTTGCCGCAGACCGGTTAATTGCCAACCAACCTTTAGCTCCAGGAACACATCAGATCAGATATTCTTACTTGATGCACGTTGTTAATTCGGATTTAGTCCTCTCCCGAAAACTGACGTTTGATACTGTCCAACTCTATGTATTCATCTCAGACGGAATGCCGTTGGTGCCACAATCGAGAATTCTAGGAGCAGGTCGTAGGGAACAGATCCATGGATTAGTGTACACTATTTATGCAACGGATCCAGCGAAACCGCTGTCAACGAACCAAACTGTAGATCTGCGCTTCAAAGTTACATCCGTTGCACCTCAATCCCAAAGCGGTATGGGTGAAACAGCTAGAAAACCATCTGACCCAAAGATGATTACGCTGATCGCAATCTCCGCGGCACTTGCAGGCGGTTTTTTAGTTGCGGCAATTTTCAAAATCTGGAACCCTACACCGAAACTGTCTGATGACGCCCAGGAGCCTCAAGCAGCACCTGATGCAAGTTGGCTCGGTAAGTTGGATGTCGCCGACCTTGAGCGGACGCGGGTTGCCCGGCTTGAGATAATTGCCCGTTTAGAGGAATTG
This sequence comes from Candidatus Poribacteria bacterium, assembly GCA_047517405.1. Classification (GTDB taxonomy): domain Bacteria; phylum Poribacteria; class WGA-4E; order WGA-4E; family PCPOR2b; genus PCPOR2b. The sequence goes on along the minus strand of JAKZSX010000468.1, from coordinate 15,128 downwards.
TACGAAAAGCGTGAAATCTCTGATCGGGTTTATAAGCGGTTACGGAAAGAACAAGCGGATCGGCTCGGTACTGTCTTGACGAGAATTAATAGGGAGGAGACATGAAACGTGAATCCTGAAGATGAATCCTTATTAAAACGAATTCCAGAGCTCCTAACCGCAATTTTCTACTAACCATGCTCCTCCAAGCCTCCCAAATCACGAAACGCTTCGGTCATCGAATGGTGTTGAATGGACTCGACCTCAACCTCCAACCCGGTGAAGTTGTTACAATTTTTGGGCCAAACGGAGCTGGCAAAACAACACTGATTCAAATCCTTTCAACATTGATCAAACCGACCTCCGGTACGCTTCACATTGGAGGAGTCGATGCCTTTGCAGAGACTTTACGTGTCCGTCCGTCATTGGGGTTGGTCGTTCACGAACCGCTCGCCTATCTCGAGTTTAGCCCCTATGAGAACCTGAAATTTTTCGGACGACTCTACGAACTTGATAGGTTAGAACAACGCATCGCAGATCTACTCGACGAGGTTCAACTAACCTCTTATGCACACGAACCTGTCAAGATCTTCTCACGCGGCATGATCCAGCGATTCATGATTGCCAAGGCACTGATTCATGATCCGACGCTACTCCTCTTTGATGAACCGTTTTCGGGGCTTGACCTTGCTGCGAAGCAATTTGTGTTAAAGCGAATCGATCAGGAACGTTCTCGCGGCAAAGGGATTATCCTCACGACACACAACACCGAATTGGGCTACCATGCCGGTTCTCGCTTCCACTTTCTGTTGAACGGTCAAATTGAGATAGTTGCTGAAAAGGAAGATATTGGATTGGAGGCGTTGTCTCGCGAGTATGAGGATAGGTTGAAAAGATAGGCATGTAAAGTGTAAAATAGCGTTTTGATTTGGGATGAGCGTATTCCGTTCATGAGGGGAGTCTATCTTAATTAATGGGAGTATTCCGCCAAATCGGTTGGCTAATCCACAAGGACCTTGCACTCCAATTTCGCACAAAGGATGCGCTGGCTTTAATCATCGTGTTCAGCGTGTTAGTCGTGCTGATCTTCTGCTTCGCATTCGGACCAATTTTCCCCGAACAATTGGAGGAACGGGGCAAACTAGCTGCTAGCGTGTTATGGGCGACATTTTTGTTTGCGGGCATCATTACTCTGAATAGGTCTTTCGATGTTGAACGCACAAATGGCGCACTGCACGGCCTGAGGTTGACAGGGGTAGATGCGAGTTGCCTTTACCTCTCAAAGGTTGTCAGTATCTTCGCTTTTCTCATACTGCTAGAAGTTATCGTCACGCCGATTACTCTTCAATTCCTGGATGTGCTCACTGTTTTACCTGTTGCGTTGCAAGAACAACTCCCTTGGCTCTTGTTTAAACTGATCGGTGTGCTTGCGATTGGAACGCTCGGTTTCTGTGCGGTGGGTGTCATCGTATCGGGTATCTCTACCCATACGGACGGAAAGGAAAGCTTACTCTCCGTGATTTTACTGCCGTTGACCTTTCCGGTGATTATGGCTGGAGCAAAATGCACCGTTTCCCTACTGACGACCGGCGGGCTTGGAGGAAACTTCTGGATTTCAATCTTGGTTGTCTACAGCCTTGTATTCCTAGCGAGCTCATATCTCCTCTTTGAATTTGTTGTTGAGGGATGAACTTCCGTAGGAATCCAGTTCACAAGTAGGGAACAACGATCGTTGTTCCTTACAGAATTCCGATCTTATCGGGGAGAAGGAAAAAAATGACACGCACTCAACTGATTGGGCTGCTTTCAGCAATCTTCCTACTTGTTGCCATCTACTTCGTTTTCAGCTTCGCTGAGATTGAGATGACGATGCTAGAAGTGCAGAAGATTTTTTACTTCCATATTTCTTCGGCACTCACTGTATTCCTTGCTTTCGGCGTAACCTTCATCTCCAGCATTCTCTACCTAATCAAGCGGGCGGACAAGTACGATACTATTGCGCTTGCTTCCACGGAAATCGGAATTGTTTTTGGGGTTGTCGTGTTTACCACAGGTCCCATTTGGGCGAGATTTGCATGGAATACCTGGTGGAACTGGGAACCGAGACTGACAAGTGCGCTAATACTTTGGCTGATATATATCGGTTACCTTATCCTGAGATCCGCCTTGGAGGAAGAAAAAAAACGGGGTTATTCCGCAGTCTTGGGAATCATCGGCTTCCTGAATGTGCCCATCGTTTACTTTTCGGTTGAGCTTTGGCAAGGCGGCTTGCACCCGGGCACTGACACCAAGATGAACCTTCCTCCAACCATGCAAATTGCGTGGTTGATTTCATGGTTTGCCTTGACCCTCCTCTACCTATTCCTGCTGATGTTCCGGTATCACGCCGAGCAAATGAAGATAGAATTAGATACAATTCAATATCAACAGATGAGCGAATCGTAAAACGCAAACGTTCTACCTCTGGAGAAATTCAATGTACAAAGGTTTATGGATAACTGTTCTCATCATTTTTGGGCTCTTTTTCGGGTTATTTCTACTTAGCCAAATTCCGGTCGCCATCACACAAGATGAGGTTTCCACTGCCGTCAGCGATGCCATCGCCGAAACAAATGCACAGGTAGACGAGATGGAAGTTGAACGGCTTGTGGCAGAAAAAGCAGTAGAAAAATTGGAGGTTCGGCAGAAAAGACGGCTAAAATTCCTCGTTTCTGCCTATTTTATCATCTGGCTCATTTTCAGTCTCTACGCGTTACACCTCGCCAAAACACAAAACCAATTGCGCAAACGGCTTGAGCAACTGCATAGCAGTTTACAGCAAAAGGAATAAGCGTTATTTCGCCCAAGAGGAGGGGATATGGAAATTCGTGCAGCCAAAGCACATGAACGCGACGAAATCGTCGATCTCATATCCGCAGTATTCGTCGAAAAATGTAGACCGAGGTACGCCAGCCAACATTATCAGGACTCTAGCTACGAGCTGGAGCAGTCGCGCGTCTGCGTTGTCGATGGGAAGATTGTCAGCTATGTTCGCGTCTCAGACCGATCGATGTATATCGGGAAAGAAGTTGTGAAACTCGGCGGGATTGGCATGGTCGTCACTTCACCGGAATATCGCGGGCAGGGTTATGCGTCAGCACTACTGCGGGATGCGATTGCCTACATGGACGCAAAGAACTACGATCTCAGCATCCTATTTACTACCATTCAACCGTTTTACATGCAGTTTGGATGGGCATCGTCTCCACAGACAAACTTCGAGTTGGAACTCCACGGCAAAAAGATCTTTGCTCCATCAGGGTGGAAAAGCCGACCGTTTGACCTCGAAAGGGATTTAACACAAATTAGCCAAATCCACGACGAACATAACAAAGGGCGCACTGGAACTGTTCTGCGCTCGGAGCAGTTGTGGCGGGACGGCTATTCGCATCAAGTTGGCATGTTGCCATCGCTTGTCGTTGAAAAGGAGGGGCAAATCGGTGCCTACGCCAATCTCGCATTTCCTGACGATGCTCAAGATATCGACGCATACTTAGCAACATATTACCCGAATCTGCGGGAAGTCGGCTGTCGAAATGCAGATCCTGATAGCCTCCACCCCCTCTGCCATGCGATTTTGGAGGCGGCTTATGAAAGAGGCGTTGAAAGCATTTCGGGACGTTTGACCCGGCATCACCCAATGACCTTGCTTTTGAGTGAAGAGAGCGGCAGCCCACTATCGTTCTCAATCCACGAAAGAGCTATGTATCGTGTTATCTCTTTGGAGGGACTCTTCCAAAAATTGATTCCTAAGTTCGAGGCAGAATTGGAAAACACCGCCATGACAGATTGGTCGGGCTCATTCCATTTTACCGCCGGCGATCAAAGCTGTACGCTAAATGTGAACCGGGGAAAAGTTGCCGTCATTGCGGATGATAGCGGAAGAACAAGGGTCGCACTGGAGACTTATCACTTCTTGAAGGTGCTTTTCGGGGATGCGACATTTGGGCAGCTAAATGAATTCAATCGCGCCAAGGGGCTCAATCTGCAACCTAACGAAATTGCACTGCTCTCCACACTTTTCCCGAAAGACGAGCCTACACACTGGATCTGCGATTATTTTTAGGAGTTTTGGGCGGGCGGTGGTAAATCAAACATTTACCACCGGACCTCCTCACGTTTTACACCCTTCCCTCAAATCGAATGCCCGTTGGAATCACATCGGTACTCTCACCGCGTCGCATCGCTTCTGCAGTATCAAGAACGCTGCGGAGGTCATGCTGTGGTTCATATCCTAGTAGGCTTTTGATCTTGTGCAGATTGAACTCGAAATGGTTCGACGAGGGCACCCTCGCTTCGACGTAATCCAGATTATACCGCTCAGCAAGATAAGGAACATCTCTTTCCCATCGGAACAACGCCGCGCCCCCAAGCGTGAATTCCTCTCCGACCGCCTCCTCCTTTTCGATTCCTAACACTAACCCTTGAGCAATATCCCGGACATCCGTAAACTCTTGTTTGTAAGGACGCCCGTTCGGATTTAGACTGATAAGGAATTTCTCCTCGCCGGTCCAGAGCGATTTTATGGTTTCGATCATCTCCTGCTCGTCTGCATTGTCCCCCGTTTGATCCTTATACTGCTGATACACAGGGTTAAAGAGAAACAGTCGAGGCAACCCATCTTCATTGAGAAATTCGCCGGGTTCGATAACTGTTGCAAAGCGGAAGACCGTCGTTGGTACGCCGTATTGATAGTGATAGGTCATGGACAACTCTTCACCGATCCATTTGGTCAGGAAGTACGGCATGTGCTTGTAACGGCTCACCATTTCTTCAGAGATCGGTTCCTCGAAAAAACGCCCCTTTTCGCCCAGTCTCCAATAAATCGCCTCTGTACAGGCGTAAACAAATCGGTGAAGATTCGGCAGTCCCTCTCGGATGCATTCCAAGATATTGAGCGTTCCCATCCCATTGATATTCAGATATTGTAGGTTATCAAACGGACCTCCAAACGCAGCTGCAAGGTGATAGATTGCGTCCACCCCTTCCACCGCTCGTTTTACATCGTCGAAGTTTCGCAAATCCCCGACAACCGCCTCGACACGGTCATAACTATCAAGCTTGTCCGCACGGCTTGCGTCGCCGGGATAAACAAAACTGCGGATGGCGTGTCCTCTTTCAAGCAGCCGCTTCACAAGATTTGCCCCGATCCTGCCTGTGCCACCTGTGACTAAAATTTTCATTGATAATCTCCTTGAGTTATCTTCATTCGCTATGGATTTAAACCTACAACCAATCGCCTAATTACAAACCATATGGCGTCAGCATGTAGAAGCACTAGCATGAAGCCCCATTTCAACAATTACATACTAAATCTTAAAAATCTATTAAACTCAATCAAGGTTACGAAATAAGACAGTGCCCATCCACCCATTTTTCCATCTTTAGCGAGATACTGACTACTTTTTGTCAAGCAGGTCATATTTCTTTAACTTCCTATGAATAGTAACCCGATTGATACCCAAAGCCTGTGCAGCTTTTGTAATATTATTATGTGTCACTTCGAGGGCATGGACAAGTGCCTGCTTCTCAATTTCTTCAAGGGAAAGGATCTCGGTTGAAGCTGAAGTAAGGGAGGACATACTATCGCCATAGCTATCAGGGGTATATTCCCCGCTCGTCGAATGCAGATCGCTCAGAGCGGGATTGCTCGCTTGTAACACATCTGATGTCTCTAAAAGCACAGCACGCTCAATCGTGTTCTCCAATTCTCGGACATTGCCGGGCCAGTCATAGCGCATCAATAGTTGTAACGCGCCAGTGGAAAATCCCGAGATCCGTTTATCAGCAGCCTCGGCATATTCTTGCAAAAAATGGTGTCCCAACAGGGGGATGTCTTCACGCCGTTCTTTGAGAGGTGGAATCGGTATTGGAAAACCGGCAATGCGATAAAAAAGGTCTTCGCGAAACTCACCGTCTTTTACGGCAGCTTCGAGATCTTTATTCGTCGCTGTGATCACCCGGACGTTGATGGGAATATTGCCGGTGCCACCAACACGCTGAATCTCCCGTTCCTGCAGCACACGCAACAATTTGGCTTGAACTAGTGGCTGCATGTCAGCGATTTCATCAAGAAAGATAGTCCCCCCATCCGCGCTCTCGAATTTACCAATTCTTTGCCCCGTCGCGCCAGTAAAGGCACCACGCTCGTGCCCAAACAGCTCGCTTTCAATAAGGGGCTCAGGAATAGCAGCACAGTTGACATCGACAAATGGTCTCCCTTTCCGCGGGCTGTTAAAATGAATGGCTCTTGCGACGAGCTCCTTACCTGTGCCGCTCTCCCCCTGAATTAGAACAGTGATATTGCTTTCTATCGCTTGTTGCATCAAGGCGTAAACCGCTTTCATCACTTCGCTCTTGCCGACAATCTTATCAAACGCATATTTCATTTCGAGCTCAGTACGCAAACGGGAGACTTCGACTTTCATCTGGCTAAGTTCGATCTCTTTGGAAATGTCCCGAAAAACGATAATACGCCCGATGACATTTTGTTCACTATCATGCACCGGTGCTGTGAATCGGTAGAGCATTTTGCACTCTGGTCGGTGAACCTCCGTGACCTCTTCAAACACCTGCTCAGGGTGTGCGAGTAGTAAGGTTTCCGTCTCTTCAAAGCGCCCCGGTTCATGGAAGTATTGCTTAATATGCTCACCTAGCCGCTCGGATGACATCTGCTTCATCGCATCCGCCGTCAATTCAAACATTTCTTCATATCCCTGATTGGCGAACAGCAAATGCCCCTTGATATCGAACATCGCAATGGCATCCCCGGTTGAATCGAGAACAGCTTCAAGCCTTTGATTGCTAATTTCGAGTTGCTGGCGTTTGTCCTCCAATTCGCTTTCAACGTTCCACTTCTCCGCAAGGGCAAGCGTTATCTGTTGAATTTCCTCGCGAGCAAATGGTTTTCTGATATAGAGAAGCTTGTGAAGTAGTTCCATCTCGCGGACAATCTCGTCAAGCGATTTATCGGTATACGCAGTCATGAGGACGATCTCAATATTTTCGTCAATGGCTCGAATACGCCGCGTAGTTTCAATCCCGTCCATACCGGGTGGCATTCTTATATCTATGTATGCAACGGCAATTGGGTTATCCATTTCGATTGCCGTTTTAATGATGTCATAAGCTTCGACACCGCTTCTTGCGTGGAGAAGTGTGAATTTCGGGAGAAAACTCTCATCGATTTCTGAAGCAAATGCTGCTGCCAAATCATCTGTTGATGCACCCGTTAAACCGGGCGTGAGCATCTCCTCAAAGTCCTGATGTATCTCGCGCTGATCATCAACAACCAAGACATGATAGTTCCAGTTCTTTTTGAATTCCATAATACGCACCTATTGTTGTGCTTACTCAGGTCACCCGAATGTGTATTACGTGATGCTGGACTTTTTAAACAGGCACTAAATTTCACATCCAGAAATTAATCTATTCGGATGAGCAGCTGCAATTTACGATGTGTCGGGACAAAACCTCTATGGGGTGACGGAAGAAAGCGGGAGAATGACTCGTATTGTTGCCCCTCTGCCGATGCCATCGCTTAATGGGGAAATCTTCCCATTTAATCCATCAACGAAGTTCCCTATCGAATGAAGACCAAGTCCACTGCCCGATTCCTTGGTTGTATAATCTCCCTCAAAAATGACTGTAAATTTATCCTTTTCAATGCCGATACCGCTATCAACCACTTCAAGAATAAAAGAATTCAATTTAACATAGCACCGGACTTTGATGAAAGGAAGCCCGCTGAGCCCCATTGATGCAGCAAGTTCATCTATCGCTTCAACCGAATTTTTAATAAGATTAACTAACATTTGATGGAATTGACTCTCCTGCGTCCGAATCTCTTCCGGAGTATTATTGCAATCAATATGAACTTCAATATCTCTTTTCTTGATAGACTCCGCCAATACCGTGATAGCATCATCTATTGCCTGCCGAAGATTAATATCTTTGCGATATACGCTGCTCTTGCCAAGTGACTTCTGCATTCTGACGATATCAGCAACGTGTTCAGCTCTATCTTGCACACGACTAACTATCTCTGTCAACTTTTTCTCTTGGCTCGTAAAGTCATCTGCGAGACCGATAATAAATGGGGCGACCTTTTGTCCTTGTGGATGATTTGTGACATAATCACCAAAGTCATCTTGATGCCCTTCAATTACATTTGCCAGTGCCCTAAGACGACCCGTCAGTCGATTCTTTACTAGATTTGCGTAAACGGTCCCAATCCCTATCGTCACACTATTAATAGCATTCCCAATATTGTGGAGCAATGTATCGACAATCTCCAACCTGCCCTGCGTGTAAGCACGAGCGAGGGCTTCTTCTGCCCGCTTGCGTTCGGTGACATCCCGAAAAACGATAACCCCGCCCCTTTGCTTGCCCGATTCATCTTGTAATGGTCTGCCGGCGACTTCAATGTAAACGCCCTGTGGTACATTCTCATTACGTATAAACATTTCAACGTTGTCTGAAAACTTGCCGTGGATAGCGCGGGTGAGCGGAAACTCATCTGACGGAAAGGGGGTGATAGTATCAGGCAGAAATAGACCGTATTTTTCAGGCAATTCATTCATCGTTGTATCCATGGCAATATCAAGAAGCCCTTCAGCTTCCGGATTGAAAAACAAAAATTTTCCTGTCTCATCGGCGACAATCACGCCATCACCCATACTATCTAGAATAGATTGTAAGATTCGGGTTTGATTCTGTAAGGCATCCGCTGTCAGCCTCAGCGCCTCCTCTGCTTCCTTACGGCGAGTAATGTCACGGAAGACCAGAACAACACCGGTCGTGTTTTGTTTCTCATCCCTGATGGGAGCGGCGCTGTAATCAATCGGAGTCTCTTTGCCATCATGGGCAGCGAGTATGTTCAGTTCTGCCAAACTGACAACAATTCTACTCTGGAGCGCTTTCATGATATGTGTCTTGATAGGAGTATTTATATCCTCACTAATGACATTAAAGACCTCTCCCAGATCTTTGCCAAAAGCCTCCTCCTGCTGCCAACCTGTCAGTACTTCGGCAACGGAATTTATAAACTGAACGCGCCCATTTTTATCGGTAGCAATCACGGCATCACCGATACTTTTGAGAATGGTCGAAAGCCACTGTTCCCTTTCCCTAAATCTTCCTTCCATCTCATGCCTGTAAAGCGCGATCTCAATGTTAAGGTGTAATCTCCTTTCGGCGAATGGCTTGAGTACATAGCCAAAAGGCTCAGCTATCTGTGCTCGCTTCAGTAAACGTTGATCCACATAAGCGGTCAGATATACCACAGGAATATTGAAACGGGCACGCATCTGTTCAGCGACAGCTATTCCGTCCATATCTCCTGCCAACATCATATCTATCAGCACCAAATCTGGCTGTGCTTCTGCCGCCTTCTGTATCGCTGCCTTTCCCGACGAAACAACAGCACAAACGCCATATCCCAAACTTTTCAATAGATGTTCAATGTACCCAACAACATCACTATCATCTTCAACAACCAGTATCTGTTTTGCCATCGTATGATCCTTTTTTACTCGGTATTATCACGGATCGACAAAGCCCCTACTCCCCGAAGTCACCACGAAAAATCGCTTGCCTCTGAACGAACTTTCTGATACACTTGATAATGTTAACATACTATAGGTGCCTACGCCATGCGAAATTAGACAGATCCGCCCTGTTGCAGGTTTAATTGAATTTCATAGCTGCAAACGAAAGTGCACTTGACGCTGTAGGAAGTACACGCTTATCTCACCCACCGCTTCCCTGTCGAAAAAACCTCACTAATCTGGGATACGCTGGGCTAGATTTTCCAAGCTTTTAATCGCTGGGCAAGTAGTTCGACCTGTTGGACTGGCAAAGCACACTCTTCACAGAATACATTTTATGTCTCGTTTCACAAGAGGAGGTAAGATGAAATGCTTGCAGGACCACAAGAACAACGAATCCTAGCGATGTTTATTGACTTTGAAAATCTCGCTATCGGATTCGAGCAGAAACTAAAGGAGAAAAAGGGGCGCGACGGACAGGCCGATTTTGATGTTCAGAAAGTTTTGGGACGCCTCGTTGAAAAGGGAAACGTCGTCGTCAAAACCGCTTACGCTGATTGGCACCGCTTTTTTAAGCACCGACAACCACTCCACGAAGCTGGAATTGAGTTAATTGAGATTCCAAGGCGTTCACGGAGCGGTAAGAATTCCGCGGATATTCGCTTGTGTGTTGACGCTATTGATCTGTGCTACTCAAAAGAACATATCGATACCTTCGTCATTATTTCAGGGGATAGCGATTTCGCACCACTTGTTGCTAAACTCAAAGAGAACGGAAAGTATGTTATTGGGATGGGACTGAAGGAATCCACTTCAAGTCTCTTGAGCGAAAATTGCGATGAGTTCATCTATTATGAGGAACTTGAGCAAGACGAAACCACAGATCAGCGGACTGAAGGGAATATCCCAAGGGAACTACGAGATGTCTTCGATCTGCTATTCAGCACTATCCGTGGACTCATCCGTGAAAACCATGAAATCCTGTGGTCTTCAATGATCAAAGATACAATAAAGCGGAAGCGTCCTTCGTTTAGCGAATCTTCTTACGGATTCAAATCCTTTAGCGAACTCTTAGAAGATGCGGAACGTAGAGGACTTATCACGCTAGAGAAGAATCCACGTAGTGGCACGTATGTCGTTGTGGGCTTCACGGAACAGATGAAGTAGCTGACCGAACCCTTTCAAAGTTTTGCACCTTTGAAATAAGAGATTGCCAAAAATGCGCGAGTTTTTAGGGCTTTCTAGTATATCACCTCGCATTTGCCACCTGTTGCAAGAGATTGGGCAGTTTGGAAAGGACACCTCCCGGTCGGTCTATGTCGTTGGTGGTTTTGTCCGAGACCTTCTCATTGGACGTAAGAATTTGGATATTGATATTGTTGTGGAAGGAAACGCAATTGATTTTGCCCATCAGCTTGCCAAAGTATGGAGGGGACAAGTACAGACACATCAGAAGTTCAAGACCGCAACCATCACTCGGCTTGATGGATTGAAGTTCGACTTTGTCAGTGCACGCAACGAAACTTATCCGAGTCCCGGTGCGTTACCTTCGGTTGAGTATGGTACAATTGCGGAGGACCTCCATCGGCGCGATTTTTCAATCAACGCTCTCGCCATACGCCTTCAACCCGACACTTTTGGCGAAATCGTTGATTGTACGGATGGACTGCGAGATTTGCGAGCTGGGCGCATTCGTGTCCTGCATGAGCGGAGCTTCATTGATGACCCAACCCGAATCTTCCGGGCGATACGGTATGAAGCACGCTACAGTTTTCAAATTATCGAAAGCGATCGGAAGCGAATACTTGATACAATCAATCAGGGAGTACTGAATCTGATTAGCGGGCAGCGTCTCCGAAACGAAATTGACTATATATTGTCGGAAGAAACTGCGCCGCAAATGGTTTATCAGATGAACGGATTTGATATCTTCAGTGCCATCCACCCAACTTGGAAAATCTCACCAAATTTTGATGTACTCTGGAGGACCGCCGGCCAAGCGATTGAATGGGCATCGACATCTCTCCCGAATGATTCGATTAATACAAGGGCGATACTTTGGATGACGCTGCTGACTTCTTCGGAGACAATTGAAGCTGTTAGCAGCCGACTGGCACTGGAAAGCCAGTTGTGCATCAAACTTAGCGTTCAAGCACAACTAGAACATAATTTGAATGCGCTCTCGGCATCTTCCAAGCCGAGTGAAGTTTATCAGTTGTTAAACCCTTATCCGCTAGAGCCGCTCGTTTTCGCGCTAATGCAACCGAACCAACCCGATTGGCGTGTGGGAAAGATTGGAAATTATCTGACATACCTTAAAAACGTTCAACCCTTAATTACCGGCGATGACCTCATTCAACGAGGATTAAAACCGAGCCGAGCGTTCTCGGATGTGCTGTGGAAAGCGTTTGCCGCACAGTTAGACGGCAAAGTATCGACCACGCAGGAGATCTACCAATTTGTGGACACTGAAAAATAATGTTTAATATTGACCCTTATCAAGCCATCCTCCGCGTCTGTCAATTTATTGCCTTACTCACCTTCCATGAATGGGGACATGCAAAATCCGCTAATATGCTCGGCGATCCAACCGCCGAAGATGAAGGCAGAATGTCATTCAATCCTGCGGTACATATCGATCTAATCGGAACAATCATTCTACCACTGCTTGGCACTTTATTTGGTGGAACATTTTTTGGCTGGGCAAAGCCCGTGCCCGTGAACCCGAGTAACTTGAAAAACCCCAAACGCGACCTTATGATTATTGCCGCAGCGGGCCCAATCATGAATATTATCTGCACTATCGTCATCTTGGGCATCGCTAAATTGCTAAAAGTGACAATTGGATTCCCTGAAAGTGGATCGGTCACACAATTTCAACTCTACAGAATCCTGCTGCTCCAGAGCGGACTTATCAGTATCTTTCTGGCAGTATTCAACATGCTTCCCCTGTTTCCACTCGACGGGTTTAGCGTCGTATATGGGCTGCTGCCGTGGCGACAGGCACAAAGGTTCGCAAGGCTGCGTCCCTACGGAATGATCATTCTAATGTGCATTATTTTTGTTCCCAATCTGCTACACCTCCCGAACCCGGTCTTCTGGTTTATCGGGGAAGCTTCTTACGGTATTTTTAATCTGATTGCAACCCTCGTGGGTTTGAGATGAGTCGGCAAGAAAAGTGAATTTGGAGGCAAGAACAGAAATGCAAAAAACGCGATTAGTGACTGGAATTCGCCCAACGGGACTGCTACATATTGGACATCTCGAAGGGATGTTGAAGAATACAGCAAGTCTGCAAGATAAATACGAGTGTTATCCATTTATCGCGGACTGGCATTCGCTCACCGACGTGACTGATACCTCAAACCTGCCCGAATACACATTGCAAGCAGCAATCGATTGGTTGAGTGCGGGGATTGATCCCGACAAGAGTACCCTCTTCGTTCAGTCGCACGTTCCCGAACATGCAGAACTCTCCACCTTGCTCACGATGATTACGCCGGTATCTTGGCTTGAACGGTGTCCAACATATAAAGATAAAGTTCAAGACATCACTCAACATGAGGGACCCTCTGCCGGCTTATTAGAATATCCGGTGTTGATGACGGCGGATATCATTGTTTACAAAGCCGAAATGGTAACGGTTGGAGCGGATCAGGTTGCCCATCTGGAAATTTCGAGGGAAATCGTTCGCCGATTTAACCATATTTACTGTGAGGTTTTCCCGGAGCCACAGCCGATGTTGAGCGAAGCCTCTGGGTTACCAGGACTTGACGGCCGCAAGATGAGTAAGAGCTACGGTAACGCCATTCAGCTATCAGATCCACCGGAGGCGACGCAGAAAAACCTGATGAAAATGGTAACAGACCCGGGACGGGTGCGTCGCAACGATCCCGGCAACCCCGACGTCTGCCCTGTTTTCGCATACCATCGTGTTTATAACTCTGACGAAGTACCGCAGATTGATAAGGATTGCCGTTCTGCCGCAATCGGGTGTGTTGACTGCAAACGAAATCTCAGCGAAAAACTAATCACTCAGTTAACACCGTTTTATGAACGGCGGGCGGAGTGGGCGTCCAAGCCGAAAAGCGTCCGGGAGGTCCTCGCTGCTGGAGCGGGGCGGGCAAAAAAGGTCGCTCAAGAAACGATGGCAGAAGTTCGATCCGCAATGAAGTTAGCGTAGTAAATCAATCTTGTACAGGTTGAAGACAATGTCCGGCAGATTTGATTGTTCCCGTTTGCAACCCTAGCAAGATTCAATAATTATTCAAGGATTTCATGTATGCAATCGATAGTCCCAGCTACCTCAACCGGTGCTTCCCAATCGCTGAAACCTACTTATGCAATTAAACTGGCTGTCTTTGAAGGACCACTAGATTTGCTGCTTCATCTAATTCAAAAGAATGAGATGGAGATTACGGACATCCCGATTGCAGAAATTACGGAGCAATATCTAGAATATCTCAACTTCATGGAGCTGCTAGATCTTGATGTTGCATCCGAATTCCTAGTCATGGCGGTTACACTGCTTCACCTCAAGTCCCAGAGCATCCTCCCATCGCCGAAGTCGGACGAATCCCATACCTTCAAAGACCGGGAAGAGTTGGTCATACAGCTTTTGGAGTACAAACAGTTTAAGGAAGCTGCCCATACGCTGGATCATTACGCAACAAACCGTGAGAAAATTCATGGCCGTAACGTAGACCCATCCGCAGACGATCAGGACTTGCGGGATGTACAGATTAAAGCAACACTCTTCGATCTCCTCTCCGCATTCAAGGGTGTAACTGAGCAGCAATTTGCAGTTGATGACTATTATGAAGAAATTCAGGAAGAACCAATCACCGTTGAAGAAAAGATGGATTTTCTAGAGCGTAGACTTAACGACGGTGAGCAGATCCGGTTCGATGAACTGTTTTCAGAATTTGCCAGCAAACTTGAGCGAATCGTTACATTTCTAGCGACTTTGGAGTTGATACGTCTCCGGCGAGTCGTTGCTATACAATCGGGGCATTTCGATAACATCTATCTCGTGAAGCCTGATGCGTAAAACGCCATATTTATCACGTAAAGGCAGATTGTTCAATGACAGCAATAAAAACAGATCTTTATCTTGGGGATTGCTTAGAGGTGCTCTCCAATTTTGAGGCAGATTCATTTGACCTAATTATGACCTCACCCCCGTATGCGGACCGCCGATCTAAAACGTATGGCGGAATCAACCCCGATGAATATGTCAATTGGTTTATGCCTCGCGCTGAAGAATTTTTAAGGGTCCTCAAGCCATCTGGCACATTCATCCTGAATATTAAAGAGAAAGCCGTTGACGGAGAACGGCATACCTATGTTATCGAATTAATACTTGAGATGAGAAAGCAGGGGTGGTTGTGGACAGAGGAGTTTGTCTGGCACAAGAAAAATTGCTATCCGGGCAAATGGCCAAACCGATTCAGAGATGCTTGGGAAAGATGTTTGCAGTTCAATAAAGCCAAGAAGTTCAATATGTATCAAGAGACGGTTATGGTGCCGATGGGAGATTGGGCAGAGAAAAGGTTGAAGCAT
>JAKZSX010000467.1:0-2545 GCA_047517405.1 Candidatus Poribacteria bacterium | reverse complement strand
CCCCCGTTTCACAAGTTGATGGTGTTCTTCAAGCGGGGACAGTGCCGGGGTATCCGGCTCGCACGCTGCGGCACCAAGAATTGCAAACTGAGATTCGGTTACACTCTGCCCCTCTCGATCCACCCATGCCAACGCGTCGTTTCCTTCACCCGTTCGCATATAAATGAGTGCCCCTTCCGGTTCCACATCCGTTGGACGGTGCAGTTGTGTCGAATAAACGACAGATGGCAGTTGAGAAATGATCCCTTCTAACTGTGGATCTTGGGTGATTGCATTTTTCCAGATCTGATACGCATAGGAAGCAAGATCGACATCGTTATCCAATTCATCGTCAAGCAAACCTGCTCGCTCATTGTAGAGGTCGACAATCACCTTCTTGTCGTCCTCATCTTCAAAAAACGCTTCGTCTGTACCGATAACCTCTTCATTCTGATGCAGACGTGCTAGGACGCGTGCGCGCAAAAAGATAATGCGCTCCACACCTTCCGCCGGTAGAAACGAATAGCATAGAATATTTTCAGCTTCCTGACCAATCCGGTCGATACGACCAGCGCGCTGCACTAAGCGGATAATCGCCCAAGGTAGGTCATAATTGACGACAATCGAACAATCTTGTAGGTTTTGTCCTTCACTCAGTATGTCTGTGCTAATGAGAACCCGTAACTCGTTTTGCGGCGTACTGCTATCCCGCTTATTATTGCTGATAGGACTGAACCGCCATGCTAGTTCAGTCGGATCCGGCGAGTCGCCCGTTACCTCGGCTAGCTGAGAAATTCCACGCGCCGAAAGCTCGGCTTTCAGATACCGCACCGTATCGGCAAATTGCGTGAAAACCAAGACTTTATCGTCCGGATGGCTTTGGGTTAAGAGGTCTTCAAGCGCATTGAGTTTTGCATCTTTTTCCGCATCCCATGTGCCATATTGTTGCAAAATTTCAAGCAACGCATCTGCGTCGTCGGTGAGCTCTTTCCAAAGCGATCGACGGAAGAGATCCGGCCGAATCCACCTAAACCGGCTTTTGTATTGTGTCGTGTAGAGCTGATAGATTTCAGCGGCATCCTCTTTTAACCCATCAGCTGTATAGAAAGCCAACTGTGTGTTGGTATCGTCAACTTGTATCTCAGTGTCGTCATAGAACGGATCGGCGGTGAAACTTGGGTCATCGGCATCTTCATCATAGATGCGCGAATCAAGCATCTCAGCGTTTTGCGTTCCGATTGGCAACGGTTTGTCGTTTTCAATCGCGTAGAGGTAAATATAGTTTCGCAAAATGTGCCGCTCAACAGATTGGATGAACACCTGCCCGCTACTTTCCAGGCGCTTAAACAGATTGGTCCGGCTGAAGCCAATTAACCGCTTCCCACCCCGTGATAGATTTTCCAATTGTTGTTTCTCATCGGGCGTAGGTGGTTTCGATGGTCTCCCATCAATATAATTTGCAAGCCCATATCGAGGCAGTTTCAGATTACTAATGGTATCCACAACATACGGAGAGTATAGCTGGGCATAGGGGTCATCGGGGTTTTCGTCATCAATTGCGAACTTCACTGTTTTGGGAATCCGGGTGGGGAAGTAGGAATGCGTCCCGTCGGAGAAGGTGAGAAATTTCCGTCCCGTCCCGGACTCTGTTTCGGCGTAGTTCTCCATGATAAAGCTGCGTGTTCGACGCACAAGATAGAGGCGCATCAATTCACGCCAGTCATCGATATATTCGCTATGTTCAAACGCTGCAAGTGTTCGGGGCCCGCTTTGGTGTTTGCGAACAAACTCTGTTTCGCCGCCTAAACTCTTGAGCAGTTGCTCCGGTCGAATCCCCAAGTTTTCGCTCTCATCAACAAACAGGCGCAACTGGTTAGAGAGGTCGAGATAGGTTTTGTTGTAAGGGGTGGCGGAGAGGAGGATAACCTTGCTCTCATTCTTTTCGATATAGTCCCGAATCGCACCGTAGCCTTTGCCCTCGCGGTTTCTCAGGTTGTGGCTTTCGTCAATCAGAACAAGGCGATAGCGTCGAAGATTCGGCAACTCATTGATGACCCGGCTGCTTGAAAGCACCCTTGCACGCAGGCGATACTCGTCCCGATAATCTTCCCACATGCTCACTAGATTTTTCGGACAGATAATCAGTGTTTCAAGGTCGTAATCGTCTTCAAATATTCGTGCGAGTGCCGTTCCCATCAACGTTTTGCCGAGACCGACGACATCCCCAATTAGCACCCCACCACGTCTATTCAGGTGATGCGCTGCGATTTTAACCGCTGCAGTTTGAAAATCAAACAGCCTGCCCTGAAAATCGCGTGGAATCTGAAATTCATTCAAACCCGTCCGCGCTTCGTTCGACAGGTGATACGCCATCTTGATGTAGATGTGATATGGCGGAATTAGTTCCTCACGCGCCCAACTCTGTTCAATAATTTCAACCAATTCCTTAGAGATATCAATACACCAACGGTCATTCCATCGATCTTCAAACCAAGCTTCTAATTTCTGACAAGTGTCTAGGTCGACTACATCAACGTTGAGTTCTCCCTGCCGTGAAAGGCCGGCA
>JAKZSX010000466.1:0-3105 GCA_047517405.1 Candidatus Poribacteria bacterium | reverse complement strand
GTGATAGCACAAGTGCAAAAGCGTTTCGGAGCGCGGATACTGCTGACAGGTTCACCCGCCGAAATTCCGCTCGGCGAAGCATTGGCGCAGAGTGCAAAAGTGGAGGCGATTAACTTGATTGGGAGGACAACGCTGATGCAGCTCGGTGCCCTGATCGAAAGTTGCGACCTTTACCTGACCTGCGACAGTGGTCCGATGCACATAGCAGCGGCTGTGGGAACACCAACGGTTGCCCTGTTTGGCCCAACAAGCCCAACGCGCCACGGTCCCTATGGCGAGAACCATGGGGTCATCGAAAAGCCTGTATCATGTCGTCCCTGTTATAAACGAAAGTGCATACGGAAAGATCTACCGCATCTGTGTATGACGGAAATTGATCCCAATGAGGTGGCTGCGCACATTCTAAAGGTGACCTGAGACATGGGAGATAAGCGCATGAAACAGATCGCTATCATCGGTAGCGTTGTCATAGATCTAGCGGTGCAAACGCCACGCTTGCCCACTGTGGGGGAAACACTGCTAGCAGACAATTTTAAAATCGGTCCCGGAGGTAAGGGAGCTAACGCAGCAGTCGCTGTACAAAGGGCAGGAGGGGCAGCGGTACTGGTCGGCTGCATAGGGGACGACGACTTTGGACGTATGGAAATGGCTGCCCTGCAAGAAGAAGGCGTTGATGTGAATGCCGTCGCAGTCCACCCGGAAGCCTCGACGGGTGTGGGCATCGCAATGATCGATGCTAACGGTGAAAACACCATCTTGGGGGTCTTGGGTGCTAACGATTACTTAACCTCCGATGATGTGACACGAGCTCTAGCGTTGCACCGCAACACACTGGACGGCATCTTGGTCAACTTTGAGGTGCCCGAACCCGTTGTAGCGGCTGCCGTACAGCTGGGGGTGGATTACGGCGTTCCGGTGATTGTGGATGCCGGTCCCGCTCGCCCTTACACGCCCGAAACTTGGCGAGACTGCACAATTCTGACGCCCAACGAGCAGGAAACCGGGACCTTGGTGGGCTATCCCGTCTCGGATGACGCGACAGCGGAACGGGCTGCGCGTGAACTACTCGGAATGGGACCAAACGCCGTGGTGCTACATCGAGGGGCACATGGTGCCCTTCTTGTGACCTCAGACGATACGATCCACATTCCGAGTTTCTCAGTGGATGTGGTGGACACAACCGGAGCCGGAGACGCTTTCTCCGGCGCACTATCTGTCGCCGTGGCGGAGGGACTACTGCTTGCAGACGCTATCCGTCGCGCCAACGCTGCCGGGGCGTTGGCTGTCACCCGTTTGGGAACGCTGCCCGTCATGCCCACCCATCAGGAAGTGGATGCGTTTTTGGAGCGTCGAAGTGAGCATCAGACTATTTAAGCGCAATGAGGAGTAAGCAGGATGAAGCGAACCTATCAATACGCAGGCTTGCAGAATACAACACAGCAGGGATTTAGTGTTGATCAATGCGCCGCCCGACTCCATCGATTCGCCTACGCGGCAGAACGATTGATGTTTTTACAAGCCGCCCACATCATCAGCACCCCAGAGCGGGATGTCAAAGTGTTGCTGGCAAGACTCCAATATGAAAACTCACAACATGCGTCTCAGTTCAAAGCCCGATTGCCTGAACTGCGCGTTTCTAGGACAAAAGCGTATCAAGCCCCCGATGCGTCCTTGCAAATGGTTTTCGATGAAGCAATGTATGCGGCGAATACCGTTGAATTGCTGGCGGGATTGATAAAGGTATTCAAACCGGCACTTTTGGAAGCATATCAAAGGTATGTCAATGAAACCAACGGTTTGGCAGACTATCCCACTGTACGCATCCTGAAAACCGTCATCGCTGAAGCAGCGGAGGGGCTACGTCTGCTAGAAGCCGCCTATCACGATGTTGTCGATACGCCGGAAAAAGAAGCGGAAGCGGAGGCTTGGAGCAATACACTCCGCAACCTGCTTGCAGCTGCCGGAGGCATTGATGGTGCAGGCGAAGTGAACCTCGATACACTCCAACCCATTCGAGCGACAACCCCATACCTGATTCCGAAGCAGCTCACTCGCGATGATACTTTCCCTCGTGTGTGGGATATTATCCATGTGGACAACGAGCGGGTGGAAGAGCGATTGACGCAGATGATTGCAACCCGCTTGGGCGAAACCACGATTGCCGAAGCACTAGGATTTGTGCTGTATGAAATGAAGGACCAGCCGTGGGAGTTCTATGTCGATATCTCCCGCCACCTCTGGGATGAGATGCGCCATTCTGTTTTTGGCGAAGCCGCTACCGAAGATATCTTCGAGGAGCGTTCTGCGATGCCGATACGTGATTGGGAATCTGCCTATCTCTTTAAGATGGCACCCCTCGAATTATATGCCATGCTCTTTGGTGTCGAAGCCGGTCTCATGAAATACCCTCCCGGCAAGCGCGAAGAGTTCGAATTTTGCCGCGATACCGCTTGCCATCCTCTGATGGCGACCCTTCAGGATTTCGACTGGGCAGATGAGGTGTTGCATGTCCACATCGCTCGCCGACGACTGAAGGAGTGGTTTGACGGCAGTCCGGAGGAGTTGCAGGCACTGGGCCAAAAAGGACTCGACTTCCGGGTGAGGGCGCGAGCGATGCATCCACAATCCCCCTTGCCCGACCCGAGCGGAAAAATCAGAGGACCCCAATAGTATTCAAAACGCAAGTTGCTAGGTTCTGTTGACATTTGACCAATTGAAC
Organism: Candidatus Poribacteria bacterium; assembly: GCA_047517405.1. GTDB lineage: Bacteria > Poribacteria > WGA-4E > WGA-4E > PCPOR2b > PCPOR2b. Next base: position 386 of record JAKZSX010000466.1, on the reverse strand, counting down.
CAATATCGGCTTCTATAGGCGCAATCCTTGTGGCTGCCCTGCTGTAGGTCGATTTTCCCAAATCGACATCAATTTCGCAAAAAGTGTTAGATTCTGTTAGATTGTGTTAGATTGTGTTAGGTTATTGTGGATAACTTACAAATTGAACTACCTCTGATGCACTTGAGACGACTTCGGACTTCAGTTTTTGTCGGATTCTCCGAGTCTTTGCCAAATTGGTGACACCAAAATGTCAACACGCCCTAGCAACTTAGGTTATTCAAAACCAGAATCGGATAAATAGGATCTATCTGTCCTGATCAACAGAGGACCACAAATTTGAAATCGTATGATTTTCCGAAATAAACTCACTGTAAAATAAGGAGACTCTATGAAAGTTGCTGATG
>JAKZSX010000465.1:0-4150 GCA_047517405.1 Candidatus Poribacteria bacterium | reverse complement strand
GTGCAACGGAATTGAAGAATACCATCCCTTCTTCGTTGAAGATCCCATCCGCTCCGAGAATCCAGCCTCGTTTGCCATGCTCCGAGCGCATACAAATGTCCCAATTGGCACCGGTGAGCAGCTACCGACAAAATGGCTGTTTCGTGAACTAATCGAAGGGGAACTGATCGACTACCTCCGGGTGGACATCTGCCATAGTGGTGGAATCACCGAAGGGAAGAAAATCGCAGCGATGGGAGAGGTACATTATCAGGAACTTGCCTGCCACTACACGGGAAGTCCCGTCAGCACGGCGGCGATGCTGCATCTAAATATGTCGATCCCGAACTGCGCGGTACAGGAGTATGGACCGCACACCGATTGGATGAACGAGGTTATCCCGAATGATTTGCGGACAGAGGATGGCTACCTACTACCCACGGATGCGCCGGGCTTAGGGATTGACTTGAATGAGGAAGCCGCAGCTAAATATCCGCATTCGTCAAAGGATCCTACCCATCTGCGACGGGAGGACGGGTCGGTACAGGATTGGTGATATATCCTCACTTTAGCCGGGGAAGTTTGGTGTCCCAAGGCAAAATGCTAAACTCGCAAAAGGTTGTGTCTAGCTATGAACAAAAGAACATGCGACATTCTCATTCATAATAGCAAGATCATCACCATGGATCCGGATCGCAGAATCTATCGTCCGGGCGCGGTGGCGATTACTGGTTCACGCATCGTAGCGGTTGGAGCGGATGCCGAGCTGCGACAAAACTTTGATGCGAGAAAAACGATCGACGCTTCAGGTGCTATCGTGCACCCCGGTTTCATCGATGCCCACAACCATATTGTGCATACCAGTTGTCGAGGAATTTTCGGCAACATTCACGATGCGGGACCCTTGCCTATCAATTTTGCAGATTGGAAAGCAAGCGTCACCGATGCGGACGAATTCGCCGCTACCGCCTTGGCGGGGATTGAGATGCTTCGCAACGGTTTCACAATGTTCATCGAGCCCGGATCGCTGTTCTCCACTGAGGCAGGGGCGGAAGCGGTTGAACGTGTGGGCTTGAGAGCCCTTTTCTCCCCGCTCTATCTCTGGGATCTACATGAACCCTTCGATGCGATTCCTGCACTCGCAAGTCCAAGCCTCATGGCGCGTGCCCCCATTGATCATGACCGATGTATAAGGCAATTGGAGGCAGAACTTCACCGAAACAAAGACTCCGATGCCTTAGTTCGCGGGTATATCTTCGTCTACGGAGAGGGGACTGCATCGCCTGAACTGTTGAAGGCGGCACACGCATGTGCCCGCAACAACAACGTACCGCTGCATCTACATGCCGGTTATATTCCTCAAGGAGCCGAATATTATCAGGCTATGACCGGAAAACGCCACCTTGTACACTTGCAAGAATTGGGCGTCCTCGACGAACACACCGTTATTGTGCATGCTAATGCGCTGGATGCGGAGGAAGAAACCGCGGTTCACGAGACGGGCTGCCAGATTGTATGGTGTCCAACGGCATTCTTCTCGCTCGGTATCACGCTCAGTACAAGCTTTAAGATGTCAGAGCGATATCGCCGCGGCGTGTGCGTTTCGCTTGGCACCGACGGAGCCCGCGACTGTACACCGGGTGAGACTATGCTCGCAGCGCTCTACGCCTCGCAAGCCTATGCCGATCCTCTCTCCCCCGGCGCGTTACTCGAAATGCAAACCCTCAACGCAGCAGCGGCAGCCGGACTAGGCGGGGAGTTGGGCAGCTTAGAAGTTGGCAAACGTGCGGACATCGTTGTGAGATCCACGCGTTCACCTGAAGCCTATCCCGACAATAACCCCGTTCACGCGCTGGCGTTAAGGCTGAGAGCCGGCAGTGTGGATACCGTTCTGGTCAACGGCGAGGTTGTCTTCAGCGGAGGGGGTTCAACGCGAGTGGATGAGCTTGAGGTCTACAAAACCGTTTCCGATTCGGTTATTGCGCGAGCGAAGCGACTCGGTATCGAGTTGGGTTCCGAGTGGCAAATCGCGAATTGATAACTACTACCATCATCTTTGACTTTTGCAGAAAGTGGAAACATGCCATCTGAAGGACCACTGATTGTCAATCCAGCCAAAAGCATCCTCAAAAATGGAGGACCCATATTCGGGTTCAACGTATTCGAGTCCCTGCATCCCTCTGTTGTCAAGATAGCAGCGCAAACTGGATATAACATGCTACTCGTTGAGAATGAGCATGTCCTGCACAATGACGAGACCCTAACAAACTTTTTAGTCATGGCAAGGGACAATGGGCTTTCGCCTGCCGTAACCGTCTTGGAGCCTTCTCGGTCCCTCGTGTCCCGTGTGCTCGATGCGGGTGCGCTGGGAATTTGCCTCTCCCATGCCGAGACCCCCGATCAGGTGGAAGCACTGGTGCGTTGGATGAAGTATGCCCCAGCGGGCGAGCGGGGGCTGGCGATGGGGGCCAATGTAGATTATGCCGAGGCGGATGCTGCCCGATACTGCGAAGAAGCCAACCAGGCAACATTGCTGATACTCAAGATCGAATCTTGGCGAGGTGTCGAAAATGCCGAGGAGTTGTTGGCCAACGAATGGGTAGACGCCGTCGTATTCGGTCCCGGCGACTTGGCGGCGAAGATGGGGTTCCACGGGAAATGGGAACATCCCCAAGTAGTCGCTGCCATGGAACATGTCATTGAAATTGCCCTGTCTCGCAATTTACCTGTAGAGCCAGCGATTTATCCAAAAACCCATGCCGAATATCAACGTCAGCGAGAGCGTGGCATTCAACTCTTTGGGTGCTTCAGAAGTCCTGAATACAGTCTATTGCGGGAAGCAGCATCACAGGCGATGTCGATATATCGCTAGAGAATACTTATAACGCCAGTTGCCATAAAGTAGCAGGCATACTCTGTCCCAATGAATCGCGATTCAAAGCAATATGCCGTAATCTGTACACACCCGTAGGTCGGGCATCTTGCCCGACTCTCCTACCCGGTTCAATACCGGCAGGAAGCCTATAGGTCGAGATTCATATCTCGACACCCAAATGTCAATAGAGCTAGATATTGAAAATCCATCGGTTCTCTTGTAGGGGCGAGGTCACCCCGCCCGTCAAGTACTTCACCTTTCGCTCCAGCGGAGCGATATGTCTATAGAACGCCGATGTGTCCAATATCTGTGCTCCAGCGGAGCGATATGTGTATAGCAGAGCGTGTCTAACTAAAGCTCCAACGGGGCGATAAGTGCCAACTTGCATTATCATACTTCATCCTTTTAAGGGATTAGGAGGGTAGAAATGGAAAGCAAAGTCACGCTTGGGATTACCAGAGATATGTTCGATGCGGACGGGAAGCTGGACATCCCCGGTCCAGGACTGGAACTGCTGGACGAAATGCCTGAAATACAGTACCGGATGTTCGATCAGTTTCTGCCAGAAGTCACCGCCGCGCAGGTGCAGGGCTGTGATATGGTCATTAGTGCGGCGGGTCAATGGACCGAACGCTCACTCGTCGGCAACGACCAGCTCATTGCCCTCCTGTACACTGGGGTAGGGTACGATCACATTGATGTAAAGGCGTTGACCGATGCAGGTGTTTTGTTCTGCTTCGCGCCCGATGCCGTCCGTCGTCCCATGGCTTGCACCATCATAACCTTTATTTTGACGCTTGCGATGAAATTGATGGCGAAAGACAAAATCACCCGTCAAGGACGCTGGGCAGAGCAGAATGACTACCGCGGCGAGGGGCTGATGGGCAAAACGCTTGGCTCCATCGGCGTCGGTAACATCGGTCACGAAGTGTTTGTATTGACGCAGCCGTTCGGTATGCGTCATTTGGGCTGTGATCCCTACATAAAGCAAGAGGATGTGGACGATGTCGGCGTACAGCTGGTGGACATGGATACCCTGCTAGCGGAGTCAGACTTTGTGAGCATTAGCGTGCCGCTGAACGAAGAGACACGACATCTTGTTGGGGAGCAAGAGCTGCGCAAGATGAAATCGACCGCCTATCTTATAAGCACCTCACGGGGACCCGTAGTTGACGAAGCAGCACTGATTGAAGCATTACAGGGGGGATGGATCCAAGGCGCAGGAATTGATGTGTTCGAGCAGGAACCCGTCCACCCTGATAATCCCATACTCGGTATGGACAATGTCGTAGTATC
>JAKZSX010000464.1:0-16107 GCA_047517405.1 Candidatus Poribacteria bacterium | reverse complement strand
TCGGTGGTAGCCGGTTCTTTTATAACCGTGCAGTCGAAGCGATGAATGACGGGGCATCCACAAACTTCAAAATACTTGCTCCTCAACTGATTGCCGATACTCCTGATTGGCATGTGGCTATCCCCCGCCAAATCAAGGTTGGCGCGGTTATGGACGCTTGTCAAGCGGTTCGGAACGCAAAAGTAAAGTGCAAACAAACCGGTGAGTTTCAAAAGGTGAAATTTCGCTCTCGTAAGCAACCCCGCCAAACCCTTTATCTTCGAGCAGATACGCTTAAAGCGAGTGGATTTTATGTTCGATTGCTTGGCGAGATGCAGATGACAGAACCACTTCCTGCTCTACCACAAGGGCAGGAACATGACCCTATCGATGAGATCAAAGACTCTCAACTGATAATGGAAAGCGGACGGTATTTCCTATGTGTCCCCTATGTCGAGAAGAAAAAACCACGAGAACCAAGTGGCAGAATAGTAGCTCTTGACCCGGGTGTACGCACGTTTATGACCTATTTCACAGAAGATGGGTTTGGCTGGATTGGCTACCAAGCCATCAACCGAATTCAACGACTTTGTCAACATTTAGATAACCTACTCTACCGTGCTGCAACAGTCAGACGCCCGCTACGGCGTACCTTGCGGCAAGCGGCGAACAAGATACGAGTTAAAATCCGCAACCTTGATTGATGATCTCCACAAGAAGGTTGCCCATTTCCTTGTGATTCACTACGACACCATTCTCTTCCCCACTTTTGAAAGCCAAGAGATGTGCAAAACGTGGCAAGCGAAACCTGCGAAAGAGATCTGTTAGACAGATGTTGACCCTATCGCACTATCGTTTCAAACAGCGTCTGAAACAGAAGGCGTTGGAGTATGGGGTGCAGGTGATTGATGTATGTGAAGCGTATACCTCCAAAACAGTATCGTGGACAGGTGAAGTCATTGAGCAACTTGGAGGTGCAAAAGTTATCACAGCGTCGGACAGCACAAGGATGGATAGGGATTTGAATGGCACACGGGGGATATTTGTTAAGAGTATCGCCGGTGCTTTGACGGTACTTCCATCGAGCTAAACATAGCTCAATGCAAACCGAACACTTTGCAAGGATTTACGTAGAGTGGTTCAGGTTGAAAGGTACAGGTTAAACATGGCAACACCAGTTTTTTACGCAGGAACGGTAGGTCAAAGTGTATGGCGCAGCAATGATGGTGGTGATTCATGGGCTCGAGCAAGTAACGGAATGTTTCCGGAAGCGGATATTCGTGCCCTTGCTGCAAATCCCGATGATTCGTCAATCCTCTTTGCGGGAACAGAAACCGGCATTTTCCGCACACAAAATGGCGGGGATAATTGGGAACAGATCAATTCCCCTATGGATGGGCTGCAAATCTGGGCAATTGCAATCAATCCTAATAACCCCGATGTCCTCTACGCAGGCACCTGTCCATCTGCCCTATTCAAATCAAGTGATGGCGGGGATACATGGAACCAGCTCGATGTTGAGCTTGCTGAAGAGTGTGAGGGTGTTCCAATCATACCGCGCGTAACGTCGATCTCAATTGATCCGGAGGATGATCAAACCATCTATGCAGGTATTGAGATTGACGGGCTACGTCTCTCCACCGATGGCGGTGAGACATGGGTAGAGCGCAGCGAAGGACTAAGCAGTCTCGATATTCATGGGCTGACTGTTGTCCCCGGCGATTCCAAGGTACTCGTTGCCGCGACAAATAACGATGTATGCGTCACGACGGACATGAATGAGTGGACACCGCTCAGTGTCGGGGAAGGCTTCCCCTGGCCCTACTGTCGAGCAGCGATGTATGTTCCGATGAATGGTACAGGTCGAGTTTATATTGGAGCGGGAAATGGTCCCCCCGGAGATGAAGGCGGCCTGTTCTACACCGATAACCTCGGTAAATCGTGGGAACGAGCAGATCTTGGGCTGACAGCCAACAGCACAATCTGGTGTTTGGCGCAGCAGCCGGAGGTGCCCGGCTGGTTGTTCGCTTGTAGCGTCAACGGTCAGCTTTTCCGCAGCACCGATGATGGTGCGTCGTGGTCCAAGCTTTCGCATGAGTTTGGCGAAGTCCGTGCGCTAGCAATTGTGCCATGAGAGGTTAGCGAACTTATCGAAACTCCCTTTAGACCTAAATCCAAAGTGTAGGGAACAACTCTTGGACTCTCAGTCACAAACCGGAGGATCGTTGTTCCCTACTGGGATACAGACTGCTTTAAACCTAATTCCGTCACATCGGAACGACGCAACAATATCGGGAATTGAAGAATTTCTTGAATCCAATGAATCCTGATTGGATTTACTAAAAGAATCCCTTGCGGATCTCACTTGATATTTGAAAGTAGATTTGGTATACTTCAACTGCGCGGAGTGATAGAGTAACTATTGGTGGAATTCAGATGGATAGTCTTTTAGCTGTCCAAGAGCGTTAGCCACCTAAGTATCACTTCGGAATTTTTTGTAGACATAGAAGAGAGGTGGAGTGTTGTGAATAAGAGTGCAAAAAGTATTTTGGTTTGGTTGTTTTTGGCGTCATTTGTTGCCTATGCCATGTACCATTTTTTAAGTTCAGGTAAGGAAAAGGTACATCAGCTTGCGGCATCAGACTTTTATGCTTATCTTCGACAACCAAATGGCAAGGACCTATTTGAAGGAAAAATCGAAATCGGTAAAGAGTGGATTAAAGGAAAATTCAGAGAGCCACAACACATTCTACTAGATGATGAAATGCCCAGAGGTGGAGGAGAATCAGCAACGTTTCAGGAATTTCGAACCAGCCGTGATCTTTACTCTGAATACCCACTTCAAGAAAAACTTATTGAGTATCAAATTCCATTTGATAATGAACGTTCATCGGCTGTTCCCCAATGGATTGTGATCTTCGGCTCGACAATCTTGCCAATCCTGCTCTTCCTAGGGATCATGGTCTTCATTTCAAGGCAGATGCAAGGCACGGGCAATCGAGCTTTATCATTCGGAAAAAGCCGCGCTCGACTACATTCTGAAAGCGAATCGAAAATTACCTTTGACGATGTCGCTGGCTGTGATGAGGCGAAAGAAGGACTAGAAGAAATAATCCATTTCCTGAAAGATCCGCAGAAATTTCAGAGACTGGGTGGACGTATTCCAAAAGGGGTACTGTTAATGGGACCGCCGGGCACCGGAAAAACTTTACTTGCGCGTGCCGTCGCCGGGGAAGCCAATGTTCCATTTTACAGTATCAGTGGATCTGATTTTGTTGAAATGTTTGTGGGAGTCGGTGCTTCCCGCGTCCGCGATCTGTTTGAGACCGGAAAGAAGAATGCACCGTGCATCATCTTTATTGACGAGTTGGATGCAGTTGGGCGACATCGTGGCGCAGGCATTGGTGGTGGGCATGATGAGCGCGAACAGACCCTAAATCAACTTCTCGTAGAAATGGACGGATTTGATACCTCTGAGGGCGTTATTCTCATCGCTGCGACGAACCGTCCCGATGTGTTAGATCCCGCGCTCCTCCGTCCGGGGCGCTTCGATCGCCAAATTGTCGTTGACCTCCCTGATGTCAAAGGGCGTGAAGATATTTTCAAAGTCCATACAGCGGGCATTGAAACGGACCCAGATGTAGACTTGGAGAGACTCGCAAAAGCGACACCCTACTTTTCAGGAGCGGATATCGAAAATATGGTGAACGAAGCGGCGCTGCTGGCAGCCAAAGAGGACAAAGATTCCGTTGAAATGAGTTTCTTTGATGAAGCCAAAGACCGCGTACTGATGGGACCCGAACGTCGTAGCCTCGTTATCAGTGACGATGACAGGCGCGCCACCGCATATCATGAGGCAGGACATGCCCTATTACGACATGTTATTCCTGAAAATGACCCGAACTATAAAGCTACCATTATTCCGCGTGGACGATCGCTCGGTGTTTCGGTGGCACTTCCCATCCAAGAACGTCGGAACTTCAACAAAAAATATCTCCTTGGCAGTATTACCACGGCACTCGGTGGACGTGTCGCTGAAGAGCTGATCTTTGGTGAATTGACCACCGGCGCACAGAACGATTTTGAACAGGCAACCGATATCGCCCGTAAGATGGTCACGCAATGGGGCATGAGCGATCTTGGACCGCTCTCCTTCGGACGACGTGAAGAGCAGGTCTTTTTGGGCAAAGAGATTGCACATCACCAAGATTATAGTGACAAAACAGCGATTGAAATTGATGAAGCTGTCCATGGCATTGTTATGGAGTGCTATAATAGAGCGAGAAACCTCATTGAAACGAACCTTGATGGGCTGAAGAAGCTCGCTGATGGGTTGCTCGAACGCGAAACACTCGTCACGGAAGATATTGAAGAGATACTTGGTCCCCGTCCTCAACTTTCTCCGATTGCATCATGAATTGCCGAGGAAAATCGCTTACTTTCGGGAAATGCACACGGATCATGGGCGTCCTCAACGTCACCCCGGATTCCTTCTCTGACGGTGGGCGTTATCTTGATACCAACCGTGCGATTGCCTACGCCCACCAGATGATCGAAGATGGTGCGGATATTATCGACATCGGTGGCGAATCTTCTCGACCGGGGGCCTTACCCGTCTCCACAGATGAAGAGTTAGCTCGTGTCCTACCGGTGATTGAAGTCCTTGCAAACGGGACGGAGGCACTTATTTCGATTGACACTTATAAACCCGCTGTTGCGTGCAGTGCGCTTCAAGCGGGTGCGAATATTGTCAACGATATTACAGGGCTAAGTGACGCAGATATGGCGGGAGTTGTTGCCGAGATGGACGCCGGGCTGATTCTCATGCACATGAAGGGTGTTCCCCGTACAATGCAGCGCTCGCCGGTGTATCGCGATCTCATCCCTGAAATTCTGACTTTTCTTCGACAACGGATCGACAAGGCACAAGCAGAGGGAGTCTGTCCCGACCGGATTATGATTGACCCCGGTATCGGATTTGGTAAAACCGGCGGGCATAATCTAGAGATTTTACGCTGTCTTGATGCGTTTCAGAGCCTAGATAAACCCATCCTTATTGGTACTTCCAGAAAATCATTCATTGGGAAGATTCTTAATCTGCCCAATCCAGATGATCGGTTGGAAGGCACTGCTGCGACGGTCACGTGGGCAATTGCTCACGGTGCAGACGTCGTTCGCGTCCACGATGTAAAGGCGATGTGTCAGGTTGCTCGAATGACAGATGCAATTCATCGTCGCACAGATTAAAATCCCTACTAAAAAACTGAAGATTTGATTGTTTACGTACAACGAATCAAAAGCGCAACATACGAAAATTGATTATAGGTATTGATATTGTTGAGATCAATGTACCGGGAATCTGTGTGCGAATACCTTCCTTGCGGGCAGCTATAAATATGAATAAGAGCCAATCGTGCGACTTTGCATGTCTCACGTTATACCCAATACGCAGCTTTGTAATCACGCTTATCACATTGTTACTTCTCTTTGGTGGGGAAAATCTCGCCTCAGCCCAAGTCATCAACGAAGATTTTCGCGCGTCAACAAATATGTTCCTCAAAAGGCTTGCATCAGCAAAGCATCTGAGGATGGGGGACAACTTCGTCAGTTCAATTTCGGGGATAAATGCCCTTAACAGCAATCCTGCCGGACTCAGTTTCATTAATAGCAACCGTCTCGTCACAAACGTTTCACGATTTCCGCGCACTGTTGCCATCATTACAAAATTGAATGATGTTGAGCGATACGAAGACCACAGTCAGTACGCGCTTCGCGCATCAGGACTTGAGTTTATAAACTACAGTAAGCCTTTGGGGACAGCAGGCGGCTTTGGGTTCGATTTCGCCATCGGACATGAGGGACGATTCAGCCGCGTCAATAACCTTGGAAAAGCAACGAACAGTTTCCCCGAAACCGACTTTGCGATTGGAGTCAGTTATGCAGTTAAACCGTTTCGAGGATTTGCTGTTGGTGCTGATGCCAGATGGCTGCGATCTAAGGTACAGGATGGTGAAGGCAACCGGCATATCGGACACGGTTACGCTTATAATTTAGGACTGATCCAGCAATTGGGCAAACACCTCCGCATCGGCGGCATGATTAGAAACTTGAGCAACGGATTATCATTCACCGATAACTCTATTCCCGATCGCATCCATCGAGATATCCTTCTAGGTGGGAGTTACCAATTCCATTATAAAGATGTAGATATTCAGATTGGTTTGGATCTGAACCCACCCTTTGAGGATGGTGTCCGAACCAACTTTGGTGGAACTGTCTGGTATCGTAATTTCATCGGTGGGCGCATAGGTTATCTGCGTCACACCGAAAAGCGGTTCGGTTCAATCCTTAGTCTCGAAACAGGGCAAGCTGACTCCGAGGATAGACTCTGGAAAACTGAAGGACTGACACTGGGGCTTGGGTTACAGGTCAGCGGAATTTATATAAACGCAGCCTATACACCGCAGATACGACCGACGGAAAATGACGGTGAGCAGATCCGCGTCGAAAGTGGTAAATCTGTGTACTCATTTTCAATCGAGCAGCGTTTTTGAGAAGAACATAGACTAACCTGCACCAACCGTTAATTTTTTTTCGTATTATGCCTCACATTTCACGTACCACGCCTACTATGTCAGACGAATACAAAACCATCGTTGGGACAGCCGAATCGAAGCTAGTCGTTAAAAAATCTCGCTTTTTTGGACTTGCCACATCGGTTGATACGATACACGGGTCAAAAAGATTCCTCGCACTCGCCCAAGAACAGCACCCCAACGCCTCACACTACTGCTACGGATATAACGTCGGATGGGGACGTGAAAAGCGCGAATATGCCACCGATGCCGGCGAGCCGAGAAGCTCCGCGGGTCCCCCAATTTTAACAGCTGTGACCACTTCTGAGCTCTCAAACGTTATCTGCGTTGTCACCCGTTACTATGGCGGCATTAATCTTGGCGTTGGTGGACTTATTCGGGCGTATGGTCAATGCGCGCGGGAATGTTTAGCGGGTGCAAAAATTGAAACTCGGATTTTTTATAAGACACTACAAGTGCGAACACCTTATGAAGGGATCGGTGCGGTCCTCAAACTGTGTAACAGATTGGGAGGAAAGGTGATAAACGTCGAATATGATCAGCGTGCAACCGCACATCTGAAAATTCGTCAACGAGAGGTGGAAAACTTTCAAAAAAATCTGCCAGGAATCAACTCTGATATTGACGTGGTTGATCCCATGACTGTATAATTTATCCATTTGAAATCTTGAGTGTGTAGGCATTACGAAATACGGGAGGAATAATCTTGAGCGAGGGGAAAAAATTCACTACTACACATGAATGGGTTGAAGTTGGCGAGAACGACGGGGTCGTTGGAATCACCGAACGCATCCAGCTAGAGTATGGTGATATTGTTTTTGTTGAACTGCCCGCAGTTGGCGACGAATATGAGCAAGATGAACCAATGGGCAGGGCAGAGGTAGTTGATGGCAATACCCTTCTCATCCATGCACCAGTAACCGGAGAGATTAAAGAAATCAACACCATTCTGGACGAGGATCCGGATCTGATTAATCATTCGCCTGAAGGAGATGGCTGGATTTGTCGGATAAGCCTCGAGAGTCCTAGGGAGCTCGGTATATTGATGGATATCGATGCTTACAATGACTACGAGGAAGAAGAGCTCGACGACGAATACATGGATGAGGCAGATTTTTACGACGATGATGACGCTTATTGATTGTGTTAATCTATCTATCTCCGAACCGGATCCTTGCCATTAAAAATTGATGTGTGTTGTGTCAGACATGCCTTTCCACCGATAATGCCGCTGATTGTGTGAGCAATTTTGATTAAGTGCACCGCAACCGAAAAATCAGCTGCTACACTTCCCGCCTCAAATAGAATTTCCATTCTTTTGTGATACAAGGGACCTCTATGTCACTAGTCAGATTAGACCAAGTCACAAAATCGTATGACCCATACCTCATTCTGGACGAAGTCTCTTTGTCAGTTGAACATGGCGATCGGATTGGACTCATTGGGAAGAATGGAACCGGTAAAACTACGCTGATTGAAATTATTGCCGGTGTAATCGAGGATTTTAAAGGAAATACTTCGTATGCGAAGCGGCTCCAAATCGGGTATCTCAGCCAAGAGCCTAACTTGGAAGCTGATTGCTCACTCTGGCAAGAGATGTTCAAGGTCTTTCATGAACGGCGGGACCTTGAGGATGAGATGCTTCTGCTCAGTGAAAGGATGGCGGAAGATCTCGATTTGCTTGACAAATATGCCCAATTGCAAGAGCGGCACGATCGAATGGGCGGTTACGATTATGAATATCAAACAAATCGAACGCTGGGCGGGCTAGGATTCCATGACAGCGATTTTAATTTGAAAATTGGTGTGTTGAGCGGCGGACAGAAAAGTCGTGCCGCGCTCGCGAAATTGCTGCTCGAAGATCCAGATCTATTGCTCCTCGACGAACCCACCAACCATCTCGACATCAAAGCGATTGAGTGGTTAGAAAACTTCCTGAATACCGAATATCAAGGGGCGGTCATCATCGTCTCACATGACCGCTACTTTTTGGATCGCGTTACCCGCAAAATTGTTGAACTACGAAACCACAAACTCAAAGAGTATCCCGGAAATTACACCAGACATCTCGAAATCAGACAAACCGAAAGAATAGCGCAAGAACGGGAACATAAAAAGCAGCAACGGCATATCGCTCACGAAGAGGACTTTATCCGTCGAAATATGGCTGGACAACGCACCCGGGAGGCGCAGGGACGGCAGAAATTACTTGATAGGCTTGAACGGGTAGAAAAGCCAGAGACCTTTGAGAAAACAATCAAACTCCGCTTCACGCCGGATGTGCGGGGTGGAAACGATATTTTGCGTAGTCAGGGCTTGGGAAAGCGGTATGGTGATAAACAGATCTTTGAAGACGTGAATCTGGAGGCCTACCGTCAGGATGTCGTCGGTATCATTGGTCCCAACGGCGTTGGAAAGACGACGTTGTTCCGAATGATCCTGGGGAACGAACTGCCAACTTCGGGGGAGCTGAAGGTTGGTCACAATCTCCATTTTGGGTATTACGACCAGGAACTTGCAGGACTCAACCGAGACAACACAGTTATTGACGAGATTTGGGAATTGCGTCCAGCACAAAAACAAGGGGAGATTCGCAGTTTTCTCGGACGGTTTCTGTTCTCTGAGGATGAAGTTTTCAAATGGATTGGTGACCTCAGCGGCGGTGAACAGAGCCGTGTCATGCTTGCCAAGTTGCTCTTGGAAAACGCAAATGTTCTCCTACTGGATGAACCGACAAACCACCTAGATATACCGTCGCGTGAAGTCCTTGAGGAGGCGTTGGCGGAGTACCCGGCAACCATTTTTATGATTTCTCATGACCGCTATTTTCTGAACAAGCTCGTCAACAAACTGCTGGTCTTTGAGAACGGAACAGCGAAGCTATTTATCGGGACTTACGCCGAATATGAAGCCCACGTCCGAGAGCAAAAGCGAATTGCGATGCAAGCGAAGGAGGGAGCGGAAAAGGCGAGAAAGGTAGAGCGACAGGAAAAACAGCAGGGGGAAAGGTTACGAGTCGCTTCGACTTCAAAACGGTCCAAGAAGAAACGACGGGTAAAAGCACAGCGTGTAGCTGATGTGTGAGAAGCATTCGGAAACCATCAACCGCATCAAAAAGGAGAACAACCTTGACATCAGAATTGTCGTCCATAGACCTTCATAAAGAAGCCCTCGTCATTGATTCTCATAACGATACGATTGTCGGCCATATCCGTCGCGGGAATATTAGCATCTCGGATCAGGAGACGCCCGACCGCGTCCGGCATAGTGGAACAATTGCGTATATGCGTGGGCCCCTCGACTCCACAGCCAGTCAGCCAGCAGTCCAAATCAACCTGCCGAAGATGCGTCAGGGCGGGGTTGACGCTGCCTTTTTTGCAATTGATGTGACACGGGCGTGGAAGAATCATCTCAGCTACGCCCTAGATGCCATCGGCTTTTTTAAGGCGGAAGTTGAGACCCACGCTGATGAAATCATCATTGCTAGGACGGCGGAAGATATTCGGGAGGCAAAAGCAGCGGGCAAACTTGCTGCGATTTTGGTCATTGAGAACAGTGACGGTGTGGAACGAAGCTTGAACATCTTGAAAAGCCTCCACCACCTAGGCGTCCGATCTATTGGACTGACCCACGATCCCACCTCTTGGGCGGCAGCCGGCAACGGCGAAACAGATAGTGGCGGGGGGCTCACCCGATTCGGTGTCCAGCTAGTGAAAGAGATGAATCGACTGGGGATGATTGTCGATGTCTCCCACATCAGTGAACACGGTTTTTGGGACGTGCTGGAAATTGCTGAACGTCCGGTAATTGCTTCTCATAGCAACTGTAAGGTGCTCTGCGGTCATCCGCGCAATCTGACTGACGAACAGATTAAGCGCATCGCCGAAAATGGTGGCGTCATCGGTGCGACCTTCGTGAGGTGGTTCATTGACGATAACACCCCCTCATTTTCCCGTTATCTCGACCATATCGATCACATCGTCAATCTGGTTGGTGATGACCACGTCGGTATCGGATCTGATTTCGACGGTGGCGGCGAACAGCTTAAGGATGCGACAGAGTTCCCGAAAATTACCAACGGGCTGCTGGAGCGCGGCTATTCGCCGGCGTCAATCCGGAAGATCCTTGGGGAGAATCATCTGCGGGTGTTTGCGGAGGCATGTCCAGGATAAAGGATCGCCATGCTATCTCCTACAGTTTTCCACGCAGCACCAAGCGATCATCCATCACCTCACCCTTACCGTTGCGTGTACCGGTTGGCATATAGTGAATGACCATCGCCCGACGTCCACGATGTGACCGATTTGGATTGGTCTGATGCAGCATCAAACAGTGATGCACCATCGCATACCCCGCTTTGACCGGAACAGGTGCCCCACGATTTTCATCCACGCTTGCTTGCAGCAACGCAGGAAGTTCCCCTTTTTCCGATATGGCGCGGTCGTGATCTGGGGCACTTTCCAAATGGCTACCGGGGATGACGTTCATGCACCCGTTCTCTTCATCGGCGTCGTCGAGTGCCATCCAGATACTCACTAGATTTGACGGGGTACAACGCCAGTATCCGTTGTCCTGATGCCACGGCACTTCGCCACCATAACGGGCAGGCTTATAAAGGGCTTGATCGTGGAACAGTTGAATATTAGGACCAATCAAGCTTTCAGCGATGCCCAACAGTGGCTCATGATAGAGCAGCTGGCGATAGACCTCATCATAGCGCCACATTTCCATAATCTGCAGCATCTCCTTCGAACGGTCTGCGGTTTCGTCCTGCTCCGAGTCACCGATGACAGCGAGGTTGCGCAGCCCCTCACCGCTCGTACCCCGTTTTTTCGCAAACAGTGCGTCGTAACGCTCGCGTAGCAAGGTGAGGTGATCATCTGTAATGAGGCGATGTGCGATTTTAAGATACCCTTTTTGTCCAAACTGTTCAATCTGTTGTGGCGTGAGTTCCATCGTATTCTCCTGTTCCCCTTTGATATTCTAATTTTACTTTACTCGTGCATCTATTTGATGGTACATTTCAGACACAATAAGGTTTTGACTCCTAACGAGGTTGCTATGAAAACACTAGATGACTACCTCCACTGCTGACGAGAAGCAATCGTCTAAGCCGCATGTTATATCCGCTTAGCTGATAGCCCGCTTTACGAGTTTTACAACGCAACCGGCTCCCCAATCTCTGCTGACCGCTTCACCGCCCGGCAAATCGCCACCGCTTTCATGCCCGCTTCACCGCTTGCACGGGGTTCGCTGCCGGTCTGAATGCACTCAATGAAATGCTCAATCTCCGCACGGAAAGAATCAAAGTTCGGGTAGCTCTCCTCCTGCAAAGCCTCCGGATCGTTTCGGAAAGCGTAGCGCAAAGTATCTGCGCGATCGAACCCGCCCATCACTTCAGCGACGCCGTTTTCGTTGGCGACGTAGAAATCCTCAAAATTAAACCCTCCCATCGAAACCATTCCAGCGTTGACAACCCCAATCGCGCCGCTTTTGAATCGCAAGGTAAACATCGCGCAGTCAATCTGTGGCTTCCTGTGCGGCGCAAAGAAGCTCCCACCTTCGGCGTAAACCCGCTCGACATCTCCCATCAGAAAGCCGAGAATATCTGCGGCATGCACAGCATTTTCGAGGATGGGTCCACCACCATCGTCCTCTGCCCAGAACCAATCTTTGTTCGACATCCCCGGATGCGGATACCGGTGAACTATATACTGAATTGAGCCAAATTCACCTTCCGTCAGTTCCTTCAAACGTAGGAGCGGCGGAATAAACCGTTTCTTGTGCCCAATCTGCAAAACAACACCCGCCGATTTACACACATCGATCATCTCCTGACAGTCTGAGACCGTGCTCGCCATCGGCTTCTCACATAGTACGTGAATGCCACGCTCCGCTGCTGCGCGTGTTAACGCCAGATGAACCTTCGGCGGCGTGCAGATACTGATTGCCGTCAGATCCTCCGTATCCAGCATCTTCTCCGTAGAGGTATACCCCTTGATGCCGTACTGTGATGCGCAATCGTCTGTAATTTGCGGAACGATGTCACATACACTAACCAACGCGGCGTCAGGACTCTCAGCCCACCGATCGACATGAGCGCGGCCAACACCCGCTAATCCAATCACTGCAACTTTCATACGGTGCTCCTAATAGATTTCTATTGAAGGATAGTAACCTGTCTGCCTTGTAGTTTAGCAAAGAGGGTTTGTAGAGTCAAGGCAAACGAGAGTGGAATTGAAAAGATAAAACTTGACAACGCATAGTGAATTCCATAAACTAAAGTCAGCAGCCATTCTGAGTTGTTCATGGGAGGAGGCGTCTACATTGATCTGTCCCAGATGCGGCGGTAAAGTACAAACACTTAAAAATGAATCTGCATTTTGCCTAGATTGCGAATGGGATAACTTGGAGCAAATCCCTCAATCGGGACAACAGGTGGATTGCAGGCATCTGTGGGTTTTACAAGTAAACCAAGCCGATGAAACCTCACAGTGGTGGTGTGTACACTGCTCTGAACGTCGTGATTTTCAAATAGCATTGATGTATCTGAGACCTTAGCATAGACAAATGAGCAAACAAGCAAATCATCTCACGTATCATATCTCATATATTAACCCGAATTGCCATCTATCCCAGTAGGTCGGGCTTCCTGACCCGACTCTCAAAACCCCAATGGGACGACAGGTGTATAGCATTCATATATCACATTTCTAAGGAAAATAGGGGGATTATCTTATGAGTTTTTCATTAGCAGATAAGGTTGCCATTGTCGTGGGCAGCAGCAGCGGCATGGGAAGGGCAACCGCAATCACTTTTGCTGAAGCGGGGGCAAAGGTTGTGCTGGCTGCGCGGAGTGCCGATAAGCTCGCAGCGTTGGCGGAAGAGATTGGCGAGGACGCGATCGCCTGCCCGACCGATGTGCAAGATGCGGGGGCCGTGGATAGACTCATTGCAACAACGTTAGAACACTTCGGACAGATCGATGTGCTCGTCTACGTCACCGGCACAAATATTCCCGACCGGAGCCTTGAGGTTTTATCCAACAAAACGTGGGATATGATGATTCAGACGAACCTGACTGGAGCGTTTTACTGCACCAAAGCGGTCCTGCCGACAATGCGCTGTCAAAAGGACGGCTTGATCATCTACGTCTCTAGTGGAGCGGTGCAGCGTCCCGATACATCTGGCGTCTCCTATCAAGCAACCAAGCACGGGATGGTTGGGCTCGCTCACGGCGCATTCCAAGAAGAAAAAGAGAACGGCATCCGCACCTCAATGCTCTTTCCGGGTTTGACCGATACGCCAATCGTTCTGAAACGTCCAGTGCCAACCCCACCCGAAGTGATGGCAAAATCCCTGCAACCCCAAGATGTCGCCGATGCGTGTCTATTGGTTGCTTCGCTGCCAGCACGGGTTTATGTTCCAGAGTTAATTATGCTGCCTGCTGGTTTGGCGTAGTCAAAATCGTGGTTGGAAGTGTTGAGACGTTTAATCAAGTACAGGGACTCTCTGCTTCTCAAACCGTTATCCAATCAAAATTGCAAATGGTTAAGAAACTTATCTCTGCGTTTATCCTTTCGATCCTAATTTCGACAAATCTCTTTGCACAAGAAGATCTACTCATCAAGATTCCCGAAAGCTCCAACCGACACCTCCAGTCTCTGCAAACACAGCATGGAATCAAGTTACGCTATCGCACACCTGATTTTGCCATCATTCAATTCCCTTTGCATTCCGATTCCATCGGAGCGAGTCAAGATGTGCTGACCGAGCTGCCAGATTCACAAGTTTTGGATACGGTTACCCCCGGCTTCAACTATTATGTCCTCTGGCTCCCTTCAGCGGCAGAGCGGGCAGCAATCGGGACCTATGGAGAAATTTTAGACCAATTCGGTGGATCTTGCCTGCTCAAATTGCACGCCAATCTTGAATCTGTTCTATTAGACTTGCCAGTTCACCAGCGCGCGAAACTGCCCGACAATATCATCCTACCAGAATTCCAGTTGCCCCCATTCGCTCCCAGCATATCTGCATCGCCCCAGCAGCAATCAGTCATTGAGGGACTACTCAATCAGGCGGATGGTTTTCGATGGCTTTGGCAGACTATCGCCCTCGTCGAGAATGAAGACCTCCGGCTGCCCGGTCAGTTCTTCCGAAGTCGATACGCTCTCCGAGTCCGTGATGCCGTTCAATTTGATGACAATCCCGAACCCGATCACGCTTGCGATAACTCCGCCGACTACATTGCCCAACAGTTTCGCAGCTACGGTCTGGAGGTCGAATTTGATTCGTTTGAACACCGGCGCCGATCCGCACTTGGGCAGCTGATAGGCGAATACGTGATGCGGAATGTAGTCGCCACACTGCCGGGCAAAGGTACAAACAAGCATCGAATCTACCTGATGGTGGGGCATTATGACAGCATCGCCTCCAAAAACCCCGGTTGGGATACGGGTTGGAGAAGGATGGCAGCACCGGGTGCTTCTGACAATGCGTCGGGCATCGCGGAAATGCTGGAGACGGCGCGCATCCTGAGCCAGCAAGACTTTGACTTCACCATTCGATTTATCGCCTTTTCGGGGGAGGAGTTGTTCCTATTCGGAAGCAAACATTATACACAATTGGTTCGGGAGCGCGGGGATGACATTGCTGGTGTCTTAAACTTTGACCTCTTGGGACATGACCCGGACGGGAACTTGGACATCCATGTGCTCGGCGACGAGCAATCACAGTGGCTCGTCAACGCGTTCGGCACCGCTGCCGAGCGATACAAAATTCCGATCGATCTGCGCCTGAAAAACGATCCCAGTTTTATCTACAGTGATCACTCCCCATTTTGGGACATCGGCATTCCGGCGGTGATGGTGTCAGAGGAATCGTCCCTTGACGCGCCGGACGAATCAACGGCATATATCCACAGCCGAGAAGATGATTTGACTAAAATTTCAATACCGCTGTTGGGCGAATTGGCTATTAAGTTAGCCGTAGCGACGCTTGCTGAACTTGCTCGTCCAATCGCCGGAACGGGCGATCCGCTTAATCCCGATATTTTCTGGGAATCCGAAGGAATCAGCGTTTCCAACCCCTCGCCTACCAAAGGGGATGAGGTGATAATCACCGCCGAGGTCACAAACGCGGGACCTGTCCCCGTCGAAAACATCACAGTGCAGTTTGTCGTTATCAATCCCGATGGAAGTGCTGAAACCCTACTCGAACAAAGCGTAGACCTGGGCGTCAATCAATCGGAAACGCTCAGTGCTCGCTTCACACCAACCGTATGGGGCATACTTACCCTCCGTGCCCTAGTGAACGATGATACGCGGGTCTTTGAGTCCAATTTCAATAACAATCGGATCGAAACCGAATTGACGGTAGCGACCGTGAACGTGACCATCGAAAACATCATCGCTTACCCGAACCCGCTCCGCCTCAATCAGCAAGGTGCTGCTCTCAAACTGACGTATCTATTGAGTCGTGATGCGGAGGTCGTCGTCTCCATTTACGACGCTGTCGGTGAGCAGATCCTTGA
>JAKZSX010000463.1:0-3297 GCA_047517405.1 Candidatus Poribacteria bacterium | reverse complement strand
TGTCCCGCTGTTGCGCAGTAGCAAAGCTAACTTGAGAATCTGTCGCCGGCACAGATCGTGCGTCAGTCGTTCATGCAGGTATGCCTCAATTTGTGGACGGTACGATTGTAGCGTATCTGGTATCGGTTTTATCTCAAACATCGCGAGGGCACGCAGGCGACGGTCAAATGCGTCCTGATACAGTCCACGTACCTTCTCAATTTCCGGGATAATTTGCGAGAGGAGGCGCGTTTCGTCCATGCGGCGCAGAGAGGCGGTCGCGTTGTTGACATTTAATATTTTAATCAGTTCGTCGCGGATGCGTTCAGACGAAACCTGTGGTAACCGACTTCTGTGTCGACGAATGAGATTGATTGTTGCTTCAGGAATTTCAAACCCTAGCTGCGCTGAAAAACGGTATACTCTCAACAGCCGTAACGGATCATCGATTACCACCCCCTCGCTTGGGAAGCGCAAGGTTAACCTTTTGAAGTCGGCGAAACCGTTACACGGATCAATCAAATTCACCTCCGGTTTCGTCAAGAGCGAGGAAAGATCCAATGCCATCGTGTTGATTGTCAGATCCCGTAGGCACAGATCTGCCTCCAAAGTCTCGGCGCGAAAGCCGGCAAAATCTAAGGTGAGTCGTGTTTCTCTGATGACAATCCGCGCGGTCGGTGGCTGTTCTTCCAATTTTACAAATGCCGCGCCGACTTTATCCGCGAAAGCTTTGGCAAAAGCAATCGCATCGTCAGCGAGTGCGAAATCAAAATCTGTGATAGACTGATTAAGCAGTAGATCTCGAACGGAACCGCCGACGAGATAGAGTTGAACCCCACGCTTTTCCGCGAACGCGTGGAGTTGACGGATTAGCTGAAGCTGCGGCAGATTTTGACGTAGAGGGTTACTTGGAATAGAGTGCATCTTCACATTCAGAATTGAGTGAGAGTGATCAGAGTGGAATCTTCATAATTTGCCCTAGGGCGTTTTCCTGCCCCATCCCGTTTAGAAAGGCAAAACGTTGAGAAGACGAAAACGATTAATGGCACCGCTGGTAATCGCCCTTTTCCTCCACCTCATCTTTGCTGTCCTCGTGGTGCTAAAGATTCGGCAGGGAATTGTGGAAGACGATGCCATCAGCGTTGAGTGGGTTGAACTACCTCCATCAGCTCGTGAGCTGCCGAGAAGAGCCCGTCTTCAATCTGTACAGTCCCTTCGTGAGGTACAAGACAGACAGCCACAAGAGCTGTCCTTACAAACTGTGGCGCCGGTATGGACACCTCTTGCAGTCGATCTGCCACAAAAGGAAGAATCGCTTTCGTTAAGCGAGGCCCCAGTCGTCAGCTTGGACAAGAGTTTATCTGTAGAAGCGAATCTGGTGCCGACCCACTCCGCAACGATGCACCAAAATACACCGACTATAGAGCAAGGTCTTGTGCCTTCCCGGAAAGGGCTACCACAAGGGGCACCCCTACGACGTGAGAGAAACGACGGAGCAGCTATAGGAGGAAGTCTTGCGCCTGCTCAAAACGGGGGGATACAAGACCTGCCTCTCGATGCGAAGAGTCCGATCCTGCTTCCTGAAGACCGCCTAGGGGCTGTTCTTGAGGGCAAAGGCACAGAAATCCGAGGGCATATTCGCCTGATTCGACTCAAACACTCGCTTTCCGATTGGTGGCAGGATCCTACTGCCATATCCAGCTTTGCGAAGTGGCTTGGAGAAAATACCGACCTCCGCGCCGATATGAAGTACGCAGGCGGCTCGCTCCGGCTGACCGACTCACGCATCCTTAATGCCCCACTGGTTATCATGACGGGACACGACAAGGACATCACCGTTGGACGGAATCTGACCAAAGAGGGACCGTTAACTAACTCCTTGTCTGCACCGGAACGAGCGACGTTGCGGAAGTACATTGTCGAACGAGGGGGGATGCTCTTTTTCGACGACTGCGGGTTTCACGGCTTGTTCGCCGCGATCGTCGCTGATGAGCTACAGACAATCTTTCCTGAATATCCGCTGGAGAACCTGCCGCACCACCATGAAATCTACAACATCTACTATCAGCTGCCACGCCCCCCAACCGGCGGCGATGTTTTCTGGCGGTCTGAAAACCATCCGAAACCCACCCAGTTCAGATACCAAAGAGGAATCACTATAAACAAACGACTGGCTGTCGTCTATAATCGCAAGGATTATATGTGTGCGATGGAGACGGTGGAGATTGAAAGCCGAACCATGTTACGGCTGCGTCGCTCAACAGATGTCCATCGCTTCATGGCGAACCTGCTCGTTTATGCCATGAAGTATGGAGGAAATACGGACCGTTCAGGGTATAAACCGTAGCTGTTACCGCCAGAAGACCTCGACCTCCAATTCGTCCGCAAGCGCTGCCAGCGATTTCAGGTGCGTTGGATGCAGCGGGATGCCGTTACACAGGGCATCCTGTTGGTGTAGCCATTCAAGCTCACCCGGCAGATAGATCCGTTCAACATCTTCCGCGCGTGGAGCATTGCGGACCGTACGGATTTCCGCATCCACCGCTTCTGTAAATTCGTCCAGCGGACAGAAGTTGCTGACCTTAATTGCAAAAAAGAAATGTCCCCGTCTTGCCAAGTCGGGTGGTGTCTTCGACGTTCGATTGCAGGCTGCCGGCCCACCGGTCATTACACCGCTGAGGATACTCATCACAATCGCTAAACCGTGTCCTTTATACCCGCCAAAGGGCAGCATCCCGCTCGCTTGACTCGGATCTTGTGTCGGCTTGCCATCCGTATCCAATACATAGCCGGGTGGCAATTGTTTGCCCTCCATTGCATATGTTCCGACATGTCCCCACGCAATCTGCCCAACCGCCATGTCCAACACAATCGGCAGCTCTGCTTTGGTTGGTATTGCGTAGCCAACGGGATGGTTGCCGAGGGTTCCCGACATCCCACCGTGCGGTACGACACTTGCCCCACCCGTTTTGGTAGTGCTGAACCCAATCATCCCCTTCGGCAGTGCCATCATTGCGAAACACGCTGCTGCACCGTAATGATTGCTATTGCGAACCGCAACCGATGCGAATCCTGTGGCATCAGCCTTCTCAATTGCCATATTCATCGCGTATATGCCAGCGACATGCCCAAGGCTATTATCCGCATCAACAAGGGCGGTGCTCGGCGCATCTGTCAGGACCTGCGGTGTCGGCTTCGGGTTAATCTCGCCGTTAAGGATGCCGCGCACATAGCCGGGCAGAGCGCGAGTCCCATGCGAAAAAACACCCCGCTCATCCGTCTCAACCTGCATCCCGGCGACAGCATCCGCATCTGCTT
>JAKZSX010000462.1:0-7907 GCA_047517405.1 Candidatus Poribacteria bacterium | reverse complement strand
TAGACTGGTATCGCGAGCAATATAAAGGCGAAAATTCAGAGGGCTATGAATATCGGGAGGACGAACTAGGGTTAGCAGCAAGATGGGAGGCACAATTTGGGCAATTCATCTCAGACTTCTAAGTTGCTTCTCGTAATTCTGAAAATCCTAAAATCCTGTAAATCCTGATTTGACTTTGGGAGATAGCAAAATGTCAAACGCCGACACACAAAACGCGCTGTTCCACCGCGATTTGAGTTACGATTATCCCCTACTGGTGCGCGGGGAAGGGATCTACCTCTACGATGAAACGGGTAAACGCTACATCGACGGTGCCGCCGGTGCGAGCAATGTCACCTTGGGACACGGCCGCCAGCGTATCGCGGATGCGATGGCAGAGCAGGGCAAAACGCTTGCCTATTGCTTCGCCACCCATTTTACGACCCAGCCGGCACTCGACTTAGCTGATCGGGTTGCTGCGATAGCCCCCGGCGACCTGAATCACGCCTACTTCGTTTCGGGCGGTTCGGAGGGTATTGAAACCGCGATTAAGATTGCCCGGCAATACCATGTGCAGCGCGGGAATGGACAGAAGCACCAAATCATTGCCCGCTGGCGCGGCTACCACGGCGCGACACTCGGTGCTTTGGGAGTCACAGGTGCACCGGGGATGCGCGCCCTTTTCGCGCCCTTGCTACCCAATTTCCCGCATATCACGCCTTGTTATCCATATCGCTGCGTGTTTGCGGGGTGTGAAGGGAAATGCAACCTGACCTGTGCCCGCGAACTAGAGCAGATGATCTTGCAGACCGGTCCGGAGAATGTGGCGGCATTTGTGGCGGAGCCGTTGGTGCTCGGAGGGGTTGCTGCGGCGATACCCCCCAAGGACTATTACCCTCTCGTCCGCGAAATCTGCGATAAATACGATGTCCTATTTATTGCGGATGAAATCATCACCGGCTTTGGGCGCAGCGGCAGATATTTCGCCATTGAACATTGGGACGTTATCCCGGATATGATTGTCTTCGGAAAAGCTGCCAGCAGCGGTTATGCCCCTTTAAGTGGCGTGATTATTCGAGACAGTATTCGCGATACCTTTGCGTCGGGCGGCACACCCTTTGCCCATGTCTTTACCTATGTCAATAATCCCATAGCGATGCGGGTTGGGCTGGAGGTACTGGACATCATCGAAGAGGAAGGGATTCTTGAGCATACTGCGCAGATGGGCGAGTATCTGCTGGAAAAAGCAAGCGCGTTAGACGCTCACCCAAGCGTCGGTGAGATTCGGGGACTTGGACTTATTCTCGGCATAGAACTGGTACGCGACAAAGATACAAAGGAACCCTTCCCCGCATCGCTTGGTTTTCACAAACGCCTCAATAGGATACTACTGGACAAGGGGCTGTCTGTGGGGAGTGCAGGCGGCACAGCGGATTGGGTAAACGGCGACGACCTCCGTTTTTATCCTCCGCTCATTATCACGCGCAGCCAGATTGACGAAGTGATCGCCATGATCGATGAGGGTTTGAGCCAATTGGAAGCCGAGCTTTGAGGCCCATTACCCAAATAATGGGTTGGTCGTACCGAATGCGTCTACTGCTGTGCCCGTAACCGCCGAACTCATGTCCGACGCTAGGAAAACTGCCAGTGCCGCAATCTCTTCGGGCAGCATCAGCTTCGGATTCTCTTCCCTGCCCCTGCTCCCGAATGCCTCGCGGAAACCCTCCGTATCAACCCCGCCGGGGCAGATACAGTTGACATCAATACCGTGCTGCTTGACCTCGGCTGCAACGCTCTCCGTCAGGCTAATCAGCGCGGCTTTCGTCACTCGATAGGCAGTACGACCCTTGCCCCCTTTGCGCCCACCAATGCTTGAGATATTGATGATCTTGCCGTATCGGTTCTCAATCATGCTCGGCAGCACGAACTTTGTGAGCAACGCAGCACCAGTCAGGTTCACATCCATAACCTGCCGCCACAAGTCGGCGTCCAAGTCCACCAGATCTATGGGCGGGTGGATGATGGCAGCGTTGTTGACCAAGATATCAACCCCTCCAAACTTCGCGGTCGTCTCATCCGCGATGCGCTGAATGTCTCGCTCAACCCCCAAATCTGCCGTCACCGCCAAACCTGCCGAGCCCGCCGCCTCGACCTGAGCAATCGCCGCTTCAATCGCCGCTGTCGTGCGGGCGGTAGCGACGACGTTGGCACCTTCCCGACCGAATGCCAGTGCAATTGCTCTCCCGATGCCTTGGCTCGCACCGGTGACAATGGCAGTTCTATTCTCAAGTTGTCCCATCAATCTCTCCTTTCAAACCTACTATCGCGCAGTCAAATCATCCCCTAAGTCATAGGTGTCGAACTGCCCCGGCTCCATACAGACAGCCATCACAAGTAACTCCAAGTCCTCCTGCGTATGGTTATAAATACCGTGCGATCCACCCAGCCGGTTCGGGATGGCATCGCCTACATGTACCTCCTCCGCTTCGTCGTCTACCGTCATTCGACCGCTGCCCGCCATGATGATATACGTCTCCTCTATCACGTCGTGGCGGTGATAGCCGACCGATGCGCCGGGTGGAACTACGCAGTGAGCAACGAATCCCCAATTTGTTCGGAAATCCTGATGCCCCCACACCTGCCTCACCCCTACTAATCCTTTGCCTGCGTGGACGTTTGGGGTAAAAGTCAGTAGATTGCGGTCAAGCCGCCCAACGGGAAGCCTATCAACCTCCTCCAACAGAACGCCGACACGGGGCTCGCCAAAGTCTGTGCAATCATACCCGCCGCCCGGATTTGCCACACAGAAATTCATGAATCGCGTCTCTTTGTCTGTATGATTGTAGATTGCGTGCGATTCCCCCTTTCGACAAGGCACAGTCGCACCCCCAACCACCTCTGCCGTTCTGCCGTTGTGGGTAAACTGCGCAGCGTTGTCCAGAATTGTGAACATCTCCTCGCACTCATCGTGGCGGTGATGACCAATCCCGCCGCCGGGCGGCAGAATCGCGAAATGGACAAACCACCACGGCGTCTGAAAAGCCTCCTCGCCCCAGAGACCCTTAATCAAAATATGACCCGCTCCGCCATGGACACCTTCTGACACACTCAATTCATCCCGATGCACATGAGCAATACGCATGGCTATTCCTCCCCCTCTTGTACTGTACTAAAATTTAGTGACCACTCGTTGCAACCCTCAAAGCCAACCGAACAGTATCTTACCACGTTTGTGGCCACAACTCAACAAAATTTGTGCCTGTGGATGACCAGTCTCAATTGGCATAAAACCGCCTGTAATACCGATATCAAGCGAAGAGTCTACCAATTTGCTTTTGGACTTGACGGAGTGGATCTTCTGTGCTAAGCTCGACACCGTTTCCAACTGAAGACTTCGGAAGTTTCCTTGGGAGTATAGAGGGGCTCTTCCTTCCTTTCTACCATTCCTTCCCCTCCCAAACGCGAGAATTTTTATTGAAAATCTGTTTTCTAGATACGGAGTATTTGCCATGATGAAAATCGGCACCATGTCTTTGAATGTCAGGAACACAACCGCCACCGCCTTTGCACAAATTGTCTATGACCTAGGATATGACATGATTGAGTTGCATTCGAGCGCGTTCGAATCCACCGACATTGATTATCTGCGAGCAGTCAAAAAAGATCTGATGAAGAAGGGATTACCACTCGGATACATCGGAATCAGCAACGATTTTGGACGTCCTGTTGAGGAACATCCGGAGCAGATTGCGTTAATTAAGAAGTGGATCGATGTTGCAGATTTCATGAGTTGTCCATTGGTTCGCGTTTTCGCCGCATACCTCCGGGAAGAGCACGAAGATGAGGAGGCACTCTGGCCACCGATGATTGCCGGGTTCAAGGAAGTTGCGGCGTATGGCTACGAAAAAGGAATCTTCGTCGGTTTACAGAATCACAATCACAACAATGTCACCCGTACCGGCACGGATCTGCTTCGCGCCCTTCGTGAAACGGATCATCCCTACTTCACACACATCGTTGATACCGGACAGTACGCGGGTTCGCCCGGCGCGAGTGGCCACCGGGGGTCGGCTCATCCGAATTACGACTGCTACAATAGCATCGCACAGACAGCCCCTTATGCCGTGTACGCTCGCACAAAGTTTTATCACATAGACAGTGGCGTGGAGGAGTGGCTTGACTATCCACGCATCCTTGATATTCTACGCGGAATCGGTTATAACGGCTGCCTGTCAGTGGTTTACGAAGGTGAGTCAGATCGGGTGGAATCGATGCGGAAAGCTTTGAACTATCTTCGATCAATTATGTGAAATGTCAAATGAATCAGATTGTTGACCTGACAATGCCAATTGAGAACCACTTTCGGTGGCCAGTAGATCGGCAACTCAAAGAGGACTTCAATACAGGCAGCACTTTCCAAGTGACTTGGGCTGGCTGGGGGGTTCATGGATTTACGCATATTGACGCGCCGAGGCATATCGACCCCAACGGTCAGACAACGAGCGATATTCCACTCAATAAGATTGTGGGCAGAGCGGCAATTGTCGACCTCACCGGCATCAAACCCAATTCAGCGATTACTGATGCCCAAGTCCGTGATGCCGGTGAACACATCAATCCGGGCGACATCGTCGTGCTGAAGACCTGTTGGGACGAGGTCGCCTCGCCAAAAACGCCGGAATTCTGGACGACTGCGCCTTACATGACCCGACCGGTGTGCGAGTGGCTCTTATCCTGTCAGATTAAAGCGGTTGGTTATGATTTTCCACAAGACTATCCCATCCGAAAACTGCTTGACAAAGAGGTCGCACCGATTTCTGAATTTGTAACACATGATGTGTTGCTTCGCAACGGCGTCATCATGATTGAGTACCTCTGTAACCTACGCCAATTGACAAGCCCCTATACCCAGCTCTACGTGCTCCCGTTGAAGATTCTGGAATCGGACGGTGCGCCCGCTCGCGTGATTGCCCTTCAACCCGAAGCGTAAAAGAGCACCACAACTATCGGCGAGTACGATTGCTTACCTTGCGATCTCCATAGGGGTGCGCTGGGAATGGAGAACAAATTATAGATAATCAAGACCTTGTGCTTCACGGCATAAGTTTGTGGACAGTCTGATTCCTGTAGGGTAGATGGTGTCCCCGCGCTGTTCGCGTATTTCCGCCGCGATGCACTCGAGTCGGAAGGTCCTCATCAGATGGAATCATCTTCACACTATTTCGACCGTCAAGACTTCGCGCCATGTTACACCTTGCATTTTCGTCCCGAAGGTGCACTCGTCGGGGATGCATCTTTCTTCTGTCGGGAAGACGAGTGCCACCTTTTCTATTTGAGCAAAAGAATCGACGATCCGCCGAGACTTCCTCGTTGTGAGCTCGACCACGCCGTGAGTACCGATCTTCTCCATTGGGAGCTTCTGCCGCCGGCACTGCTGCCAGGGCAGCCGGGAGAACCAGATGATGACGGAATAGGTGGCGCGACGATAGCGCATTCCGAGGGAAAGTACCAGATGTTCTACGCCGGCACCAACCCCCAAGTGATCTATCATGCCCGCAGCGATGACCTAATCAAGTGGGAGAAAGATTCTCCCCTGCGACCGATAATCGTTCCGGATCCGCGCTGGTACGTTCCCCACGATGCCCCTGTAGAAGACCCCTACCTGCTTACGGCGTGGCGAGATCCGTTTCTGTTCTACGATGATGCAGGCGAACAATACGTGATGGTCACCACCGCCCGGCTCAACCATGGACCGTTGTTGGAACGAGGCTGTGTGGCTTGGACTGTTAGCAAAGACCTGAAAAACTGGGAGGTGAAACCGCCCCTTTACAGTCCTTTTATCGGGGCAGCCCTTGAGGTTATAGAGATTCTTAAAATGGAAGGGCGTTACTATCTGATCTTCTGTCATGGAGAGACGAACACCACGCGCTACCGGGTCGCAGAAAGGCTGGAAGGTCCCTATCTCTGTCCTGAGGACGATGTCCTCTTGCCGAACTATATGTATGCACCTCGAACCGCTATGATGGGTGGTGATCATTACCTTGTACCTTGG
This sequence comes from Candidatus Poribacteria bacterium, assembly GCA_047517405.1. GTDB lineage: Bacteria > Poribacteria > WGA-4E > WGA-4E > PCPOR2b > PCPOR2b. The sequence goes on along the minus strand of JAKZSX010000462.1, from coordinate 1,876 downwards.
GCTGCCGACCGTATCGGCGGTAACGATGATTACCAACCCGAATGGGGTGGAGAGGGATACGCTTGGGGTGGAGTGCTAGGAACTCCTCAGCACATTCGGTCCCTGTCAGATGGAGGAATCGGTTTGTTTTATCCAAACATCGTTGACCGTTTGGCAGGCGAGGCATTACTAGGTCCGAGTTCATTGGAGCAGGTACGCTCGGAACGGGGAGAGTGGAAAGGGGAGTCGGGGAGACTCTCCGCCGCCTCTTCTCAGGGGCTGGCACGAGGGATGCTTTCTGCCGGCGGAAAGGATTTTATTCTCTCCTGCGAGATAACGATGAAACGAGGTGCCGCAGCGGGCTTGATTCTCCGTGGGAGCGAGACCGGCGAAGCGGGTTACTTCCTGCGTTTAGAGCCTGGAAACGGTGTCATCTCGCTGTGGCGATACCCCAGGCCATGGGTGGTCTCCCGCCCGATGGCGATGAAGATTACGCTCGATGTTGATTATAATCGACCCCTAGCATTAAAAGTCCTACTCCACAGACACATCTTAGACGTCTACCTGAATGACAGGCTAGTCATTTCGCGTGCTGTTCACGACTATAAGGAAGGACGTTTCGGGGTTTTCGTCGAGGATGCCGAGAGCGAATTTACCGCGCTCAAAGCGGCTGAGCTAAAGGAATGAGTTTGTCGGACAGTCTTTCGTTTTCTCGCATCTCATGACAAGGAGTAGAGATTCAATGGAAATTACTGACATTAAACCGATCCCAGTGCAGGTCGGACACAGAAATCAACTGGTGGTTAAAGTCGAAACAAACGAAGGGATTTACGGTTGGGGAGAATCCGGGGTATCGGGGCGTGAACTGGCTGTCGTTGGTGCGATTCAGCATTATCGCGAATTCCTCATTGGCCGCGACCCCATGCGCATTGGTGGACTCTGGCAGGAGATGTATCGGAGCCAGTATTTTGAGGGCGGACGTATCTTGACCGCCGCTATCGCCGCTATTGACATCGCACTTTACGATATCGCGGGCAAGGCACTCGGTGTACCGGTCTACCAATTGCTCGGTGGGAAACAGCGGGATTTTGTCCCTTGTTTTGCTACCACCTTTGCCGAATCGCTTGAGAAGTTGATTGAGGACACCAATTTGTTGATCGAAAAAGGTTGGAATATCATCCGCACGGTACCAGTCCAAAACGGCGATCCAACGATTTTTGAGCCACGGGAGTCAATTGCCATAACCGCCAGCCAGTTGACTCAGCTTCGGGAAGCGGTCGGTCCTGCGCCCGTCCTAGGTATCGATTATCATCATCGTTTGAGTGTCGCTGAAGCGGCATCTTTTTGCCAGCGTATGCCCAGTGGCACCCTCGACTTTCTCGAAGAGCCGATTCGCGACCAGACGCCGGCGGCGTATGAATCTTTGCGCCAGATGGTTGATGTTCCGTTTGCAATCGGGGAAGAAATCTCCAGCAAATGGGACTTTTTGCCTTATCTGGAACGGGGGCTTACCAATTTTGCCCGCATTGACGTCTGTAATGTTGGGGGATTAACGGAAGCAATGAAAGTGGCGAGTTTAGCGGAAATGCACTATATTGACCTAATGCCGCATAATCCGTTGGGTCCGATTTGCACGGCGGCCACAGTACACCTAGCCGCAGCGGTTCCCAACTTTGCTTGGTTGGAGGTGCGCGTTTCACCAACAGAGGAAAGCGGATTTTACAATGAGGATTTTTTCCCGATGCAGCCGAAACTTGAAGGGGATCGCTTCGTGGTGCCGGATACGCCGGGGCTTGGTGTTGAGTTCAATGAAGAGATGGGAGCGAATCAGACTTTTACATTCTGGGAGGCACCGCACTGGCGGCGCCGCGATGGGTCTTACACCAACTGGTAGGTG
>JAKZSX010000461.1:0-4767 GCA_047517405.1 Candidatus Poribacteria bacterium | reverse complement strand
TTCTCTTTACGTTTTACACTTTCTTTTTCTATGAGCCCCGTAGGTCGGGCATCTTGCCCGACTGCACCAATGAAAAAATGGTTTTCACGTCTCACGCATCACTCTCTTAGCGCGTTGCACTTTCTTTTGACATGAGCCTATCAGTTTACTACTTCCAATACAAACAGCTCAGTGGTCACGAGAGAATCGTCGGACGACTGTCTGAGACCGAAATCGTGAACCTGCTGCCGCGTGTCGTCGAGGTTGCGACACCGGAAATCTATCCACCGGGCAGTGTCGTCTGGCATGTAGGCGAATTGAGGTCCGAAGAAATCGAGCGGTGCCGGTGGATGACCTTTTTGACGCAAATTGACACGCTCGTATGGGAGGATGGGGCTACAGATCAACGGGTAGCGGAGACCTTGCGGCAGGACTACGACGCCTTTTGTGCCTTCGTTGAACTTGGAGTGCACCAATCGGTACTCACGCTTGATAAAAACTGGGTTACCACAGTCGCGCCGCAGGCGTTTGATTACCAATCTCCAGCGAGACAGTCTCCTTACCTGATTCGTGCGATGCTGAATCTCAGTTATAACGCGGCACCTATCGGTTGCGTCCTAGATCCAATGGGCGGCTACGGGCAGACACTTTTCGAGTGTGTGCTAAGAGGGGTTGATGGTGTGACCTTAGAGATTTCTCCCACAGCCTCGAAGCGAAGTGCCCAAAATCTCCGAAAACTTTTGCAGCACCTTGAAATACCTTCTGAGGAATCCCACGATGGAACGCGCCATCTTTTCGTGACACGCAACTCCTCTCCAAACCGGTATCAAATCATCAACGGCGATACACGGGAAGCGCATCAATATTTGCCCAAACAGTTCGACAGCTTAATCACGGATTTTCCCTACGGTGTCCGCGCTGGAAGCCGAAATGAAAAACTCACACCAATCCCACTAGATGCGCTGTTGGATGCTGCCCTACCAAGTTGGGACCGTTTGCTCAAGCCGAACGGGACAGTTGTGATCGCTTATAACTTGTATGCGTTGCCACGCGAAACGGTGCTCGACCTGATCCAGAAACACGGGTTTCGCCAACGTTTCACCGATGTTGACCTACGGACGCGAATCTCTAATAAAATCCATCGAGATATTGTAGCGTTTGAAAAGGCGTGAAACACTACTGACGATTCGTCGGTTCACCGATAATTCGGCACGGGCACAACCGCTCCATCTCTTTCAGCGGACAGATGTGCACAAATCCCCGGCGCTGTATAATCCATCGCTTCGTAAACATCAATGGGCGGTTTCGTATCGTTCAGGATGGATTCGATGAACCCCTCAACAATTCTGCTTTCAGCTACGCCGTGTCCACTGTCATCGCTTGTGAACGGGGTCATCTCTCGGTCAGGGACTACTCCCCGGAAGTATCCACTCGCTCTGTCCTTATATTGACGTTTGCTTTCCAATGCGCCCTTCGTGCCGTAGACAACATACCAGTGAAATGCCGGGTGACGTTCAATCGAGAAGCCGCACAAAATCTTAACAACTGCACCGCTCTCCATCTGAAATAGTCCAACCTCAAGGTCGATTACGCCGAGGTCAGGTGCGATGTTAGAGCCGGTATTTAACCCTGTCACTGCAGCGCACCGGTCCTCCATCATAAAAATTAGCGGCCCAAGGCTATGTGTGCAGTATTGAATTGGCGGCATCTTGGCTCGCCATGTCAACGTCCCGTCCCCACGCCGCATCAATCCTCGGCAGTCGTGAATATATTCGGCTTCGGCGTAGATAATCTTTCCAAGTTCGCCGGCAGAGATCTGTTCCTTCCATGCGAGGTGCATGTCGCTATAGCAGCAGTTCTCTGCGAGCATATATTTCAATCCGGTCTTTTCGACAGCTTGAACAACCGCTTCGCACTCTGACAGTGTGTATGCCGCTGGTACTTCACAGAGGACATGCTTCCCACCTTCCAATGCGGCGATTGTGTGTTCGGCATGTTGTGGCATCTCCGTACAGATGACCGCTATATCAAGGTCCTGCTTCAGAAATTCCTCATAACTCGTATATTTAGACGTATCGACCGGGCAGTCAGCCGCCTCCAACCGGGACGTATCTACATCACACACCGCAACCACTTCCGCTTGAGCGTGCTTCGAGAAGTTGTCTATATATACGCGCCCACGCCCTAACCCCACAACACCAACCTTTAGCTTCATCAATTTCCTCCTTTGAACCTATAAACCTCATTTCAACCACTGTGTAGGATATGATACGCCGCAACCCCCAACGACACATGAACGTTCAGCGAAGCACCCTTGCCGTACATCGGAATATAGATTGTCATATCACACGCAGCGAGGGTGCGTTTCGTTACGCCGTGGTCTTCATGCCCAACGATTAAACAGAGCTTGTCGGGATATTCGGTTTCATTGTACGGCACAGACGCAGCGGTTATCTCCAGGGCACAACTAACATATCCCTGCGCTTTGAGATCTAAAATTGCATCCGCTGCCTGCTCTTTATAACTCCACTTCACCCGCCGATCCCTGCCTCGACCAACCTTCCGAATCAATGGGTGTGGTGGACGTGCGCTGATTCCTGTCAAAATGACTTGGCGCACACCGGCTGCATCCGCAATCCGAAACGCCGATCCGACGTTGACCGGATCTTCGACATCCTGCAAAATAAAAATGAGTTCTCTATCCGGACGTGACGCCTGTTTGAGAAAATCCTTGAGTGGTTTGGCACGTAACTGTTTCAAAGTTCAATCTCCGCTGTCCAATACCGTCTGCCGACTTTTGCCTTTGCCAGCAATATAAAGGACGCATAGGGTCACGCCTATTGCAATCCCCATCCATAAAACGCCCCACACAATGGTCGGAATGTACGGTGTCACTTCTTCGTGAAGCATACGGGCATCGGATTGAAGCTGGGAACGATCTAAAATATCACTCTTGATGTCGAGTATTGCATAAAGACAGCTGGTCAAACCGATTACGCGCAGCAGCCACCCGTTAATCGACTCTGGCAGAAATCTGCCTATGATGATTAGTCCCCCACCGAACCCAACGCCGAATAGAAACCCGAAACTGTTTCGTAGATAGAAGGCTGAAATAAGGACCATACCTACACCGATAACAGCACTGATCAATTTACCGAGGTGCGTCCGCGCCGCGAGAATCAGAATCAGCCCACCCCACACTAGACTTCCAAGATAGCCCGCGGTGAGTGTCCAGAAACGTGAACCACCTAGCGTAACCGCGTGCCCGCCCTCTTGTTGAACAATTTGGATCTCTTTGATACTGCCGCCTGTTGCGAGTGCTGCCAAGCCGTGACTGACTTCATGCATAAAAACAACAAAAATCTTGAGTGGATAAACAACCTGTGTATCCCACAGCAAAGCGATGACGATGAAAATACCGATCAGACGAATGTCTAACCGTTTAAGGAATTTTATTATCATGCCTACTTTCGCTAACTTTTGGTTGATATTCGGGGGTGGATATGCTATATTTGCCGAGTATTCGCATTGATGTTTTCAAGCCTCAGATAAAAATTAGAGTAATGGATGCATCATGGATTTGTCAAGCTGTTTTTAGTCCCCATCCCATCGGGAGAGGATTTTGGCGGGTCCTTAAATGTCTCTATTGGGGGACGATGCGAAACTGAAATGGGGAGCAACTCAATGGGAAATACCTTTGGTCATCTTTTTCGGATTACAACATGGGGCGAGTCGCACGGCGGGGCGATCGGTGTCGTGATCGACGGCTGTCTGCCGAAACTCAAAATCGATAGCGGTGCCATTCAGGCGGAACTAGATCGACGGCGACCCGGACAAAGCCATCTCACTACCTCGCGTCAGGAGGAGGATCGGGTAGAGATTTTATCCGGCGTTTTCGAGGGACAATCGCTTGGATCGCCAATCTCAATGCTGGTGTGGAACAAAGACGCAAAACCCTCCGCCTACGAACACCTCAAGGATGTGTATCGACCATCACACGCCGACTTCACCTACCAGCAGAAATTCGGTCTCCGTAACTGGCAAGGCGGCGGCAGAGCGAGTGCCCGTGAGACAATCGGACGGGTCGCAGCGGGTGCCATCGCAAAGCAGATTCTACGCGAACAGTGTGAGACGGAAACCCTCGCCTACGTCAAGCAGATCCACACAATCCAAGCGGAGATTGATTCGGATACTGTGACCCTTGATGAGATTGAATCCAGCCTTGTCCGATGTCCAGATCCGAAAGCGAGCCAACAAATGGCAGAACAGATTGATCAGGCGAGGCGTGATGGTGACTCTCTCGGTGGAATTATCGAATCGGTGTCTCGGAATGTCCCTGTGGGACTCGGTGAACCGGTGTTTGACAAGCTCAAGGCGGATTTGGCAAAAGCGATGATGTCCCTCCCGGCGACGATGGGCTTCCAGATCGGTTCCGGCTTTCGTGGCGTGGTCGGCACCGGCTCACAGCACAATGATCCCTTTTACAACGACCACGGGCGCATTCGTACCCGGACGAACAACTCCGGTGGGACGCAGGGCGGCATATCGAACGGCGAAAACATCATTTTTCAGGTCGCTTTCAAGCCGACCGCCACCATTCGCAAGGAACAGGAAACGGTGGATCTCCACGGAAACCCCGTCACGCTATCGGCGCATGGACGGCATGATCCGTGCGTTTTGCCCCGTGCACCTGCAATTGTTGAAGCGATGACCGCGCTGGTATTGGTGGATCATTTTCTGCGGCAACGTGCGAAAACTTTGGATTAATGAACCAATGAACGAGTGGTT
>JAKZSX010000460.1:0-10915 GCA_047517405.1 Candidatus Poribacteria bacterium | reverse complement strand
ATATTACACCGGCGGTCTCCTTAAACACCTACCGTCGTTGTGTGCTATCATTGCGCCGACAACCAATTCTTACAAGCGGTTGGTCCCAGGCTATGAGGCACCGGTGAATCTTGCATACTCGCAAAGAAACCGGAGTGCCTGTGTCCGCATTCCTGTCTATTCTCAGAGCGAAAGAGCGAAGCGACTGGAACTCCGCACACCAGATCCTGCCTGTAACGCATATCTCGCCTGTAGCGCAATGCTGATGGCGGGTCTTGATGGTATCCGGAACCAGATTCACCCCGGAGACCCGCTCGAGAAAGACCTGTATGATCTGGAGCCAGAGGAGCTAGCAGAAATCGAGTCAACGCCAGCTTCTTTAGCTGAAGCACTTGATGCCTTAGAGGACGACCATGATTACCTACTCGAGGGCGATGTGATCACGCAGGACGTGATTGATATATGGATAGAGTATAAACGTGAAAACGAAGTTGATGCAATCAACCTCCGTCCGCATCCACACGAATTTCATCTCTACTATGATATTTAATCGGTTGGATTTCTTTTTTAGTTGTAGATAACAATGAGAGTAAAGCGTAAAACGTAACCTGTAAGTAGGTCTCCTACGTTTTTACGCTTTACTGGATTCACAGGGTTGAGGGGTTGTGAGCATCATCGTTTGAACAAAGGAGAGATAACTCATGAAAAAACTAGAGTGCATTATCCGTCCCTTTAAGCTTGAGGATGTCAAAGAGGCTTTGAACAATGTAGGCGTCCGTGGGATGACAGTCACCGAAGTCCGGGGATTTGGGAGAAGTCGAGGTCACACGGAGCTTTATCGAGGGAGCGAGTACACTATCGAATTTGTACCTAAGTTAAAACTCGAAATCGTCGTTTCTGAAGAGAGTGTGGATCAAGTTGTAGACGCTGTGCAACAATCGGCATCCACCGGAAAAATTGGCGATGGAAAAATCTTTGTCCTGCCAATTGAGGAAACGATTCGTATCCGCACCGGCGAAAAAGGTCCCGCAGCAATCTAGCACAAACCTTAATTCATACAATAGCGCAATTGTAGGGGGCAATCCCTGTACTGGAAGGGTGTTGTCCCCTATATTTGTGTCCCTTGGAGAGATTCATCACCTGCGTACCACCTTCCTTCCCAGGTTCGCAGGGAACAACGTTTATTGTTGCCTACTGAAGTGCGTAAGTCCTAACCCTTACATTCTATCTTTTTAATAAGAGATTGCTCCCTTCCTGCCTTACGCGTCTGGCTCCTGTTTATCGTATCACAATTTATGGTTCGCAAAATCGGTTTGTAGTAGTGCGATTTATTGCACGTCCCAACGCGCAATGCATTGCGCTGCTACGAACTGACACATGGAATAATACTTGACTGGTGGATCGGTGTCCTGTGCAGGGTGCCAATTCCCCAATTTTTGCTTGACGCTTTTTTAATTAACATGCTATTATTTATATTTGTCTTACCATTATTCAATCCTAGAAACTCAAAGGGATAGAGGTGATTGTCGAACATGATTGAAGTGATAAATTTGACGAAACGGTATGGCCCAACCGTTGCGGTGGATAATGTTTCCTTCGATGCGAAAGCGGGAGAGGTCCTCGGCTTTCTAGGTCCAAACGGAGCGGGCAAAACTACAACGATGCGTATCTTAACCGGCTACCTCTCAGCAGACGAGGGAACTGCGAAAATCGCGGGATATGATGTTTTTGAGGAATCAATCGAAGTCCGTAAACGGATTGGGTATCTACCTGAAAGCGCACCTCTCTATACTGATATGGGAGTTATCGACTACCTTAAATTTATCGCCCAAATCCGGGACATCCCGAAGAGTCAACGCTCCCAGCGTATCAAAGATGTCGTTGATACCTGTGGACTTGAGAAGATGATCCAAAAGGATGTTGGTGAGCTCTCCAAAGGCTACCGTCAACGTCTTGGTCTCGCACAAAGCCTGATTCATGATCCACCGATCCTTGTGCTTGATGAGCCCACCTCCGGGCTTGACCCGAGCCAAATCATCGAAATTCGCAATCTGATCCGGGAGATAGGCAAGGAGAAGATGATTATCTTCAGCACACACATCCTGCCTGAAGCCTCCGCGACCTGTAGCCGAATTTTGATCATCAACGATGGACAGATCGTTGCAAACGGCACACCGGACGAGCTAGCTGGTCGGGCGCGCGGGGAAGAGGTGGTTCACATCTCCATCAGAGGTCCGCGCGAAGAGATCGAAGCTAAGCTTGAAGAACTAAGTATAGTCTCAGACTTCAAGCGGGTTAAATCCGATGATGGCGTGTGCGGCTATCAGATTGAGTCCCAAAAAGGGAAGAACACGGCAGAAGAGCTCTTCCATTTTGTGGTACAGAACCGTTGGAGTTTGACGGAATTGCGTCAAGAAGCAATTAGCCTCGAAGATGTTTTCCTGCAACTGACCGGCAACGAACCTGAACAGCCACCCACCTCGTAGAGCCAATCAGCCTCCGTTTTACCTCCAACGCAACGCACAGTTCCCGTAAGAAGATTATGACCATGAGAATTGTGACAGCTGATTTTGCAGGAGCGGCGTGCCCACCGGGTACAAAAGTATCATTCATAACCAAGACGGGGGGTAAGCTGCAGGGCACTGTACAAAGACTATTCCCTCAGCACGCACGAGTGGCAACGCAGCAAGGAGGGCAGTGGAACGTTCCGTACAGTCTCTTAACCGTGATAGCACCTACGCAAGAACCTGCAATGCCACTCACCGAGGTTGCAGCGGTAGGAAAGCACCTAATCCAAGAACACGAAACCAAAAGTGGCCTCGAACCGGGCTGGCAGTTAGTATTCGATCTTGCGCCGGCGCGTGGGGGCTCATGCAGATACAGGGAGAAGCAGATCACGCTCTCGGTTACCTATTGCTTGAAAGCATCTAGGACAGAGATTGTTGATACGATCCTACACGAGATTGCACATGCGATAGTCGGACCGAATCACGGACACGATGCAACATGGAAAACAGCAGCACGACGAATTGACTGCACGGCGGAACGGTGCCACCACGTCCAACATACACCCCCGCGCTGGTACGGACGATGTGGATGTGGTCAACAATGGGAACGACAACGGCTGAGCCAAGGGTTAAGAACATCGAGATGTCGAAAGTGCAAGGGGACTATTGAGTGGAAGCGGGCAGGAATAAACTATCAAACAAAACCAACACTCTAGCAAATTTGCATTTGGCTGTCTCAGCCAGCCAAATGCACAACAAACACTGAAAATCTCGCTATCGAATTAAATCTTAGTGATTTTCAAGGAGGTAATACCACAAGAAGAAAATGAACAAAATCGCAGCAATTTTTAAGAAAGAGTTTAGAAGCTACTTTAATTCACCTATCGCCTATATCTTTATTACATTTTTCTTGGCACTTTCCGGTTGGTTTTTCTTTCGAGGTTTCTTCCTAGTGGGCCAAGCTGTAATGAGAGGGTTCTTCAGTTGGGTGCCCTGGATATTTCTTCTGTTCATTCCCGCAGTTACCATGAAACTCTGGGCGGAGGAAAAGAAGATAGGCACGGTTGAAATCCTGATGACCCTTCCCATTAAGGATTACGAAGTGGTGATTGGGAAATATCTCGCCAGCTTTAGCCTGCTTGGAGTAACCATTCTGCTCTCCCTTTCCATACCGATTACTGTTGCCTACCTTGGGGAGCCGGATGGGGGACCTATCCTCGGCGGCTATATTGGGCTTTTCCTGATGGGCGGGGCTTACCTTTCCATTGGGATGTTTGCCTCCACCATTACGGAAAATCAGATTATCGCTTTCATCCTTGGAATTGTGATGTGTTTTGCACTACTCATCATCGGTGAGGACATCGTGCTTTTCAATGCGCCAAACTGGATTGTCCCGATTTTCAGCTATCTCGGCTTAGGTGCCCATTTTAGCAGTATTCTTAGAGGCGTTATCGATTCGCGAGATCTCATCTATTACTTTTCCGTTATCGGCTTTTTCCTCTATTTGAGCGTCTTGATGGTTACAGTTCAGAAATGGAGATAGACCTATGGCTGCAAAAGCATTAAAATATGGCGGCAACACACTCGCCTTTATTTTCGTCGTATTCGGCATTGTGTCGTTAATCAATTTCCTATCAAGCCATCGTTTTATTCGCGCAGACCTCACAGCGGACAAGCGATACACAATTTCGCAATCGACCAAAAAGGTCCTCAAGCGGCTAGACGACATTGTGACAATTGATGCCTATTTCTCACGGCAGCCAGCGCGTATCGCGCAGCTTCGTCAATCCGTCCGCGATATGCTTGAAGAGTATCGCGCCTTTTCCAAAAATTTGCAGATTAACTTTATTGACCCTGCAACAGGTGACGAGGCTCAAAAGCAGCAACTTCGGTTTATAGGGATTCCTGAAATGCAGATCAATGTCATCGAAAAGGACAAAGCGGAAATTGCCAACGTTTATATGGGTATCGCGATCCTCTATGCGGATAAAAAAGAGGTCCTTCCTGTCGTCCAAACGACTGCGAACCTTGAATACGACCTGACCTCTGCCATTCTCAAAGTGACAAGCAAAGAGATCAAAACGATTGGCTTCCTCACTGGACACGATGAGCTAGATGTTTTTAGTCAAGCGTTTGGGTCGCTGCGTCAGGAGTTGAGTAAGCAGTACGATGTGAGAAAGGTGCCGATTGAGGCTGACAAAGTGATTGACGCCGATGTTGCAACGTTGGTTGTCGCGGGCCCCAAAAAAGAGCTAACAAAGCGTGAAAAATATGAAATCGATCAGTTCATCATGCGGGGTGGAAGGGCACTTTTTCTAGTCGATCCGGTCCTTATCCAATACGAGGGGCTAAACGTAAGTTCTCTGACAACAGGGCTGAATGATCTGTTAGAGCACTACGGCGTCAAGCTCAACGATAACCTTGTGCTTGATGTCTCGATGGATCAGCTCACCTATTCGCAGGGCTTCATGACGGTAACAACAGGCTATGCATATTTCATCAAGGTGCTAAAGCAGTACCAATACCGCACAGGAGAGACTTCAGACGGACTATCGAAAGACAGTATTATTACGAATCAGTTAGAGAGCTTGACATTTCCTTGGGCGGGTTCGCTCGAATTGATTCCTAACGTGGATGCTCCCGTTGAAGCAATCGCGCTTGCCAAGACCAGCAGGGGAGGTTGGACGGCTCAAAGCCCTTACAATATCAGTCCAACGAACCGCCAATTCCAACCGCCAGCTTCGGTGCAGCAGGCGCATACCGTTGCGATATCGCTTTCGGGAGTGTTCAAGAGTTTTTATGCGGGTAAGGCTATCCCACCTGCTGAATCTAGTGAACCCGACGAAGTGGTGACGGCTAAACCGGCTGAAGAAGAGCGGACAACAAAGACCGACAGTGAAACAACCCAGATCGTTGTGGTTGGAAATTCCCAATTTTTACAGCAGGGGCGGCGGGACGGTCAACTCTTTTTCCTGAATACGGTAGACTGGCTTACCCTTGGCGAAGAACTGATCAACATAAGATCCCACGGCGTTACAAACCGTCCGTTGAAAGAGGTCTCCGAAAGTGAGAAATTCTTCCTCAAGTTTATAAGCATTGCCGGTGTACCGATTCTCGTTGTAGCCTTTGGATTGGTTCGATTTTTCTTGAGAAGGAGGGCTAAACGGTTGGTTGAAGCGTATGGATCCATGTCGTAAGGTCCCGCTTCATCATCAATCTGAGTGAGATTATGAAAACAAAACAACTCTTAGTTTTAGTTGGAGTGCTTGTCGTCTTGGGTTTACTGGTCCTGATTTTCGAGAATCCGTTCGGCAAGAGTGAGGATCAGAGAAGGGTTGAGGAGGCACAACTGCTGTTTCCATTCTTTAACAAAGCGGACGTAGCGAAAATCGAGATTATCGCTGCATTTGGGACGACAACCACGACGCTCGTCAAACAGAACGATCAGTGGTTTGTGGAATCGATGGATAATTATCCCGCGGATCAGAAGGCTGTTGCGGACTTGCTCGATCAGGTTGCCGAAATGAAAACGATTCAACGCGCTTCCAGTAATGCGGAAAAACAAGCCGTCTTTCAGGTTGACAGCTCCGGCGTCGAAGCCAAACTCACCAACGCGAGTGGCAACCCCCTAGCACACCTCTTCGCCGGAAAGACAACTCCAGAGATTTTTAACAGCTATGTCCGCGCTGCAGATTCCAACGACGTTTACATCGTCAAGGGGTATCTCAAAGCGACCTTCGATAAAGGCTATCGCTCATGGAGGGATCGGACAATTTTTGCTTTCCTCAAGGAGGACGTGACCCACTTGACAATCAGATCGGAGGAGGAAGATATTGAGCTTCAGATAGACGCTGCGGGCGAGTGGCAGATGCTTAAACCGTTCGTCTCCACCGCCGATGGAACGGAGATCGAGACAATCACGGATTTGATGAGTTCGTTGGAGACCGACGATTTTGCGGAATCCGGCGAGATTCCAGAGTACGAGCTTAACGCACCGAAGGCGTCAATTACCGCCACGCTCAAGGATGGGTCAACGAGAGCACTCCTGATTGGCAAAGAGGAGAATGGTGCACATTACGTGAAGCGTGAGGACACAGCGCAGATCTTTGAACTGAACAAAGCGCAGGTGGATAAACTTATCAGAAAATCAGCGGATCTGAAAACCGAAACCCCCGTCCCAGAATCTGAAGGCGAAGGTGCTTCCGTGACGTTGGGTGGTGAGGGGGAGTAAATTCCTCTCTATTTCCCTTATAGCTAGACTAAATCGAACGCAAGTTGCTAAGGTCTATATTCATATCTTAACACTGAAATGTCGATTTTGGAAAATCGACCTACAGAGGCCGAAGTTGTCTCAAGCGTATCAGGGATTGTTCAATTGGTCAGTTATCCACAATCACCTAGGGCGCGTTGACATTTGACACCACGTAGGTTGGGTTGAACGGCAACCGTGAAACCCAACACCCAGTCCAACTGAATCGGGAAACAGGAGTAGGCACGTCGCTTTGAATCCCAGTTTAGCGGGACTCCGCCGTGCCGTAATGTGCACACTAGTTACGGCATACGGAGTATGCCTACTACTATATAGGCTGAACCCCAACCTGTAGGGGTTGGGGTTCCCAACCCATCGGGCGAGGGAACCTCGCCCCTACGATTAGGTATGTATCGGCGAATTACGGACACGCCTCACACAAATGTCAACAGAACCTAACAAAATCTAACACTTTTTACGGAGTATAAAATCTCAGGCGTGTGTTAATCAGACCCCTCAATGTCGGTTTTGGACAATCAACCTACAGCAGGGCAACCACAAGGGTTGCCCCTACAGAAACCGATATGAGTTCAATTTATCAGATGTCAACAGAACCTAGTCATTGAAAGTTAGGATATTTTGCATGTTTTTTGTTGTATTCTTAGGTATCAGCACTGATCGACTTGGATAGCTATATCTAAGTCGTCTACTTCCGTGTGCAGCGGGTTTGGCAATCCATTGCGAGCGGCGATTGACTCTCATCCCTGTTTGTAAGGTTCTCTATAAGTGGTAACTTGAGTTAAAAAATCTACAGCAGCGTCAAGACCTCATCTTGAGCGGGAAGGGTTGTCACAATGACGCCATCGGGCGCGAGATGTGCAATAAAGACATCAATCTCGCTCCTGACGCCGAATTCGGGGAGATAAATTCCCGGCTCAATTGAAAAGCAGACACCGGGGATTAATGCACGCTCATCCTTCGTTTCCAGATTGTCAATATTGACGCCGTTGCCGTGTATCTCCGTGCCGATGCTATGCCCGGTCCGGTGGATGAAAAACTCGCCATATCCCTTCTTCGCTATGTAATTCCGCACGACATCATCCACAGCGCAGCCGTAAACTGTCTTACCCAATGCGAAGGTCTCACGGATAAACGAGACAGCGAGATCCCGCGCGTCACGCACAATCTCGAATATTTCGACGTAGCGTTTAGGGGCGATCCACCCGGCATATGCAACCCATGTTGTGTCCGCATAGACAGCGTCCCGTGATTGCTGCTTTGCCCATAGGTCGATTAGGACGAAATCCCCCAGCCGGATAGGTTGATGTTGGTCCGCCGTCGGTGAATAGTGTGGGTCGCTGGCTTTCGCGTTGACCGCCACAATTGGGGGGTGTCCCGGTATCAAGTCCATAGCGTCAAAACGGTCCATGATGAGACTCTGTACGTCATACTCTGTGACGGGCACCCCATCGCGCAACCGCTCCCCCAACCACGCAAACGCTTCGTCTTTGATCTCCAAGATTAAACGTGCCGATTCCTGATGACCGGCGAGTTGATCCGAGGTCCAACGCGCCTCGGACTGTTGCACCAGATCTGCGGAAGAGACTACTTCAACCCCCAAGGAACGAATCCATTCAACTGTGCCGGCATCTACCCTTGAAACGTAAGGGATGGCGGCGTAGGGAGAATACTCCATCGCAACTCGATGGCTATTTTCGAGGATGGTTTCCATCTCGCGGTGAAGCCCACCCCAATCGGTATAAGTTCTGACTTCACCGACCACATCGGCAAAATGGGAAAGCTCGATTCGGTGGACAAGCCATATCGGGACTCCCTCCGATGGGATATAGCAGAACCAACGTCGGGTGATGCCGGGGTCATCAACCCCAGCGACGCTTTGCGCAATTGGATTCGAGCCCCGGAAATCGTACATCAACCAACCATCGAGCCCCTTTGAGTCCCGATAAGATCCGCCTCGCTTCTCGGCGAGAAAGCGTTGAATTGCGCTAGTGTTCATTCATCTCTCCTCTGTTGTCGCATCTGTTCCATGTACCACTCCCTGCCCAAAACATCTTTCTTATAGTGCCATCGCGACTTCTGTGGATGCATGACAAGGCTCCGATTTTCAATGGGAAACTTGACCGGGGTGTGCCCCTGCCGATGAGATTCTCTCAAGCCAATGGCTATCTCTAACGCATGGCGTAAATCGTCCCCGGTGGTTATCTTGAGCGGGGCACCTGTTTCCAGCGAATCGACAATCGCCTGAACAATCCCGATCATCGGAGTTCCCGGATCGAGCCACCCTTCGTCATCATAGCCCCGATCCGCCACCTTATATTCCTCAAACAAGCCCTTGACCTCTCTGAACTCGGCGGGGCCTCGTTGGGTCTTACCGTTTACAACCTTCAGGAGATGTAGCCCCAAGCCGGTGTTGTTCCAGTTATACACCACCCCGTGAGAACCGATTATCTCGATTCCTTTCCACCCGATCTCCTTAAAGTTACTGAAGCACTCAACCCCGTTGGAGAAGCGGATGTAACCACCGATTTTTCCAAATCCGGTCTTAGCCTCGTCGTACGGTTCTTCGTGATCGCTGAAGGGATCTCCGTCCACCCAGCCGACCACCCAATCGACGGGCGCCTTACCTGCAAACTTTCGGACTAGGTTAAGCCCATGACACCCACCCTGATTGTTAGGGCTATACAGGTCAATCCTCTGGATTTCGCCTATCTCACCCGCTGCGACCAATTCGTAGGCTTTCTGGTAGTCTGGATGGCTTGAGATGACGAGCCCTGCGGCGAAGTGAATACCACGCGAGCGACACGCCTCCACCATGCGATCGGCATCTTCGAGGCTGGCGGTGAGTGGTTTCTCACAGAAAATAGCCTTGACACCCGCTTCCGCCGAAGCGACCACAGCATCAGCGTTGGGTCTTACCGGCAAGACCGGCATGGCAATATCGATCTGTTCGCCCTTGAACATTTCATCGAAAGTATTGTAGCCCGGAACATTGAAATGTCGACAACCTAACGCTAAATTTTCGGGATCGGTGTCGGCGATGGCAACAACCTCGCACAACGGATGCAAATCAAAGGCACGAGCGCGGCCTGTCCCCGCTCTTCCGCAGCCGATGACGCCGACGCGGTATTTGGGATTTTTGGAATTGGTCATGGTTGTTTGTGTCTCCTCGGTGAATTCGGTTCTAAACGCCTGTAAACGTCTTGGGTTTGTCTTCTGATTTGACGGATCGGGTCCGTTTTGCCTCGCTATGTGGGAATTTCAGGTCTCCAGCGACCCCTACCCCGATGCCACAGAGTATGACAGCCCCGCCGATGATTTGAGCGGTCATCGGGATTTCGCTGAGTATCAGGTATGCGAAGATGACCCCAGCAATCGGTGAAAATGCGGAGGCTAGCGAAATATCAGCCGGTGTTACCCGCTTGATCCCCGAAAACCAGCTGAGCTGACCGCCGACGACAATGATGCCCCCATACAATAGCATCCAACCCCAGAGTACGGGTCTGAAAAGATCCATAAAGTGTCCCGGTCCAAGCATAATGAGCACGACGACGAAGAAGATAATCGAGCCGACGACATTGCGGAAGACGCTGAAGACACCCAAAGGGATTGATTGGAGTTGCTTACGACCAAGTTCCGCCCCAAGTACTAGAAGAAACGTACCAAGAGTCGCATAGGTTTCGCCAAGTCCAATACCGCCGCGCATCTGACCTTGTTGCATCATTTCGCCGGGTTGACCCATTTCTAACCAGAGGGTGGTTGCAACACCGATTAAAGCCAGCAACGCACCGACGACCGCGCTCCAACTCGATTTCTCCCGGAATAGCAGCCACGCAAGGAACAGACCGAGTGGGATTTCGATCGTTTCGATCAGTACAATGTTTGTGACTGAGGTCTGCTCAATAGCGCGGAACATCAGCGACGGCGCTAGCGCGCCCGACGTCCCCGCCAATACAAGCTGTATAAGCCACTGTTTGGGGGTCAGTTTTTTTAGTCTGGACGGCTTCCAGTCTCTGTGGAAGATGATCAACAGCGTGAGCCCAGCGACGACGTTTCCGGCGAATAGCAGGTTGCAGAACGCTATCGGATTCCGTCCGTCCAGCAGCGCGTTTTCGCCGATCATTATCAACTTGGCGACCACCGCGGAGGCGGCACCGAATAT
>JAKZSX010000459.1:0-2954 GCA_047517405.1 Candidatus Poribacteria bacterium | reverse complement strand
AATGCCCGCAGCGATGTGCTGACTTTCCAGACTCCCCCGTTAGAGAGCGATGTGGAAGTCACGGGACCAATCACGGTCAAACTCCACGCCTCATCGTCTGCCCGCGACACAGACTTTACAGCTAAGCTGATTGACGTCTGTCCATTGAGCGATGACTTTCCCGATGGGCTCGCTATCAACCTGACAGATTCCATCATCCGCGCGCGCTACCGGAACGGCTGGGATGCCCCAGAGTTACTGGAGCCGGGGAAGGTCTACGAGTTCACCTTCCAACTTTATCCCACCTCTAACGTTTTTAAGAAGGGACACCGGATTCGCTTAGACATTTCGAGCAGCAATTGGCCCCGCTTTGATGCGAATCCGAACACAGGTGGCGATTTGGGGGTCGAACGGCGGCTTGAGATTGCAGAGCAGACGATTCATCATGAACCCTCACACCCGTCGCATGTAATTTTACCTATTATTGAGCGATAAGGGAAACGTGAGAGTGCGAAAATTTCCGAAAAAGTTAGCAAGATTATCAGCAATAGGAGGGAGATATAGTGAAAATTAGATGGTGTGGACACGCTACATTTATGCTAGAAGGGAACGGGACTCGAATTGTAACCGATCCGTATACACCCGAAGTCGCTGGCTATGACCCAATCACCGAACCGGTGGATATTGTGATTATGAGTTCAGCGACCGACCGGTTCCACAGTTGTGCGGATATGGTGCCGGGCGATCCGGTCGTGATTAATGCGCTCGATATTACTGAGACCGGGGCGGAGGTCAAGGGGATTCGCTTCTCGTCTGTACCTGCTATGGAGAGTATCATACATAAAAGCGATCCGGATCAGAATGCAATGTATCGATTCGGCGTTGACGGGGTCGAAATTGGGCACATGGGCGATGTGGGCAACCCTTTGAGCGCGACGCAACTCGAATTTTTCAAGGGCGTTGATATTCTGCTTGTGCTAACAGGGGGTCCCCCAACCATTGAACTGAATGATCTCGATAAAGTGATCGATGCGATTCAGCCGAAGGTGACAATTCCGATGCACTACCTAACCGACAAAGTTAAGCTGACTCGAATCCTGCCGGTAGATGATTTCACGGCACGATATCCAGCGGAACTTGTCCATCATCAACATCAATCACAGATTGAGGTGAGTAAGTCAAGTTTACCACAGACCAATCAGATTTATGTGTTGGACTACGCCAATTAGAATTCTTGGATCTATGGCTTAGCTAGGTTCTGTCGACATTTGGGTGTCGAGATATGAATATAGACCTACAGGATACCTGCCGGTATTGAACCGGGCAGGAGTGTCGGGCAAGATGCCCGACCTACGGCGGTGGGGTTGGGTTTCACTATCTATTTATAAGCCGGTGTTGTTGAAAAGTGTAGTTTCCATTGTCGCTGATAGAGATTCCTTTTACCGTTCAACCCAACCTACGTACTGTCAGATGTCAACACGCCCTAGCAGGTGGATCAAGCAAGCAAAACAGGACGGCTCTGCCGTCGCTGTTCAGCAAGTCGAATGTCGGTTTTGTGCACGATCAAAACATCGCTGTTTACGCAGCATTTTTGAGGTGCTGGGTGCCTGTGTCTGGTTATCGGGTTGAAAATCCTTGGTAGCAGCCGGGGGTGTTTGAGCATTTGGATCAGCGACTGCGGACACAAGATCGGAATCGGGCGCATACAGACGTCCCCGCAATGTTTCCCACCAATCCTGTGCAGGCTGGAGGGCCCCCACCTTATGTGTTGATTCGATTGTTGCTTTCAGTTTGTCATGTTCGGCGGTGCATTCTTTGCAACCCGCAAGATGTGCCTCGATTGCATGCACTCCCATAGAAGAAAGCTCGTCGTCGATATAGGCGACGAGTTCCTCACGGACATCAGTACACTTCATTTTTGAATCCTCCTTTTGATTTCGTAATGCGTAGTGCGTAACATTATGCGGTGCCTCGTTACTCTTTATGATCGTTGTATCAGCGGAAAGCCGGATAGTACGGCATTTCTTCCAAATCCGTCCAGCGTTCACGCAATTTGGCGGCTATATCGCGGACGGTTGCGCCCAGGGCTTCTAGATGCCCAAATTCCTCCGACGCTTGTCCAAATATATCAAAACACAGCAGGAGAATCTGACGCTGCGTTGAGATTCCCCATTTGTGGTCCTTTTCCCATACCTTCGCTATAAAATTGAGTCTGGAGTGAATTGCCCAGTAGGCACACGCTTCGACAACGGATCGAAAAAACAGCGTATCGTCCGCTGCTTGGGGACACCCCTTAGCAAGTTCGGCACGATACGCTGTTTCCATTTCTTGAACCACATTGTCTGGCACACGATTGATATGGTACCATGTCGGGAAGCAGACACGACCGTAAATCCCATCTCTGAGCGCATGTCGAAACTCGCCAAACTCAAAGTCGAAGAGTTTCCTGTCATCGCCAACGGGAAGCGCATTCATCGGAATCGGATCGCCGTGCGTATAAGCGAGGAATGGTCCTGGGGCAGCACTGAACGCCGCAACTGTTTTCATCTCCGTCTTTGTCCCACGATGGGACTTCACCCCAACCCTCCCACAGATCTCATCCAATTTCTTCATGAGTCGCTGCCATTCGCTGGCCATGGAGGGCGGCTTATCTCTGGAGCCGAGTCGGTCACGGATGGTATCGTACACTACCTTTTTATGAATTGTCAGGGGGTGCATCTTTCCCAGTGCCCTCGCCAATTTGATTAATTCGCCTATTGCAGCTGTGGAAGATTTTCCGCGCAGACTCCCGTAAAAATTCCTCCCGTCCCCTAAATCCTCAATGACCATAATGCCCTTTTCCCGATTTCCGCCATAAAACTGCGCCGCCGGTGAATCTCCATCTGAAACTTCGCTCAAAAATTCAAGCCCTGCCCAGTCGTTGAAGAATCTGGGGACCATTTCGTCCTGTGAATTTGGATGAAATTCCGTCCCAT
>JAKZSX010000458.1:0-5514 GCA_047517405.1 Candidatus Poribacteria bacterium | reverse complement strand
CCTGTGTTTGGATCGATGCTGTAACTTGCGATTTCCTGTGTGGAGCGGAGCCCCGCATAAAGAAATTTGCTCTCAGGATCAACTGCCAGCGGACCAGGGGAACCGCCAACCACCACATCACGCTGAAACGTGAGTTGCCCTGTATCCTGATTCAGGGTAAAGGTCGAAATTTTGTTCTCGCCTGCAATCGGAATGTAAACGTAGTATGTCATCTCTACTTCCTTCTCAAAAATTATTTGTAATTCAAAACTCAGGTAAAATTATAGGTTTAATCGCCGCTTATCCGTTGTTTCCCGCTTAGAAGCAACCGTTTCTACCTCCTTAACGGAGAATTAATGCTTCCTCAATTAATGGGCATGGTGTTCCTTTAAGCTATACGCTTTGCGGACGAGGTCCGGATCCTTAGCAAACCGTTTTGTTGCATCAATCAGATTATCAATGTGCGTGTGCATGTCCTTCTCTATTTGGGCAATCCGGCCTAGTAAATAGATTTCTTCGCTTTGATAAATCGCCTTTCTGATAATTGAAAGGAGATACATATAGACCGTGTCCGCTTCGCTTCCTTCTATCTCAATGGCAATTTCAAATCCTTCTTGGAGTGTAATCTTTTCTGAAACAACTTGCCCCTCATATTTGTCTAGGGCTTGCGTAATCTGTTGGATAGATACAGGCGGCATTTCTGTGGCGGGTGTGTCCAGTCCAAAACTTCGGGCGCACAGCGACCTTCCAAAATCGACGAGGATATAATGTTGCCATTCCTCTGTGCTCATCTGCTCCCAAAATCGAGCGACCCGCTCATCAACATTTCCCAGCAGAAGGGACAGCGTTGCGTATAGTTTTGCATGCCTTAGTTCAATGCCTTGACATGAATTGAATACTTCTGCTAAAGTCACGGGTGGTTTATCCTTTCTAATAAGTTTGGTAAGGTATACTAAACATAAGTATAGCAGAATGTCAGCGATGAATCAAATAAAAAGTACAATGGGGGTCTCTGTGCTTGGTCGGGGTTGCTAAATCTCGAGCTGACAATCCAACGAAAGCGCTGGGAGTTTCTATACAATCGGCAAATCCTACTTTCAATGCGGAGGAGGAAAAGAAATGCGTTCCAGTCATCAAGTTTGGCTAATTTTTTATCTTGCCTGCGTATCGTGGCAGGTGTGTGGCTGTGCGGATAATCCAACGCGGTCATCACGCTCACGGACTATCCAGACAAATGCCGAAGCAGAACCACTGATTACCCCTTTGGAATTGGGAATGACACTCATCCCCGCCGGTGAGTTTTTAATGGGGAGTGAGAGCGGAGAAAAAGATGAACAGCCAGTTCACAGGGTCTTTCTTGATGCCTATGAGATAGATCTGTATATAGTGACAAACGAGCAGTACGCAAGGTTTATGAAGCCAACCGACCACCCACCCCCACCCCATTGGAACGACCGTAAATTTACCCAACCTCGACAACCTGTTGTTGATGTCAGTTGGTTCGATGCCGTCGCCTATTGTAAATGGGTTGGTAAGCGGCTGCCTACAGAGGCAGAGTGGGAGAAAGCCGCGAGAGGTGGTCTCACCCAAAAGGAATATCCTTGGGGCGATGAATCTCCAAAGGGACGTGCGGACTTTGGTCAAAAACAGAGTGTACCGCTGCCGGTAGGCAGCTTTCCACCAAATGGATTCAGTTTGTACGATTGCGCGGGAAACGTGTGGGAATGGTGCCACGATTGGTACGAACCCACTTATTACGCAGTTAGCCCGATACGAAATCCGACCGGTCTCGAAACGGGTGGTGCTCGGGTGCTACGTGGCGGAGCTTGGAACAACAAACGCATCCAGATCCGCGTTGCGAATCGGAGCTGGCAGCGTCCTAAGCCTAACCCACCCAATTCTGGATTCCGTTGAGTGCGAAATTAGTCTGAGTCGTAGACTCTCACCTCAGTGCCGGCAAATTATCCCAGTTACACTCAAGGCAGAAGTAGCTTGCCCCGCCGATTCGCTGAACTTCCCCGTCACATTCTGGACATTTTGCTATCGTAACTGGTGAGCCCTCCTGATCATGGGGTTCACCAGCAGTTGCTGCGTCGACATTATTCCGAATTGTATCAATTACCTCTTGGGGGTGGAGTGCTAGCGGTGGAGGCGTACTGCCGGCAAGGTCAATGAAATCGCTATGATAAACGTTGATTTCATTGGCTGCATTGACCTGACGCAGGAAGATTGTATACTTGTTGGGCGCGATTAGGTAAGCCTCCGTGTCTAAAAGTTGAGTGCCTGTCCCCACAATGAGATCGTATCCATTGAGGTTGATGAGGCGTCGGCTATATCGAGTTCCTCTGTTGTAAACCTCGAACAATTCGTGTACCCGTACGGAGGATAAAAGAAGACAATACTGACGGTGTAGATAGCGGTTTAAGCGGACTGTTGGCAAAAAGACTTCCGGTTCAGCAGCGCCTCTCAAAAACCTGATAAACATCTTGTAGGCGTCGTTGGGGACTTCATTGAGAATTTGCTGTGTCAAGTTGCGACGAGTGCTATCTCTGAGCGCGTGCAAGTGGTGAATCTCCCACGAACGGAGCAGAGCTCTAACCTCAACATCGAGTTCTTGAGGCTGCGCCGGTGGTCTAATTCGACATAAGTGCATCATCGCCTGATCTGTTGTTTTGATAGTAAATGGGAGCATGTTCATCGGATCAATCACTTCCGTGTTGAAACAATGTTTGATAGCAACCTAAATTAGTTTACCACAGGGGCTAAAGTGTGTCCAGCAAAAAGGCTCGCACTCGGAAATTACCCATTGGTTTATACCAATTCTACTGACTGATATTGGAGGACCTGTTCTTCCAAGGTAAATGGTTTTTTTGGGTTGTCAATAAAGTGGAGATCGGTTATACTATTTGCCTACGATGCAACCTTGCATTGCCGCCTGAACATAACTCCATTCGACGAATCCCTTTATGGCGAATCCTGCTGTACTTTCCAAACAACCGCCCGAAAAGATTACTTGGCGAACCGTCATCCTTTCACTGCTTTTACTGCCGTTTATTTACGTTTGGCACATCGAGTGTGAAGCGCTTCGATACACCTTCCCGACGCTGATGGCACCCTTTTACAGCGTCGTCTTTACCATCCTAATTTTAGTAATAATCAACGTTCCCCTGAAAAAATTCGCCGCCAAGTACGCCCTGACCGGCGGGGAATTGATCTCCCTCTACGTCCTGATGTCGATGACACTCTTGTTCATGTCATACGACATGTTCTTACCGCTGGTCTCGACTATCGTTCACGCCTTCTATTTCGCCACGACGGAGAATGAATGGCGCGACCTGTTCTGGAAATATCTACCGGAGTGGTTGACCATTAACGCCCCGGAGATTCTGATTGCCTTTTATCGGGGTGACGAAGATTTCCTTCAGTGGCGGTATTTGCGCCGCTGGATAAAGCCTACACTCTGGTGGTGCGCCTTCACGTTTGCCTTGCTGTTTGTCATGCACTGCATCAATACGATTATCCGTAAGCAATGGGCGGAGCAGGAGCGGCTCGTCTATCCGATTGTCGAACTCCCTTACCAGATGTCTTATAACGGTAGAACCTTCTTTCGCAGTGCTCCAATGTGGTGGGGTTTTTCAATCGCGGCGTTTATCAGTATCCTCAATGGGATGCACCTGTTTTTTCCTGTTCTCCCTGAAATTCCGGTGAAGCATTTCTCCTTAAATCTGTTCTTCACGGAAAAGCCGTGGACTGCCTTTCTGACGGGCGGAAGTGCGGTTCTAATCTATCCGTTTGCCGTTGGACTTAGCTTTCTAATGCCACTCGATCTGCTCATGTCATGTATCCTTTTTTTCTTTTTATACAAAATGCAGGCTTTCATTGGAATTATATCTGGACTGGACAGTCTGCCCGGTTTTCCCTTCCCTTATGAGCAGAACATTGGGGCATATACAGGGGTCTCGGTGATTGTGCTATGGGGGACACGGCGGCAGATATGGCGGGCTTTTCTGCAAGCGGTTGGACGAAGACCGCGTGAGGATGAGAACGAGCCGATGCGGTATCGGACAGCGTTTTTCGGTCTGTTATTCGGCGGGATATTCCTCATCTGGTTTGCGATGCGAGGGGGAATGGCGCTCTGGATTGCTGTCCTATTTTTCGTGGCACATTTTCTGACCATTGCCATCGCTGTTACGCGCATCCGTGCACAGATTGGTCTCTCCATCCATAATACGACTTTCATTGGTCCCCACCATAGCCTAGTCAGTCTATTTGGCACGCGAAGAATTGGGGGGCAAAATCTCACTTGGTTTTCCCTATTCTTTTGGTTCAATCGAGACAATCGCAGTCATCCAATGCCACACCAGCTTGAGGCATTCAAGCTCGCGGAACGAGGGAACCTTGATGTCAAAGGGTTGTCCCGTCTAATGCTAGCACTTATCATTATTGCGATGCCGTTGTGTATCCTAATGTTGGTGAATGTCTTTTTCGATCTCGGCGTGGATACCGGTAAGGTGGGGGGACAGATTAACAGCTTTGGGGGACGCTCGTACGGCTTTCTACACGGTTGGCTCACGGTACCACGAGGCGCGGACACCGCGCACATCATCGCCATAGCCATCGGATTCCTGTTTACAATTCTGCTCGCGGTGGTGCGTGGTCACCTTTTCTGGTGGCCCATCCATCCCCTCGGTTACGGGGTGTCCTTCCACATGTATACCTTCTGGGCAGCGTTTGTCGTTGCTGCTGTTGCCAAATGGGTGGTGCTGAAATATGGTGGCATCCGCCTTTATCGGAGAGCGACTCCATTTTTCTTAGGATTGATACTAGGAGATTTTGTGATTGGAAGTTTTTGGAATATCTTGAGCATTATGATTAACCGGCCGACGTATACCTTCTATTACTAACCCGAATTATCATTTTTGGATAATATGAAAGAGGATTGCAATGCCTAAAAGTTGTGACACAATGGTTGCCCTACCAAGCGCAGCCAAAGAGAGTCAAACAATCTTTGCTAAAAATAGTGACCGCTCGGCGACCGAATGTCAGCCGCTCGTTCAACGTGTAAGAGTGACCCATCCCGCCGATGTGAGCACGAAATGCCAATTTGTCGAGCTGCCCGAAGTGGCAATAACCTATCGTCATATCGGTTCGCGTCCGTGTTGGTGCTGGGGATATGAACATGGGTTTAATGAATATCAGGTCGTGATTGGAAACGAGGGGTTGGGCTCCAAATATGAGTTTGATTCCCCGAAGCTGATTGGCATGGAACTGATACGGCTCGGTTTGGAACGCGGGAAAACTGCCTCCGAAGCTGTTACCGTCATGACGGAGTTGATTACGAAATATGGCCAAGGGAAATTCGGCAACGATCAAGGGGTTCGTACCTACGACAACGGTTACATTATTGCTGACCCAAAAGAAGCGTATATCCTCCAGACCGCGGGGCACGAATGGGCGGTCAAGCAGGTGCAGGGCGCGGTCGGAATCAGCAATGTCTACTCTATTGAGGACGACTGGGATTATCTATCGTCCAAC
>JAKZSX010000457.1:0-23633 GCA_047517405.1 Candidatus Poribacteria bacterium | reverse complement strand
AAGGAGGCGCACATGTGGCTCAAAATGGCATCCTTTCTGATCGATTTCGTATTTGACCTTTGGATCAGTTGGAAAATCGGCACCTTCTGAGATGTCGATTAGATAAACGATGGTATCTTTCAAACTATTTCCTTCGCCGAGGACAACCGATTCATCGTACTTATCAGTCTTACCACAAACTTGTGGGTCTTTGGTGATTTCCAGTTTTTTCATCTCAGGCGCGGCACCATCAAATTTTACCATCCCGCTGATAGTACCACCATTAGAGACACTCATTGCTTTATAGGAAGCCGGGAAGACTAGTGATTCGACTGCTTCGTCTCCACCGGCAGCGGTGGCGGTGGCAATGTAGACACAGGCAATGAGTAGGGTTAGGATTGTAGCAACTTTAGTTTTCATTATTGAACTCCTTTTGAAATTATTGTTGAAACAGGTTACAAGCGAGAGGAAGCCATGTTGGGTTATTTCAAATAGGCAAGGCACTTGAACCTCCTTGCTATAAGAGAAATTCTCTCTGTTTTATGGTCTACCTCTCATTCGTTGTGATTGAACAGTATTCTTATGTATTTTGTCGTCTCCGGACACTACTTCTCAAACCGAAAAGGAGACCGACGGAGATAAGGGCAACCAATGGCGGATAGACAAAGCGTTTGTTCGATGGAACGGGATCAAGGACGAATGTGTACCACGTTGAAATAGCTCGCTTCGTTTTCAGATCGCCATTCAAGCCATCCCACGCGGAAAAAGCGATGGGTATGAATACGTCCGATGCAAACTGAACATCATTTCTATCCTCGGTGGTGAGCGATCTTTTAACCCATAGCTGATATTGTCCATCTTTGTAAACCCCTTTAGCCTGTATTGGACTTTGGTCAGATTGGACTGTCGCTGTATCGATCCCCTTCGCATTCATCTCTGTAACCGTTGACGGTTCGGCAACCTTCCAACTCCAGAGATAGACGGGCCGGCGACCACCCCAGATAAAGTAGGGTTTCGGATCTGTGGGACCTTCAGGAATTTTCACCGGGAACTGAATTGTCAAGCCATCTTCAACTGTTTCTCCGGTCTCGTCATCTGTCTTGGGAAGGGTTTTCGTTCGATCATCCCATGTGAAGAGAAAAGCGATTTCGTTATCATTGTAGAACGACTTCGCTGTTACGGAATCGATTGAGGGATTGAATTGTCGCGGTTCAATAACAACCTGACCGACCAGCGGAAAATAGCTGGCTTCTTGAATTTCGTTCCACGCTTCATCGTTCATGC
This sequence comes from Candidatus Poribacteria bacterium, assembly GCA_047517405.1. GTDB lineage: Bacteria > Poribacteria > WGA-4E > WGA-4E > PCPOR2b > PCPOR2b. The sequence goes on along the minus strand of JAKZSX010000457.1, from coordinate 22,370 downwards.
CCGGTAACGCACCGGCGCGATATTGAGAGCGCAGCACTTTGTCTCCGACCGCCGGTTGTGGTTGCTCATCGGGCCCTAAGGATTTTACATAATTTGCGAGGTGCCAACTTTTCTCAAAAATCGGCTTCAGGGCTGTATTGAGTTTAGTTTGTTCGTCCGGAGCGAGTTCCTCACCTTCTTCAACCTTGAGCATGATGTCCTCGAACATAAACATCTTCTCCTCAAGCCCGTCGTATTCTTCCTGTTCTGCGTCTGAAAGACCGTCGTCATCCATTTTGGCTTCTAGCTCAGTCATACGCGCCGATTCCTCATCTGTCAGACCGAGCCGGAAACTTGAGATGAATGAGGGCATCGGCGAGCCGGCGATGCCACCAATGAATCGCCTGAAGATAGCCTCAGTTGTCGCACCGCCCCGATAATTCCACGGATGCCACAGATTGGCGGGCCATGTGCGAAAACCCCACTCATCAGTAAGATCTGGGGCAGACGTACCATCGCCCCTACCGACCACTCCGTGGCAATCGACGCAACCGAGATTGGTGTAAAATTCTTTCCCTTTTGCGACGCTCTCTTCAGAGTAGGGCACTTTGCCCGACACATCAATCAACCGTGGTGCAGCTCCTTCAAAGCCATCGTGGAATGTTTTGATATGGGCAATGAGCTGCCAGCGCGCATCCTCAGTCAAGATTTCGCGCCAAGCGGGCATTGAGGAGCCCGGCATACCGTTTGATATGATGTCAAAAAGGTCTTGATCGGTGGGCAGTTGACCGCTCTCTGTCGAACGAATTTTGTAGATCCCCCGTGTAAAATCTCTTGGCCTTGGCAACAGATTTTCTGCTGCAGACCCATCGCCTGCCCCCTCTATACCGTGGCAATGCGCGCACTTATCGTCATATAGCACCTTCCCGGCTTCTGAGGCTGCGGGTGCTTGTTTACCTTGGGCAAAAGCTGTAATTGGGAAAACCGCTACTAATAGAATAAGATTGGCGATTGCAATCAGCACTGTGTTTTTATAGGATTGCTTTTTCATTATTTTTTCTTTCGCTCCAAATTCTATATCTCAATTAATTTCCGGGCTTGAGGCCGTCTCGTATCTCTTAATGCTCAGCTTCACCAAATGTCCTCGGTCGATATCCTGTGTACTCAGATAGAAAGAGGATTACGTCCCAGATCTCCTCCTCTGCCAGATGGTTTTCCCAGACCGGCATGGCAGAATCCCACGGGGCCGCACGCGGAGGCAAACCTGGACCTCCCTTACTGATACGCCAGAAGAAGAAAGATTCCTGATAGTTCGGAATAATTCCAGGGTCTTGAAAGTTTGCAGGCGGCGGGTTGAAGCCGTGGGCGAAATGTCCTTCTCCATCAAGGTTATCACCGTGGCAATAAAAGCAGTTCTGATAATAGACCCGACGTCCGTTATCTACGTGGACCTGGAATGCTTCCTTGTCATCTTTTTCTAGGTGCCGGAAGGGGTTCTGCACCTCTTGCGTGGGGCCGATAACCTTGTCGCGGTAGGTCAATTCAGCGGGCGGTGCCGGGTGTGCAGTGCGCAATGCTGCCGGTGGCTCTGCCTTTGTTGCCACCTTGGAAAAGGTAAAAACGAGCATAACCACAGGAATAAGGGCGAACAGTACGGTACGTCTGGTCTTCCTATCATCATCAGCCAAAGTCTCTTTGATGGGACGCAGAAATTCTCGAAACCTATCATCTTCAACGGACACGTGAACCAAAATCGCCAATAGAATGAGCCCTAGATACATCCCGATTACACTGGCAGGCAGCGGCACAGACCACACGCCACCGATAAAGAACCTTAAAAAGAGCCAAAGCACGACAAATATGATCAGGCATTTTGTGAAAAGCGATAATTTTTGCATAACGGTTCAACGCTCCTTACTCAGCAGTTTCCTCTGCCCCTTCATCTAGGGCTTCACCTTCTGCCACCGTTGCGTCTGTTACACCTGTTAGAGTCGCCAAAAATGCGAGCAGATCACTCATGTCCGACACCGACAGCAACAGCGGAAAGTTATTCGGCATCGGGGAAGTCACAGCCAGTCGTTTACCGAAAGCACGACTGTAGGTCGGTCCCTCGTCAATATCGAATTTATCAATGGTCTGGTCTTCGCCATCAACTTTTAAGGTGATTTCGTCCTCATTTTCCGATACTAACTCCCCAACGATAACATTCTCATCAAAGTCAATCAGCGTCGCCTGAACCTTCACATTCGACTTGGAAACTGTTTGTGTTTCTTCCCCTACCTGAAGGGTTATGTTCTCGTCATTTTCTTCTATGAGATCCCCACTTACGGTGGTTCCTGTATCGGTAAGGGTTACTTGAATCCAGAAATAACCTTTTCCTTTTAGATCAGCGAGCTCTTCGATCGGCTCCGGATCGAGTTCGCTCAATAGAATGGTGCGCTCTTCTTCGTTACCGGCTGCGTCCTTAACACGCACAACGATCTGTTCATTATCTTGCGTAACAAGCGTTCCTTGAATTGAGGCACCGCCGGTTTTCACGGTAACGGAACCGTATCCGCTCACAATTTGAGCATTCGGTACCAGGATGGATTCCTCAATATATCGGAGACTGTTTAATGCAGCGATTTCTGTCAAGTCAGGGGCGGAGACAACTTCAACGCCGTCATCAAGTGTTTGACCGGCAGGCTGTTCAATACCAGCAACAACGTGACATGCAATACATTTCGCGCCGTCTACGAAAACCTTTTGGCCACGCTCAACGTCGCCGGTGAGGAGGGGTGGCAGTTCCTCCACAAGAGCGTCCGCGCTTCCGATATCAACGGGTGGTTCAAATGGTGTCAGATCGACTTCGCCGCCCTGACTTTGTAGGAAGGCGATAACGGTTTCGATTTCTAACTCGGATAAACTGATTGGTGGTTTCCAGACCGGTGGCATAATGTTTCCGTAGCCGGGGACGAGGAACTTGTGCGGTTCATACGTGGATTCGATGAAATACTCTTTCGCGGTCAGCCCCGGTTGGCGTGTTGCAGCGCGAACACTAACCCCTGTTAAATCAGGACAGCGACCTGGTGGTCCGGACGGATCGAGTGTGTGACAGGTTTGGCATTTCCCTTTTCCTTTAAAGATTATCTCCCCAGCCTCAATAAACGCGTCCGGTGTCCGCTCTATACTCGAAAGGTCAACTGTTGCAGTTGATTCTTCTGGAACAAGGCTGGCGGCAAACGCATAGAGCCAGATGACCATCAACGAGAATGACAGGAGTTTGACCACGCTCTGCCAGAGCATGATATTCGCCAAGGCAAAGATGAAAAACCACATCGACCACGGAAGGAGATTTTCCGAAGCGATCGGGAAAGCCGGTGCCTTCGCGATGTAGGCGATAAAACTCACAACCATTAAAATTAAGAATATAATTCTAATTCGTGTTTTTTGCATCGCTCTCGTCCTAACTGTGTTTGATTGTTAATCATCCCCTGTGGTGGCTTCCACCTCAGTGGGTGGCTGTCCCTCTTTTTTCTTATCGCCCCACAAGCCGAGCCAGAAAATAAAGCCGACCAAAGCAAAGAAAATCACTATAATAACGGCAATGACGTTAACGGCATCCGCAAGCGCAGGCGTGAACGCATCCGGCGAAGTATCGGGCATCACGCCAAAAATATGCCACGCCTCTCGAAGTCCCGACCGTGCGTAACCCATCAATCCCATCAGCGAGGTAAAGGTAATGGCGAGTAGAATCAGCACGTATTGTGACCGGTCTGTCATCTGTCCCCAGTCGATTTCGCTTGAACGCATCGCTTTCCGATACATAATCAGGTCAATCACTGTCACCAAAATCATGACCGCTAATGCGATTATCACCTGCACCGGCGTAAGAACGTCAACGCGAAAGATAGTCTCAACCTTGAACCCTACGATCCCAATCGTAAAAATCGCTGCGACAGCCAGCCCAAAGATAGCTGCGATGATGATATTGCCCGCTTTACTCCAACGCACCGTCGGCGTCTTACCGGATCGGCGGTAAAACAGAAAGCTGAGAAAGGTGGTCAAGATGATGAGATTGACAACTGTATTCTTTGCCGTCATCAAGCCGAAGAGTCCAACAAGCGGGTGATTCGGACCACCCATTGCAGCCAGTTCCGTGGGCGTCATGATCAGTGTACGCGGCGTCATCCAGACCGCGATACATAGAACAATGATAGCGATCATATAGGGGCGGAAACGGGCGTATATCTCTCCGCCTGCGATGCGGGTCATACCAGACCAAAGGTAGTAATTTGCTCCGATGAACAGCACCCCAATCATCACCGCCTGAATGATGAACAACCACGAAAAGAGGCTCCCCATCATGTTGATGCCCATGGTGGTGTTGAACATATAGATTTCCCGTCCGAGCCAATATCCGGCGAATGGCAGCGGAATCAGTCCACACAGCGCGATAAAATTGCCTGTATATCCCATCCAGTCGTAATGCGCCTTGTCTTCCTTGGTCTTGGCAACCAAGAAGCGAAAAGCGGCATAGGCACCAACGATTGCACCACCGAAAGCGACATTCCCAATAAGGCGGTGGATGTTGACAGGCATCCAAGTGTAGTTGTTAACCGCCTGCCACATTGTACCGATGAATTCGCCGGTCTCCTCATTATGAAGCGGGATTGCCTTGTGTTCGGGTTTGGGTCCCATAATGGCTGGACTTGTCTGGTATGTCAGCCAAGAGTTAGAGACGAACATAATCGCCGTCCCGAACACATTCAGGAGCACACCGAGAAACAGGTGCCACATTTTCGACACCCTACCCTGCATCCGATCCCACCCGTAGGAGTAGAGATAGAGTGTAAAGGTTTCTCCGAAGAATAGGAATACGTAGAAGATCATCGTCGGACCGAAGATTCCCGTCATTTTGTTCATCACCTTCGGGTAGCACCAGATGAGGATAAAAACGAGTACCCCACCCATCAAGGCAGTCGTTGAGAACGCTCCCATACAAAGTTTGATGAACTCCTGTGCCATCTTATCATACCGTTTGTCCTTCGTCTTCATCCCGACAAACTCAATGACAATCGCAAACATCGGGACACCCAAGATGAAGGAGCCGAACAAGAGATGCAGTTGGGCGGCGATCCAGGCGGCGTTGCGGCTGCCAATTTTTGGAAAGGGACGGTACTCTGTGTCGGTCATATCTTGAGCAAAGACAGTCGTAATCGTCAGCAGCAGGTAGATAGCAAGCAGACCGAAAAAAAGATATAACCTGTTTTTGGACGGGTTCATGCTGAAACGTTTGGTGAGATACATTATTTTTCCCCGTTGCTCCAGATTTAATCTCGAAATGGAACTTCGTCAAATTAGAGAGGCAATATAGGGTAGGCTCATGTCAAAAGAAAGTGCAAAACGCTCAGAGAAACCGAGTTTTCAAGAAAAAACTCGGTTTCTGCGTCAGCGATGTTATTCTACATCTTACTTCTTCTTAAAATCAGCACTCGTAAAGTTAATCTCAACCTCTCCGCTGTCAGCAACATCGATAGCCTGGGCTTTTGTCGTTCCAAGTTCTTCGTGCCATGCCTGAACCCGGTATTTGCCAGCGGGAATGTCTTTGATCATGTAGGCGCCTGTATCACTTGAACCTTCGTAGTCGTCGGAGCTAATCCATTTGCCGTCTTTGTCTTTATATCCAATTACAGCATAATAGTCGTTGTCTGTGACAAAGATATATCCCGACATCCAATTGTGGATATCGCAGGTGAACTTAATGGCTTCGCGTTTTTCTAATTTCAGAGGGAACGCTCTACCGGGACCGGGTATCTGCCAATTCGGTGCTTCATTCTTCGTGGCATGAGAATGGACGTTATGTGCAACCGGGTCACTGGAGGTTATATCCACTGTGGTGCCTGCGGCCACAACGAGGACATGGGGGGAATACATACAATTGACCTGATCCATAGCCGGATTTTTGGCAGGAATTGTTGGCGTCGCGCCTCGCGCCCGTAAATAGACAACAACGTTTTTTATGCCTTTACCTTTGGAGACCACAAGGACTTCAGATTTGCCATTTTTCAAGGAATCCATGCAGTGCTGGTCTTTGGTCGCTTGCATCGCTGGACGCGCTGGTGCATCCCCATCATACATAACAGTCCCAGCGATTGTGCCGGCATATGCTAGGCTTGCGATGAGTATAAAACTGAGTGCGGTCAGGGTTATTGCGGTTTTCATTTTTGAACTTATCCTTTCTTTAATTTAAGTCCGCTATTGAAACGATTGTATGTTGGTGATATTTATGATAGCAGCATGTGAAAAGGAGAATCAAGCGTTAAAAAGAAGATGTCACGGATATCCGTGAACGAAGTTTGCCCACGGTTAGTAAATGTGATTAGATTGCCTAAGCCACCTGCTTGAGCAACGAGGGGTTACCAAATTCAAACCGAAGCCCCTGTCATCAGCGAGTAGCTGATGACAGGGACTGGTTATGCACATCTAACACTGAGGATTACTCAAATGCGACAAGTTCGCCATTTTCGACAGTCAGTACAATCGGGTTGTAAATCGCATCTCCTACTTCATTAAAAGAGAACTGACCGAGAATGGTGTCGAGATCCATGATATGCGCCAGCGCGTCCCGCACCGCCGTTGCCTCGGTGGATTGTGCATTCGCAATTGCTTCTGCTAGAATATAAAGGGTAGCATACGACTGAGCTGCCCAGGGATCAGCTTCGATACCATATTTTGCTAGGTAATCTGGACGAAAGCTTGATTGCCCGGTGTGTCAGCCGTAGCACTCCAATTAGTAAAAGTAATCGCCCCCTCGGCGGCCTCCTCTGCGATTTGCACTTCGTTTCCGGTCAGATCGGGAACAATGTACTGAACAGAGGCAGGAATACCGACCTCACGCCCTTGAATCATAATCTCAGTCATCTGGACGGATAAAGCGGAGATAAAGACAGCGTCAGGATTTGTATCCATTATCCGAGTTAATTGTTGCCTAAAATCAGTAGCCTCGTCTTGGATGGTCTCTGTAATCACAATATCGACACCACTAGCGGCAAGGGCTTTACTCACCTCCTCGTTGCTGCTCGTAGAATAGACATCGTCCTCATCATATATCAGTGCCGCCCGTTGATAGCCGAGCTTCTCCTGACTTACCCGAATACCCTCTGGATTTAGCACATTTGTGGGGAGCCCTGTACGGAAGACAAATTCGCTAAGCGCGCTCAGACCGGCAGCGGAAGCGAGGGAGCTAAAACATACAACTCCGTTTTCTTCCGCTATTGGGATTACCTGTTCAAGCTGGGTTGAGATAGCGAAACCAACAATAGCAGATACACCATCCTCATGAATCAGTTTGTTGACTGCTTCAATGGCACTCTCGCTCTGGTCGTCCTCGGTGATGAAGGTGATTTTTGCATCGCCGAGCACTCCTGAGTTGTTAATATGTTCGCGAGCTAGCTCAAAGCCATCTAGCATTGACAGACCATACGGGGCAGTATATTGTCCTGTCTGCGCTAAAACGACGCCGATGGGAATCTCTCCACTAAGCCCTTCCATTTGAGGTGGTGGCAGAATTTGCTGAATCTGGTCACAAGCAGTAAGCCCCGCAATTAGCGTGACAATCGTCAATACAAACGCAAATTTGGTGAATCCTCTGATGTTCATTTTGAACCTCCTTGGTTTTAATTGAAAAAATTATGGCGGGACAGAATCCAGCAAATCTACCCCAACCGGATTTGTTGCTAGTTGATACTCGGAATGATTATTTAGAACCGAAACTACTATCATCAGCGAACGGTTGATGATACGATTCAAACTATGTACGTCTACCGCTGAATACTACTCAAAGACTTGAAGATCACCGTTCTTGACAATCAGTACAACCGGGTCGTAAACTGCGCCCCCGACAGCGTCAAAAGAAAATTTGCCCAGAACGGTGTCGAAATCAGTGATGTTCGCCAGCGCGTCACGGATCGCCGTTGAATCGGTGGATTGGGCATTCGATATGGCTTCCGCCAAAATATAGAGCGCGGCATACGGCTGCGCCGCCCAGACGCTCGGTTCCATGCCAAATTTCGCGGTGTAATTCTGAACGAAGGCTTGATTTCCCAGTGTGTCAGCTGTACTGACCCAATCGGTAAAAGTAATCGCACCCTCGGCGGCATCGCCCGCCCTTTGTATCTCATCCACGGACAACACGAGACTAATAAAGGGCACCTCAGAAGAAATGCCAAGCTGACGCCCTTGGGTGAGAATCCGAATCACCTCTATTTGTTGCGCGGACACAAAGATGGCCTCCGGATTCGATTCCTTAATGCGCGTTAATTGCGCGGAAAAATCGGTTTCAATGGGCGCGAAGGTTTCCGAAGCCACTACCTCAATGCCGCTATCGGCGAATGTCTTTTTGAATGTCGCGTCACTATCCCGAGAAAAGCCATCAACGCTATCCGCTATCGTCGCTACTCGCTGGTAGCCGAGTTTCTCCTGAGTCAACTTGACACCCCCAGGAATCAGGGCGTCTGTGGCGTGGCTTGCCCGGAAGATAAAATCGCCAATCTCCGTCAAGCCGGAGGCAATGACGACAGGACTAAAAGCAACGACCTGATTTTCTTGTGCGATCGGAAAAACCGATTGGGCAACATGTGAGGTCCAGACACCGATGATGACAGGGACTTTGTCTTGATGGATTAATTTATTGAAAGCCGATATCGCACCCTCAACGGTGCTCTGGTCGTCCTCAATGATGAACTTGAGCCGTACATCGCCGGTCTGTGGTAATACAACACCGATGGGAATCTCTCCACTAAGCCCTTCCATCTGAAGGTGGTGGCAGAATTTGCTGAATCTGGTCACAGGCAGATAGTCCCGCAATTAGCGACACAATCGCCAGCAAAAACGTGAATTTGGTAAATCTGCTAATCTTCATTTTGAACCTCCTTAAGGTTTTGAAAAAAATTAGGTGGGGCAGTATCCAAATAATCTTGGCAAAACCCCGTTGGTTGATTAGGATAAAACTCGAGGTGCAACCTATGGTCAGAAAAACCGAATTTGGACAACGCATTCCCCGCTGACCTCGCTGACGTTTCGGTGGGACGACCTTGACCGCATATAATTTTCGACAGATTCAAGTCGTTGTCAAACACAAATCATGTATAAAAAGTAGATGTTTATAAATAGTCACCTAAGGCACCTACTCGAAGGCTTCAAATTGGCCGTTCTTCACAGTCAAAATAATCGGGTTATAAATTGTGTCCCCGTAGTCGTCAAAAGAGAATTTGCCCAAAACGGTGGCAAGCTCTCTGATATTCGCCATCGCAACCCGAATCGTAGCAACGAATGAATCGTGATACGCTTAAGCCTGTTTTTTCACGAAGACAGGTCAATTCAACCTAGCCTCCCTGTCTGGGAAAATTTGAGAGTCTACTCGAAGAATTTGAGTTCACCATTTTCTACAATAAGTACAAATGGGGTGTAATCTGCGTCGCCAACATCGTTGAAGGAAAAATTACCTACAATCGTGTCAAAATCAAGGATGTTTGCAAGCGAGTCTCGAATCGCGCTTGCCTCCGTTGTTTGGACATTCGAAAGTGCCTCGGCAAGAATATATAACGCCGCATACGACTGTGCGGCGTAGTTGTTCGGTGGTGTCACGTGTTTCGCGCTGTATTTCTGGACAAACGCTTTATTTCCTGGGGTGTCTGCCGCGCTACCCCAACCCGTAAAGGTCATCGCGCCCTCGGCGTCGGGACCTGCTTCTTGCACATTTTCTCTGGTGAGCGTACGCAGTACGAAGGGAACGGAGAAAGGAATGCCCAGCTCGCGGCCTTGCATCAGGATTTTAGCCTTTGCAGGTGGTAAAGATGAGACAAAAATGATGTCAGGATTCAACTCCTTTATCCGAGTTAACTGCGCATTAAAATTGGTCTCATCGCATCGGAAGGTTTCTGGATCCAACACCTCGATATCGCGTGCAGCGAGTATTTCCCTAAGTGCCTCGTCGCTATCCGTGGAAAAGGGATCGGATTCGTCATACATCGTCGCTGCCCGTTGATAGCGGAGTTCTTCATAGGTTACCTTAACACCGTGAGGAATAAGGACATCCGTAGTGAGAGAAGTGCGAAAAACATAATTGCTAATTGTACTGAGTCCACGGTGGGCGGATGTTGGGCTAATTGCCGCAATTTGATGGTCTCGCGCCACGGGGAACGCCTTTTCGGTCTGACCTGAGGTCGCAGGCCCGAGGATGACGGATACGTCACCTCGATTAATTAGTTTATTGAAAGCTTCAACTGCTCCCTCCGCCGTGCTAAGATCGTCCTCAACAATTAACCTGATTCTTGCATCGCCGTGCTGTGCGTTGTTAATCTCTTCAAGCGCTAGTTCAAATCCACGCCCCATGGGTTCGCCAAACGAGGAGACATGTCGCCCTGTGAGTGGTAACACAACACCGATGGGGATGTCTCCGCTGAAGCCTTCTAGCTGCGGAACCTTCCCTTCTATCTGAGGCATATTCTCTTCAGACAAAATCTCCAGTAGCTGATCGCAGGCGGAAAGCCCTACAGTCAGAAAGGTAATTGCCAACACATATGCAAATCTGGTAATTCTTCAAATGTTCACGTTAAACCTCTCTGCGTATTTGAAGTGAATTTCATCGGTCATTTTCTGTACAACTTCGGTGACTCTTTATGAATATGTTTCATTTCCTTCTAACCTCGCTTGATATAAACGCATTGCGAGAACAATAGATTCATCTTATCCGCAACCAGATTTACCTCAGGGGTTTCTACACTGAAATTGTCAGAAAGTAAATGAACCCTTTGAGCGTATAGAGGGTCGTCATAGGATAGTGGACATTGACCCTTTTCCTGACTCCCACGATTCCAATCGCAGTTTGGACAGATTATATAAAAGGTGTTGCCTCATGTTTAAGAAATCATGCAATAGTGCCGAGAACGACAATCCCATCAGACATTAATCTTGTCAACTTCTAATCCGTACAAGGTACCAGCAATAGCAGTGTGCCCATCCTCTCCAAAAAATTACAAGGCAGATCGAAACCGTCGCATGCGTATGTTGATGAGTGTTTCGGCTGAACTTAACATCGAAGCAGGGAAATCGTTACCTTCGACTGCGAATATAAGCATCCCACTTCTAGTATAATCACCTGCTCTCATCGAAAGCTGAAATTTTCAGGATGTTTCCTTGACACACCCGTTCGAATTTACTAATATACTAGCACATTACCGAGGAGATGATAGCATGCAAGATTATCGCGCCGTCAAACTCGGTCGGTGTGAACGACGGATTATGAATCTCATCTATCAGTGCGGTCACGCTTCCGTCGCGCATGTCCTCGCAGACCTTTCAGACGTCCTGCATATTCTACAGTCAGAGCCCTGTTGCCAATCCTAGAAGAAAAGGGACACCTCACACACGAAAAAGGTGAACCACGCAACTCTATCACCCCGCACAACCGCGCCATCAAGCTGGACGCCACGCACTCAAATAGGTTGTTCAGGCCTTCTTCGATAAATCCATCGATAAAACGGTTGCAGCGTTGGTCTCCGACGCTGATGTCTCCGATGAGCAACTCGACCGTTTAAGCCGTCTCATTGAGCAAACGAATAAAGGAGGATTATGATGTCAATCATTGAAACCCTCGAATCCAAATTGTGGCTGAAAAATCTGGCAGACGCCGCATTGAAAAGTGTGATGAGTTTCGCTGCTACCTGGAATCGGCATCCATCGACGAAGGCTGCGATAGCGATAGGACTGTTTGTCCTCATCGGTTTCGCCCTGCCTATGGGTGCGATGGGGTTGGCAGAAGCGGATAACCAAGAGGATACGTTGTATGAGGAGATTCAGGCAGCATTGCACTTTCAAATAGAACCCCTGCCATAAGACTCACCAGATGAGGAGAGAGCAGCGCGTAGCGAAAAGTACCAGCAGAATTGGGAACGCGGTCTTGAGCTCTGCAAGCGGTTTCTCAAGACCTACCCGGAGAGCGATCGACACGATTCGGTGTCATATAAAAAGCTCATATACCTCCGCAACCTTGGACGCAATGCGGAATTTGAAGCCGGTGTTGAAGCGATTCGCTCTGAACACCCATCATCGAAATACACCAACGAAGTCCGTCGTCTCCATGCGTATTACCTTGAGAGTCAATTCAGGCTTCACGAAGCTCTTTCGGAGTGGGACAGCATAGATGACCCTGCGTTGCTACACAAAGTGTACGAACACAAAGGACAAATATTTGGTCAGATGGGCAACTGGGCGAAACGCGTGGAATTTGACCTGCTTCGTGCCGAACTTATCCTAGGGAAACCCGCGCCTGAATTTTCGCACACAAGCGTAGATGGTTTCCCCGTCTCGTTGGCAGACTTACGCGGTAAAGTAGTAATGCTTTTCCACTGGTCGACGCGGGATGGTCGAACCGTGTTACATGACAAAACGGGGGGAGAAATATCGAAACTCAAGCGGCTATACGAGAAACACGTCAAAAACCCCATCTTCGTCCTGATTAACGTCTTTTCACAGAGCAGCGAAGCCAAGCTGAAGGAGTTCGTTGAGGCATACACGATACCGGGCATCCATTTGCTGCTCGACCATGAGGCGGTGCCGTATCAGTTTGGCATGGGCGGTTGGCCCTACTATGTAGTCCTTGATAAAGCGGGGATACTCCGCTAGAGCGTGCATGGGTACGCGCTAGGACATTTGGAAGTTCAAAGGTTAGTTGAAGCACTGTTAGCTGAGGTTACAAACGTCCCTGGCGAACGCATTATTCCGCGAATCAGCCAACTCCGCGCTAAATGTTTCATGTTCCAGAACCAAGATGAAAAAGCAATCGCCGAATATGAAAAACTCACGGCTTTCACCTCAAGCCCTCTTGACCTTATGATGGGGATTCTCTCTCTCAAACGAGAGCAACATGGTAAGGCGGAGGCGTTAATGAATCAAGCATACGACCGGATTGTTAAGGCGAGTCGGTCGACGCGGACGATTTCAACCTTAAAACCGAAATCAATTACGCTAGTCTGCCTCCACGACCTTTTGAGGCAATTACACAGGATATGAGCGAACTTCAGAAACTTCTCGCCGAGACACCACAGACCGACGCGGACAGACGATTGAGCGAATCGAGCCGGAAACGTGCGCTGCATGCAAAAGACCTAAAGGCAGCACGCAAATCGTTTACGGCGGTGGAAGCGGACGGTGAGATTTTCACGGGGGTCATCTTAATCCGAGTCGGTCATGTTCTTGTGCCGGCGAGCGTGACGGATAGCTGAAGTCATTCGCGCCAAAATTGTCGCTTTTCAACCTGCCAAAGTAGTCACCGTTGACGCGGAGAGCGGATTGGGGGTAGTGCAGGTGCACGGACAGAGATACCTTCGACCCGTTGTCCTCGGAAACGTGGACGACCTGCGGGAGTGTGCTCTAATCCCGCAATCAAACCATATGTTCAATAACGCTTACTTGCACATATCGGCGATTTCCGCACGCGGATATCCCAGGTTATCCGCGGACATTCATCACCGGTGGCTTGGACGACCGTCCAAGCGGTACTGCGCCATCATGCGACTCAAATTTGACGATGACGGAAAGGTAACAACGCTGAAGGTAGCAAATCCAGGACGTTCCGTCGGAATTATCAGAGGAGACGCGCTAGTTTACTACGACGGACGACTGCTCGGAGTCTCGCTTGAAAATGAGGCACGCAATGGTGCATGGGGTTTTAGCGCCGATCTGCTGCCGATTGACCAAATCCGATCCGCTCTTGAACGAATGGATATCATGAGCTTGACGGACGAAGGGTTTGAACTGGTGCTTGAGGCGGAGGATTTCACGCGGATGGATGGGGTGAAACCGAAAGTGCAACTGTTCCTTATCACGAACGACCCCACAACCTCAGGCGGCGCGTTCATCGTTTCAAATACGGCGTTGGAACACCAATACGAACTACCGGACTCGTGGCTGAGGTATGAGATTGAGATTCCAGCGGATGGGGACTACGCAATCTGGCTATATGGGCGAGCGTACACCGGCAAGAGCGACTCCTTCTTCGTTGGTACCGACCTTGAAACACCCCGCGCTTGCGATGTGAACCGCTTCGGATTGTGGGGCGCGGTGCCGGCAGTCGACCGAACCTCGCCGCAGGTAGTGCCCGCCTTTCATTTCACGCAAGGAATGCACGAGATTCGGCTCTTCGTGCGGGAGACGGGGACGGAATTGGATGCTATCCTGATTACGAACGACATGAGTTTAGGAGCTGCGGAAATTAACCGAAAATTTATGTTACAGAACTATCGGTAAATAACGTCTTCTCTCAACCCAGCAATCGAGTCATACGGAAAATGCGTTTTTCCGATTCAAATCGGAAATTGTACTCTCCGCCCGCATGTGGGGTTAACACACTAGACTACTCGAGTGGGGCGACACCAGAACTTACCCAATTGTTTCTGTCGACACTTTAAGGTTTGGCAGCGATGTTTTCGTCCACCCCACCGCTGTTGAGGATCGGGCAAAGTTCGCAGAGCTGGCTGCTGCAGAAATTATAGTGGAGATACATCGCGCCCTGTTGCTTTTTGGCAGAGGGTGAGATGTGATGAATCGGCTGTTGTTCGGTGAAGATTTGGGTGGCGATTTTATTGGTGATTGAGTTCTCTTGTAGCTTTGGATGGTGGTCGTAGAGTTTTTGGACTGCTTCAGCCAATCGAGAGCTTTGTGACTCTTCCGACCATACAAGCGCGAGCGGTAGCAGCGTATTGATGATAATGTCAGAAGCCCGGAGTTTCCCAATCAGTGCTGTTCCCTGTTGTGAAATTCCTTTTCCAAAATGGGAGTGGTTTAACCAGTAACCCGTGGCGGGAAGTATCAATAACTTAATTAGTTCACGACGTATCCGTTGCAGCCCCCTTTTGTCAGACTTTGCTGCCGCTTCAATGCGCGAGAGAAAAACTGCCATCAAGCTATCCGTGCAGGAACTAACCAACATGCCCATCGCGGCGATTCGACGTGTTGGGTAGTTCGCCGGTCGAGTTCTTGCAAACCGCCATTCATCCGCCGACATCCGACTCGAAATCTTGTATTGCGTGGAAGAAGTCCAGAGTGTTTCTAACTGAGATACAAACGGTGCATCAGCTTCGCAGGGCTGGGGCGGCTCGGATTGCGAAGGGAGTAAGCCTGCAACACCGAACAGTATCGCTTGAATCTCCTCGTTCGACTTTCCCACTAATTGCGAGATAGGAACACGTTGCGCCAATTCCCGAAAGGATTCGCGATTTAGTGAATACCCCAACGCGTCCATGATTCCCTCGTAGAGCAGTTGCTCAAAATCGACTGAAACGCGTAGAACTCGCATCGCCTCTGCTTTTGCGATGAGACGCTCCTGTCCGAGTTGATCGAAAACCGATGTCAGCGGTTCAATCTTTAGCCTTCGACCCGTCACCCGACATTCAATCGGCTTCGATTCTCCTTTCATGTGTTGGTCAATGAGTTCCACTAACGGTGTATCGAGGCGATGTAACAGCTCAAGCGTCGGAATCCGATTACCGTTTTGAGTCCGGGATCGCAGGTTAATATCGTCATCCCAAAAGACAACATGTAAGACAGCGCGATTGTATCTCGAGTCGAGATGATGCTTGTGATCATACCATTCCGACGATCGGACGTGAATCTCGACATCGCCGGTTAACAATTTTCCATTGATGAGAATCTCGGCCCCGGCGAAATCAGGTCCCTCGTCATGATTCCACTTGCCGGGTTTCAACACTTGCAAGGCACGTCCGTCCGTCGCCCTCAACTCAAAGTCAAAGAAGCGTTGTTCATTCCATAATTTCTGAACGAGTTCTTCGTTGATATTCTTAAAGTCCGGCATCTGAATTGTCCGTCATTAATTGAAGATTGGGGACCCTGTTATGTATGATACTATATCAAAAAAGAGGGGTTAAATCCAGAAACATTTGTTAGATATGCAAGAAATTTCGTAATAGCGGTTTTCCGGCGTTTGTTAGAATTGACTCCGGATGAAATTGTACACCCCAGATTGGAAGGTCTTTGTGCCGGATGCCCATAATCTCGTCCTGGTCCGTCCACGCCGTGAGGTCAAAACAGTCTGGCAGCGTCTCTTTTTTCACGATGAGTGAATGGTAGCGTGTTGCCTCAAACGGGTTTTCCAGCGCGTCGAAAATTTCTACGCCGTTGTGGTGAATCATTGATGTTTTACCGTGCATTAACCGCTCAGCGCGGACAATTTCGCCACCGAAGGCGTCGCCAATGCACTGATGCCCCAGGCAAACGCCGAGAAGCGGCACACGTCCGGCAAAGTAACGAATCAACTCACAGGAAATGCCTGCCTCCCGTGGCGTGCAGGGACCTGGGGAGATTACAATCCTTTCAGGTGCGATGTCTTCAATCTGGTCAATTGTGATTTTGTCGTTACGATGGACGACAAGATTCGCCCCTAACTCCCCGAGATATTGGACGAGGTTGTAGGTGAATGAGTCGTAGTTGTCAATCATGAGTACCATTGTTGTTCCTCATCTTGTTTTCCCATCTAATAGATCGTTACTCCAATCCCGCTTCCGCTAATTCTATAGCTCTTAACACCGCCCGCGCTTTGTTCAGTGTTTCCTCGTATTCGATTTCGGGTACAGAGTCTGCAACGATTCCACCGCCCGCTTGAACGTAGGCAACTCCGTCCTTGACGACGAGCGTGCGAATCGTAATCGCTGTATCTGCGCTACCGGAGAAACTGAAGTAACCGACAGCTCCCCCGTAAGGTCCCCGCCTAGTCGGCTCAAGCTCCTCAATAATCTCCATCGCCCGAATCTTCGGTGCTCCTGACAGCGTTCCGGCGGGGAGACAGGCACGAATTACGTCAAAAGCGGTCTGTCCCTCTCGCAACTGCCCTTCGACGTGCGAGACGATGTGCATCACATGCGAATAGCGTTCGATGACCATCATTTCGCTCACGCGAACGGTATGGTATTCGCAGACGCGGCCTAGGTCGTTTCGACCTAGGTCAACGAGCATCACATGTTCCGCTCGTTCTTTCGAATCAGCGAGCAACTCCTCAGCGAGTGCGTCATCTTCAGCAGGGGTTTGCCCACGAGGTCTTGTTCCGGCGATTGGGCGCGTCTCTACAAGACCATTCTCAACGCGCACCATCATCTCCGGAGATGCTCCAACGAGCTGGAGGTCGCCGAATTTAAGATGGTACATGTAGGGTGAGGGATTAACCGTGCGGAGCGCACGGTAGACCTCAAAGGCATCAACAGAGATTGGGAGGCTGAACCGCTGTGACGGAACGACTTGAATGATGTCCCCCGCCGCGACGTACTCCTTTGCGCGAAGGACTACCGATTCGTAGCCTGCTTTCGTGAAATTCGATGTAATCTGTGTTTCGGTGTTATTCTTCGCTGCTTCCATGTTGGGATTCATGCGAAGCGGACGCTTGAGTTTCGCAATCGACAGATCGATTCGATTGAGCGCATCCGTATACGCTGCATCAACATCGTCATAAATGTGCGCGTTGGCGATGACTTTAATCCGGTGGTTCACATGGTCGAAGACCAAGAGCGTATCGGCGGTCATGAATAGGCAATCGGGTAAATCCCTGTCGTCATCCGTGTTATCTGGAAGTTCTTCGACAAACCGCACGACATCATAACTGAGGTAGCCCACCACCCCGCCGTGGAAATGCGGTAATCCTTCGACGTGAACCGGCTGATAGCGATTCATCAGTGCTTCGAGTTGTGTGAGTGCGTCCATTGATTCACACTCGACGGTTTTGCCGGTTCGCACGTCTGTGGTTTTTACCTGAGTCCCCTTGCTCTGAAATAGGATAGAGGGATTCGCGCCGAGAAAGGAGTATCGCGCTAGATTTTCACCCCCTTCGACGCTTTCCAGAAGGAAAGCGTACTCATCGCCACCGATTTTGTAAAATGCGGATACAGGGGTCTCCATATCCGCCAAGATAGATTTGTAAACGGGAATCAAATTGCCGTGTTGCGCTTTTTCCCGAAAATCTTCCAAAGTCGGGTAATACATAGTGAAGTCTCCTTGCAAGCTGTGGGCGCCCAGTCAAATGAATGCGATGATTGCGGTCATAAAACTGCTCCCACACGGTTACGAATAAACGGTGTCCGGGTCAAAAACCTTTGTACCAACAATACGTGTAGAATTGCCGTTGGGGGAGACTTCCCGGTAAAAACAGGAGCGGTACCCTTCGTGGCACGACCCGCCTTTCTGATCAACCTTAATGAGAAGGGTGTCGGCGTCGCAATCAAAAGCGAGCGATCGCATATCCTGGGTGTGTCCTGAAGTCTCCCCCTTTACCCAGTATTTCTGGCGAGAGCGACTCCAGAACGTGGCATGACCGGATTCGAGCGATCGCTGCACCGCTTCACGGTTCATGTAACCCATCATTAATACGTCGTTGTTCTCGAAATCTTGAATAATCGCGGGAATTAGTCCGTTTGAATCGAATTTGAGTTCATCGAGGATTTGCATCGTCATTTGCCTCCTAACAGTTGACATAAAAAAAGCCGTAGACAACGGGTGTGTATGCCTACGGCTTACATTTATCAAATGAGTGCGAAATCTATTTCAGCAAAGGCATACCCCTCTCATTCCAGCTTGTATGCCACCAATGCCAGCCGCGTGTTGCCATATCGGAATGGAGGAGGAAATTCTCTAATTTCATCTACCTTGCCTTTCGTTACGAAATCATGAAAGGGTATCATAACTAGGATTTGTGTGTCAAGGAAAAACTGGAAGCTCGCAAACTTTAACCTATCTTTCTTAGAGCCTGTTTGAAAAAGAGCAATTACCCCAACGGATTATGTGTAAATATAAACACAAATGACAGAAAATAAGAGAATCAATTCGTATCAATACCCTGAAGTTTCCCACGGAGGAAATCCACACATTCCTCCACCTCTACTTCCCTGAGACCGTGAAGAATCAAGGGGCCGTCGAATCCAACTTTGTGTAGCAGAGACAGATAATAATCGTAATCCAACATACCTCGGCCGGCTGCTTCACCCCCTGCTTCACCGTCGCGGCTCAAGTCTTTTGCATGTGCAATGACGATATCCTCGCCGAGGAGAGCAAACGCCTCATCAAGAATTTCGCGCATACGCGGAAGCTCGCCTGAGTGAAAGATATTGGCGGCATCCATCACTACTTTCAATTGTGGCGATTGCATCTCATCAAGCAGGCGGCGACCTTGTATAGCCGAATTCACCACATTGGACACCTCAGGCTCAAATCCGAGTATAACGCCGTGTTCCTCCGCGATTTGTAATGCTTCCCTCATCGATTCGAGTAGGTCTTTCCATGCCTGTGGCGAATCGTTTTCAGGGTGATGACGCCACATGTTTTCCGCGTCCCGAGTGCCTGTGCACAGCGTAATCACCGATGTGCCAAGCCGTTTGCAGACGAATGCTAGATCACGCAGTCGTCGTAGTCCAGTGTGGCGGCTCTGAATATCGGGATGAATCATGTTAAACGTACCGGACACTGCTGCCATGGTGATGTTCCGCGATGACAATCCACGGCGGATGGCGTCGCAGTGTTCGATTTTTATGCAGTCAGGCATAGACGGCAATCCTGCGCACACCATGTTGAATTGAACACAACTTAATCCGTGTGCTTTGACAGCGTCTAGGGTTCCCTCAAGTGTTGGACGAACAAACGTCTTCGCGAAAATCCCAATCTCCATTGCTGCTCCTTTGTGAAGAGGAACTGAACTACGATCTCGGGTGGGCTGCCCCGTACGCAGTAATTGTTTTCCGTCCTTCTCCAGTTTTTCAAAATATGACCGGATTTTGACAGGCGAAAGCCTCTTCAATCATGTATGGCATAACCGATTCCACTCTCCAGGAAATTGCTTTGGTAATTAGGGTGATGGACGCATCAGAAATGTGCGAATTGGCAGGAGGTTTAGTGCTTGTAGAACACGGCAAAGATGCTGTTGCAACAGGTCGTGACTCCTTCGCCAATACTTATTTGATTGTGATACGCGGAAGCGGACAATTTTCATGATTCACACCTCATGCGAATTCAGTCTTTCCAGGAGCAAATGACTCTAAAGCAGTTGAAGCATATCATAATGAGCGTAATCCGGCAACGATATTTCCGTAATTGTAGATATTCTATTGACGCGACTGAACCAGAGTGATATGATTGATAATATATCATGCAAATCGTCAATAACTCAACTACGGGGGTTATACTTGCCGGCGGATGCAGCCGTCGAATGGGGCAGAACAAGGCGCTGATACGTCTTGGATGTGCAACAGTCATTGAGCACACGCTGCGCCAAATGCAATCTGTCACGACAAATCTCCTGCTGATTACGAACACACCCTCGCTGTATCGGAATTTAGGCGTGCCGATTTATACCGATCTTGTTCCCAACATGGGTGCATTGGGTGGCATTTATACTGGCCTCACCCATGCAGACAATCCCGTCGTGCTCTGTGTTGCTTGTGATATGCCGCTGCTTCAGCCGAGACTATTGTCTTATTTGACGAAAATCCTGGGCGAAGACGATGCTGCTGTTCCATATGTTGAGACTCTAGATTCCCTCTCCCCTAAATTTCAAACACTGTCAGCTGTCTATTCTAAGAAGTGCTTGTCTGCCATCACTCAAATGTTCGTAGAGGGCGAACTGCGCATCCATGCATTATACAATCGTATCTCCGTACGCGTTGTCCCCCCCTCTGAATGGCGGCGATTTGATCCGCATGGGCATTCGTTTCTCAACATCAATACCCCAACGGATCTTGAAATCGCAAGTCGGATAATTCATTGAACAGGCTATTTTTCGGAAGATTGTTCGACTCAGCTTGCCGGCAATACGACAAACTGCCAAACCTGTCGTCTGTGGCTAAGGACGAATGGGAATACACGCAGATACCCTGCTAATTTCTAATCGCACGATTGAGAAAATACAGAATACCGACATCATTGCATTGTAGAGCTTCAGTACTGTACGCCTACTAAATACACCTCGAATCTTGTCCGTCTGTGATTAACGGTCAGGTGTATCATCTGCTTTCTAACGATGGTTCCCGTGTGAATTCTAATGTGTCAACCGGCAATAATACAGGCTTCCTTTGGAATCGCAACATTCGAGATTTCGTGTGTGCGACTGGGACCCCCTCCTGTTAGCGTCGCAGTTTATTGTTTTTTTTGTTGGTTTCCAAAATTTTCAGAAAGGAGTTAAATTGTGAATAATTTTCCAATTGTTGATACCCATGTACATCTATGGGATCCGGGTGTGTTGAGATACCCGTGGCTTGAAGAGGGTCCGCCATCTTTGGCCAAACCGCATGTATTGGCGGATTATCGAACGGCTCATGGGCAGATAAACATTGAGGCACTAGTCTTTGTGCAATGTGGTGGGTATGATGGCGTAGCGGAAGCAGACTGGGTGGCCTCTCTGGCAAGAGACGATTCCAGGATTAAAGGAATTGTAGCGGAAGCGCCTATTAATAATGTGGGTGAAATCAATTGTGTTCTCGAAAAACTAGCTGATAACCAATTGGTCAAGGGTATCCGTCACGTCCTTGAAGGAGAAAGCATTGAATTTTGTCTACAGCCTAATTTCATAAAAGGGGTACAGATGCTTGAAGAATTTGGCTTCAGCTTTGACATCTGTATCCGTCACCCGCAGTTGGCCAATTCCATTGAGATGGTGAAGCAGTGTCCAAATATCCAGTTTATATTGGATCACATTGCAAAACCCGACATTAAAAAACATATCTTCAAGCCGTGGAGGCGCGAAATAAAAATGCTGTCAGAAATTCCGAATGTCGTCTGTAAGATTTCTGGTTTGGCAACAGAAGCTGATGCCGAGAATTGGACGCGGGACAATCTGAAACCGTACATCGATCATGTGATAGGATGCTTCGGCTTCGAACGCGTCATGTATGGCAGCGATTGGCCCGTTTCGACGCTCGCAACTGATTATCCGCGGTGGGTCGATACCCTAAAGTGGGCAGTGCGAGACCATTCTGACGATGAGATTAACAAATTGTTCCACGACAACGCCATTCACTTTTACAGGTTGTCGTGACACCATTGTAAGGGGCACAGCAAGATATGGAAACAATTCATCACTTTCAAGCGAGTCATCTTCATGCAATAACACGGCGGCTGTTCATGGCGGCGGGCACACCCCGTCATATTGCCGATACTGTTGCCGAAATCTTGGTCAATTCAAACCTGGTTGGCCATGATTCGCACGGCGTGCTGCACATCCCTCGCTATTTGCTCGACATCTCAGAAGGCAGACTTGACCCGGCGGCCGAACCGAAGGTAGTCAAAGAATCAGACAATACGCTGCACCTTGACGGGAACCAGGCTTTTGGGCACTACATTGCGCGCAAGGCAATGAATCTGGC
>JAKZSX010000456.1:0-4768 GCA_047517405.1 Candidatus Poribacteria bacterium | reverse complement strand
GCATGGGGATCTTGGATGTCCGCATCTGCGCCTTATGTCATCGCCCCCGTTGAGTTGATTGTCATTTTATATAAGGATTCTTGGAAGAAGCAACTCGGCAGTAAAAAATCGGACATCTCACGCGATGAGTTTATGGCGTGGACAAATGGGTTATGGACATTTAATGGAGAGAGTAAAAAACGGATAGGACATCCCGCGCCCTTTCCGCGACAGTTGCCATATCGTTGCATCAAGTTGTTCAGCTACGTTGGAGATGTTGTATTCGATCCATTTTTGGGGAGTGGCACGACCTTGATCGAGGCACACAATAACGGACGGTTTGGCGTTGGCGTTGAAATTGACAGAGGCTATTGCGAATTGGCTCAGCAGCGGATAACGAATACTCGGAGTTTGTTTGCAACACCGGAGGAACAGAACCTTGCTCAATCTTCCCTAAGTCCTGTTCCCGCACAAGAAGAGCATAGTTGAATTGGTCGGAGGATTTCAATTTCTGATAGCAATTAGACCTCAACCGCGATACGCTGTCCGATACCCGTTAGTAAACGTCCGCCGTCAACGACAAAGGCGCTTCCCGTGACAAACGACGCATCATCAGACGCCAGATAAGCGACAGCTTTGGCGGTGTCTTCCGGTTGCCCCGCACGACCAATCGGCAACTCCTTTGCCCAGCGTTCAAGTGCACTTTCTTGGTCAGTGTCAGGTGAAAGGATCATCGGTGTCGCCGTTGGACCGGGACAGACCGCATTGACCCGAATATTGTGTTTTGCAAAATCCAAAGCCATACATTGCGTCAAAAGAATAATACCAGCCTTCGACGCGCCGTAGACGGCATAACCACTGCCGCCGGACATCCCTGCGGTGGAAGCTGTGTTGATAATCACTCCACCGTCCGTTTGTTGCATTGCGGGAATAGCATATTTGGAAACGAGGTAGACACTTTTCAGGTTAATGTCGATGCACCGATCCCAATCGGCTTCCGATATTGTGGTAACATCGCCAACAACCAGAATCCCCGCGTTATTGTGCAGGATGTCTAAGCGACCGTATTGGCGAAGGGTTTCTTGGATCAAGCGGTCGGCATCGTCCGCTTTTGAAACATCAGCGTGAACAAAGGATACCCCCTTTTGGGCTTCCTGACCGATCTGCTCGGCAACGGCTTTACCATCACGGTTGACGTCGGCGATGATGACATTTGCCCCTTCGGAAGCAAACAGTTTCGCGGTTGCCTTTCCAATCCCTGAAGCCCCTCCCGTTACAATGACCGATTTATCTTGAAATCTCATCTGTTCTCCTTATCCTAATTGAAGCTATTGAATGCGGTGCAATTGTACCGCACTCTGAAAATCAAGTCAACTCTCCTTACGTTTTGCGATTCCCTGTTCGATTATCGACCTAGAAAGAAGGTTTCCTAAATGAAAATTGGCATTGTTGGGCTCCCTTATGTCGGAAAAACCTCCTTGTTCAACGCACTGACACAATCCGAAGCAGAAACGGGGACTTATGCCGCCAAAAAGGGATGGAACGTCGGTTCGGTAAAAGTTCCCGACGAGCGGTTGGGGGCGTTGGCGGAGGTATTCAACCCCAAACGGGTTACTCCAACAAGCATTGATTATGTGGATATCGCTGGCGTTTCTAAGGGTGATATCGCGCTGGAAGGATTGGAAGCGGGGGTCATCGCTGAGCTCCGTGAGGTCGACGCACTCGCACACATTGCTCGTGTATTTGAAGATGCTGCTGTGCCACACGTTGACGGCGATGTTGACCCAAAGCGGGATATCGAAACTATTAACATTGAACTCGCCTTTGCGGATCTGGGAATTATTGACAACCGATTAAATCGGCTCGATCGGGAACTTCGGACGCAGAAAATTCCAGCGTTAGAGCATGAACGTGCAGTGTTGGAACGATGTAAGGACGCGCTGGAAGGGGGCACCGCCATTCGAGAGCTATCACTTTCCCCTGAAGATGAACGAGCGATACGCGGTTACGGATTCTTGACGCAAAAATCGTTGCTATTGATTCTCAACATTGGTGAAGATGAGTTGGAGAGCGAAGAAGAGATACGTGCTAATTTCGCAGCGCACGAACGGCAAATTGAAATCATCACGCTTTCCGCAAGCTTAGAGATGGAATTGGCACGGCTGGACGCGGAGGATGCGGAAATCTTCCGGGCTGAAATGGGACTCAACGAATCCGCACTAGCGCGGGTGATTGATGCCTCGTACCGCACCCTCGGACTGATAACGTTTTTCACCGTCGTTTCGGATGAACTGCGGGCTTGGACGCTCAAGGCGGGTATGACCGCGCTTGATGCGGCGGGGGCAATTCATACAGATATGGCGCGGGGATTCATCCGGGCAGAAACCATCCATTGGACGGATCTGGCGGATTGTGGGAGTTTGACAAAGGCACGGGACAACGGGTTACTACGGCTTGAAGGGAAAGATTATCTTATATCGGATGGCGATGTCTTGACGATAAGGTTTAACGTTTAAGCGATCAGGACTCCTTCACATATAAAACGCCATCTTCCACTTTGACCGGCAGTTTCTCTATCGGTTCAGGTGGTGGACCCGCAACGACATTGCCCGTACTGTCGAACACCCCACCGTGGCAGGGGCAGAAGAACTGATCTTTCCCCTCATCCCATCGCACAAGACAGCCGAGATGAGAACAGACCCGCGAAAAGACCACAAAATCTCCGTCCCCCTGATCTGTCACATAGACAGAGCGTTTTTTATTCGTCTCAACCCAACCATCCTTGGCTTGAAAGACGTAGTTAACTTTTTTATAGCGACTCCCCTTGAGCAAATCGACAATACCGAGGTCCACCCATTTTTTTGAAGTTTTCCTGAAGGCAGGTGAAATGGCAAACCCTATCAGCGGCACTGCCATCGCTAGGCTAATTAGACCGCCGATGACCGCCATGCAAGCCTTAAAAAATGAGCGTCTTTTCTGACCTTCCTCTGGAACATCTGTCATATCCAGTCCTCCTAATGTAAATCCTCATCCAAGTCAATCTCCTCCACACTGAAACGGAGATGTGCCTTGTTGACCACATCAATGATCTCCTGCCACTGTTTTTGAGTTTTCTCAGAGATCCCCTCTGCTTCTAGGGTTTGGGCAAATTCATGGATAGCATCGTGGAACTGTTCCCGGAAGTAGGTATATTCCTCTGTGTTGTTTGGGTTCTTCGGTGGCTCAAAATCAACGAGGAATTCAATGTGCTTTCCAAGCCGTTTTGCCGCCTGCACTGCCGCTTCTTTGTCTTGATTATCCCCCTTTTGGAAGTACGCCCGGATAAGGTCATATTCGTCTTTCATCATCGCCATGACCTCTTTTAGATCCTCCGGTTCAATCATTTCGGGGGCATCTGCCTCAGTTTCCGCGGGTCTTTTCAAAAACAGCGCATAACTGATAGCAAGCATTTTTTTCGGCATCAGTGCGATGGCTTGAGCGGCTGCTTCCTCCCCGGCAAGCGGTTCAATATCTTCGCCAACTCCAAACTTATCCGCGATCCCTTTACCGATAAATTGTCTGAGAAATTTGTCGTCGGCAATCCCAGCGGCTTCGCTGTGTTTATGGACATCAACTTTGACCACCTTCCCCGTCATATCCAGTCCCACACCACCGTTGATGACACCGTTGGGTCCTTCAACAGCTACAAACAGAGCTAACCCAATCGGCTTTTTATTCTCATTGACAGCGATGTAAAATGTCGGTTTAAGGTCTTCAGGACGCAGATTTGTTTCGATCTCCGCTTCGATGGAAGTGACTTTTTCGGGTGTTAAATCCGGCTTTTTTTCCACGAAGTTCTTCGCATTCGGAAAAATGGCTGCCAGCTTCTCACTAGGGATAATGGTATCTTCTGCCCATGCGATATTGAATAACACGACAGTTAACCAACCTAAAAAAGCGATGCGACAAGATGCAATGACTTTGAGCTTCATCGGTTTTTCTCCCTCTCAAACTATTTTTAACTCAAGTTACTAGGTTCTGTTGACATTTATGTGAGGCGTGTCCGTAATTCGCCGATACATACCTAATCGTAGGGGCGAGGGAACCTCGCCCAACGGGTTGGGAACCCCAACCCCTACAGGTTGGGGTTCAGCCTATATAGTAGTAGGCATACTCCGTATGCCGTAACCAGTGTGCACATTACGGCACGGCGGAGTCCCGACAAACTGGGATGCAAAGCAACGTGCCTACTCCTGTTCCCCGATTGAGTTGGACTGGGTGTTGGGTTTCACGATTGCCGTTCAACCCAACCTACGTGCCGTCAAATGTCAACACGCCCTAGCAACTTGCGTTATTTTTAAGATAATTAAGAGCATCCTTGAGTCCTGATTAAAGATTGATCTTTCCCAACGATTCTAGCAGTTTTCACTTTGCATCAGTATAACTGGCACATATAGCAACTGTCAAGAGAATCGAGGAAAGATAACTTTGTTTCTTAACTTGGATCGGTTTTCCCCAAATCGCGGCGCAGTTCATCTGCTGAAGCAACGTCCGCAACTGTGCCCGGGGGATGGTCATACCACCCGGGATCTTCATAGCTAGCGAGCCGCTCCCGGATTTTTAGGATGGTGAACATACCCCCCATTGTAATGTAATCGAAGGGGCCCCATGCACCGACCATAGGGATGCTGTTCTTTGGCACCGCCATGTGCCCCGCTTCGACGTGAATCCCGTGTTCCCCCATGCCGTGCTCTCCCATCGTCATATACGCAGGCAGCAGGCGACGAATTTTTTGATCGACGCCGCTTTT
>JAKZSX010000455.1:0-3051 GCA_047517405.1 Candidatus Poribacteria bacterium | reverse complement strand
CAATGCGTCTTGACTTGAAGGCTATCAGACATAACCTGCATCTTTTCAACGATCGACTCTATCGTATTCATTGCCCTGAATGTGATAAAAATGTAGACCACTAGGAAGCGGATGGAGACATGCAGGAAGAGGTGCATAGCGCGATTTCAAACGAAATAGATCTCAAGTACCCAGATTATTGGCAGGGGAACTTTCATCGATACTATCAATGCAATTCAAAAAGCAAGTCCAAAACTACTAATTGCGTTTTTTGTTGCCTATCATCTTATTTGCGTTGCCGTGAGGTTTCGGGCACCAACCAGAGAAAAATCGCTACTGCCATATACCCGACCCCTGCTAGTGCCACAGCGGAGAGCCCCAATCCCGACACATCTGCAATCTCGCCGACAATCCAAGGACCTGTTGCGTGACCGACATCACCGATGAGTCGCCAGACCGCAAGGAACTCGCCTGTACCCTCCCGTGGGGCAAGATCAGCTCCTGTTGTCATCATTGTGCCCGAACCGAGTCCGTTACCAAGTCCCATCACAATGCCCGCAATCAGTAGGGACAGGTAGCTGCCTGTAAAGGGCACCATCGCCATTCCCGTCGCGAAAATGAAGAAGCAGGGAACAATGGCGTATCTTCTACCAAACCGATCCATAATAAATCCCGCCACCGGAAACATCACCATATCGATAAATGAGGAGAGACTAAAGATTACCCCCACTGTCTGACGGTCTAGCCCGATGACATCGCGTCCATAGAGAATAATAATAATCCGCCTGCCCGCTCGGAGGGTTTGGACACAGATCTGCCCCAATCCAGCCGTGAGTAACGCGCGGTGGTGTGCCTTCAATATGTCGATGAACTGTTTCAGGTGCAATCGACGAGGACCTACTACTGAAGGACGTTTTGTTTCGTGGATGAAGAAGAAGCAGAATAGAAAGTTGATCCCCATAACCGCTGTGCAAGCAAAGAATGGAGCACTCAAACCGTAATGTTTACCGATGAACCCGCCAATGGCAGGTCCTAAAAAGGTACCGATTCGACTCACTCCGCCAAACATTGCGAGCGATCTGCCACGTTCGGGAATTGGGACAGCGTCCGTCAAATAGGTATATCGCGCAATGGTCCATAGAGCACTTCCAACTCCCGCGATAAGCTGATAGATAAGCAGCTCAAGGACAGTATGGGCAAGGCCAACGCCGAGAGTGGATAATCCCACCACGGCGGCTCCGATTAACATTGACGACTTGCGGCCGGTCCGTTCAATCAAGATACCGGCAGGCACATCCGCAATCAAGACGCCGACACCTTGCATACCGAGGACTAATCCCATCAGGCTATAGGAGGGATTAAAAGATTTTGCGTATTCAGGGAAAATTGGGATGAGGATGCCACTACCGACGGAAAGCAGAAAGGCAGGGAAATAGATAGGCAGGATGAGCGATCTCCGTGTAAACGGTTGCTCTTGTAAATTCTGCATAATCGTGTTTTCGCTATCCGTGCCTTTCTCGAAGAATTTCAGCTGCTTTTACTTCGTTTTTGAGCTTCTGGTATGCCTCGTCGATAGGAATTTCTGCGGCACTGCCGGGCGCAAATCCGCAATCTGGATTCAGGGTGATACGTTCAGGGGGCAGGTGCCGAAGTGCGCTTTCAACCCGTGCGACAATCTCCTCAGGCGTGTCAATATGTTCGCCTCGACAATCGACGCAGCCAAGACCAACGGTTTTATCTTCGGGGATCTCCTTCAACACTGCTAGGTCGCCGGCAACTGGAATCGTGAACTCCATCAGGTACTGATTGACTTTGAGCCGTTTTAGGTAGGGCAAGATCGGCTCATATCCCCCTTCGCCAATCCAGCCGTCACGTCCTTTATTGCGGCGGCAGAGGTGGATGGCAATCTGAATCCCGTCAACACCATCAATAATCTGATTGAGCAGATCGACGCACAAATCCATCTCGCGTTCAGGATTTTCATAGCTCGCTCTGACAGATTCATCGACAAAGAGGCACAGATGTGGGTCGTCAAACTGGGCGACTGTCGCCCCTGCATCTTTGACGGCGATAAGCTCATTTCGCAGAATATCGACGAGATCATACATGAACGACTCGCGTGTCGGGTAGGCATCCCGCGATTTTTCCGGATCCCACATCCGTTGTCCCAATAGATATGGGGACGGGAGACACACCTTTGTCAATCGATCGGTGTGCTGCCTCAGAAATGCCGCCTCCGCCGCGATAACCCCCGGCTGCTTGAGGCGTATTTTATCGACCGCGGTTGTCCAGTGCAGCCCTTCGCGTATACTCAGCTCGAATCCGCTTGCGATATCTGCAATCACGCCGATGTAGGAGCGTCGCCGCCACTCACCATCGGAAATGATGTCGATCCCAGCGGCTTCCTGTACCGCGATGATATATCGCACGGCGGTGTCTATCTCTTTTTGCGTTTCAGTTTCAGAGCGTTGGGGCTCATTTCCTAGTGCAAGTAAATCGCGGACAAAGTCGGATCGTGGCATGCTGCCCACAACGGTGGTTGGGAATAAGGGGAGTTGTTGATTTGACATAGAAAATAGTATAACATGCTTGACGCTGTCATGAGAGCGTATTCTCATAGCCGGCGTAGGTCACATCGTCAAAGAGGACGAAGCGCACCTCTTCGATCTCATCATGCCCTTCTAGGAATTCCTTCACCGCATTGAAGGCAACGGTGGCTGCTTTGTCAATCGGGTAGCCGTAGATGCCTGTGCTGATCGATGGGAACGCAATTGTCTTGATGCCGTGTTCCAGTGCTAGGCTTAGACTCTCCCGATAACAACTGGCGAGGAGTCTAGGTTCACCGGCGTTTCCGCCCCGCCAGATCGGTCCCACGGTATGGATGACATGCTTCGCGGGGAGATTTCCCCCCGTCGTGATTACCGCACTGCCCGTTGGACAACCACCCTGTTCGGCACGAATTTCGTTGCATTCTGCCATAATCACCGGTCCCCCGGTACGGTGAATCGCGCCGTCAACACCGCCACCGCCCATAAGTTGCTCATTCGCAGCGTTGACAATCGCATCAACTTG
>JAKZSX010000454.1:0-8749 GCA_047517405.1 Candidatus Poribacteria bacterium | reverse complement strand
ACCCACCTCACTGGCTTATAGCGAAGTTACAAAACTCACAAAGCGTATCTTGTCATTCACACTGATTTCCTGTTTGGTCGTCATCGCGATTGCTCTCGTTGTTTCCCAACGCATTGTAACACCGATTCGGCAAGTCACAGGGGCTGCGCGCGCGATCGGTCGCGGAGAGTTTGATCAGGAGATTCAGGTCACCGGTAGCAATGAAGTCGGCATTCTAGCGGAAGAATTTAATTCGATGCGATGGAATCTCAAAAGTGCGGTCGAAAAATTGACCCAAGAAGAAAAGAAGATGACTGCTATCGTCAATAGTATCGCCGAAGGTTTGATCCTTGTGGATTCAGACAATCGCGTGCTCCACATCAATCCCGCCGCTGAACGCCTGCTCGGTCTCAGTGAAGATAGCATCGATAAAGATATTACCGAACTTATTCAAAACGATGAACTGATTCAAATAGAGCAAACCCCTTCAAAGAACGAGGAAGCAAATTTCGTCTCCGAAATTACCTTGATTCATCACGATGAGAAGCTAGTGCTCCGTACCATTGCCAGTCCATTTCTTGATGAGAACGGACAGACCCTTGGGACAGTCTATCTCTTTGATGATATTACCCGTGAAAAAGAGATTGATCAGATGAAATCCGATTTCATCTCGCTTGTCTCTCACGAATTGCGTACACCACTGACTTCAATTATCGGTTTTGTTTCCTTCATTCTAGATGGCAAGG
Source organism: Candidatus Poribacteria bacterium (assembly GCA_047517405.1). Taxonomy (GTDB): domain Bacteria; phylum Poribacteria; class WGA-4E; order WGA-4E; family PCPOR2b; genus PCPOR2b. Next base: position 8,024 of record JAKZSX010000454.1, on the reverse strand, counting down.
CGGGGGCGATTAACGACAGACAGCGCAATAGCCTTGCGCGCGTCCAACGGCAATCGAAACGGCTTGCTGCGCTCATTAACGATTTGCTCGATATTTCCCGAATTGAGTCCGGTCGGATACAGATGGAGCAGGAGCCGATTTCGCTTTTGGAAATTGTGACACAGCGGATTGAGGAGATTCGCCCTCAAGCCGATGAAAAATCGATTCGGCTGGATCTCACCGCCCCTGAATCGGTCCCCACGATTTTCGGAGATGAGGCACGCATGGGACAAGTGTTTACAAACCTGATTGGCAATGCTATCAAGTTTACACCGAATAATGGCGAAGTGAGCATCAAGGTTAGAGTTGATGGAAGTCTCCTGCACGTTGAGGTGATCGATACCGGACCGGGTATTCCCGCAGAGGAACGGCAAAAGGTGTTCGACAAATTTTACCAACTTAGTGATATTAGTACACGCCAGCAAGGTGGGTCCGGTTTGGGGTTATCAATCACTAAAAGCATTGTTGAGGCGCACGGTGGGAAATTGTGGATTGACGATGGGAATCAAGGAAAAGGAAGCAATTTTCAGTTTGTGTTACCGCTCGTTAGAGAAGACGATAATGTAAAAGATAAAGAAAGAGTAAGGGAGCGTTACAATAATGACTGAGACAATTCTCGCTGTGGATGATGATATCGATATTCTTGAGTTGGTCCAGATGAGCTTGACTGCCGAAGGATTCGATGTTATTACGGCAAACGACGGAATGAGCGCGTTAGAAAAAGCTAAAGCCTATTCGCCAGATCTTATCCTCCTCGATCTGATGATGCCGGTGATGGATGGGTTTGAGGTCATAGGTAAATTGAGAGCGGAGCCGCAAACCCGTACCATTCCTGTCATCATGCTCACGGCGCGAGCGCAGACGCACGAGCGGGTTCAGGGATTGAACGCAGGGGCAGATGACTACGTCACAAAACCTTTCGACCTCGATGAGTTGACGGCACGAATCGAAGCCGTACTCGGACGAACCCGTCCCACAAAATATATCAATCCACTCATCAGCACGATGGGAGATTGGTTCACTGAAGAGGGTGTCGAACAACTCGCTGCACACCTCGAAACCGCAGCGGTGATACAGCAGAATCTGATACCCAAAAAAGCACCGGATCTGCCCGGATTTGAGATCGCCGGTCTCCTGCGAAGTTCAATGACAGTATCCGGTGATTTCTACGACTTCATTCCATTAGAGGACAATCAGTTAGGCATAGCAATCGCCGATGTTCGCGGAAAAGGGATTCCTGCCGCTTTACTGATGGTCATGATTCGGACAATTCTTCGACTTATCTGCCGTGAAGAAGTTTCGCCCGCAGCTGTTCTCAAGCGAATCAATGACCTCCTAGCAATTGATACAGATCCAGATCTGTTCGCAACAATGGTATACGGGATTTTAGATTCAGCAGCGATGACGTTCACCTATTCAAGTGCAGGCCACTGTTACCCGCTGCATCTGAAAAATGGAGGAACAGAGATAGACGAACTGGAGGTGGGAGGGATGATATTGGGGACCTTCGACTATGCAGTCTTTGAATCGGAGACAATTTCCCTTGTCCCAGGTGATGAAATTCTTCTCTATACGGACGGGGTCACCGAAACCGAGCGGAAGTCCGATGAGACCTTTTACGGTGAAGAAAGACTCTCTGCACTCCTTCAATCAAACAGCGACCAACCCACTGAAATGTTTTGTCAAACCATCGAGACAGCACTCTTCGACTTTAGCGGAACTGATCACCGGGACGATGATGTCACCATTGTCGTTATAAAAGCGAAGGACGAAAAGGAGTCGCTGCGTGAGATCGACAACCAAACAAGTCATTTGTCTTGACCTCCCAAGCTCAATGCAGCATGTTTACCTGTTAGACACGATCATCCTCGAAATCCTCAAAGAGATGGAATTCGATGAGGAAACAAGCGATCAAGTAAACTTGGCGGTCATCGAAGCCGGTACGAATGCAATCAAACATGGGAATCAAGAAGATTTGAATAAACATGCCCATTTTGAGTTCATCGTCCAGCCTGACAAGATCACGGTTGTCATCCAAGATGAAGGGAAAGGGTTCAAGCGCGAGGAAGTTGCGGATCCGCTAGATCCGGCGAATCTCTTAAAAAGTAGTGGCAGAGGTATTTTTCTGATGGAAGCGTGCATGGATTCTGTTACTTACGAAAAATCAGGTACAATAGTTAAAATGGTTAAGCATAGACCCTTGGCTGAACAGAAATGAGAGTATGTGTAACTTGGGTTAGTTTCTAAAAAACAGAGCAGCCCCATGGGTTGCCACCACTTCAAATTCAAGGAGGCCATCAAATGACAGTAGATATTCGTAAAAAAGAAGGTATCATAATCCTAGATATTGAGGGAAGAATTATAGGATCCGATAGTTTAGCCCTCAAGCAGATTATTGATGAACAGGTTGACGCTGCTGAAGAGGGAGACGCTAAAATCTTGCTGAACCTCGCGGATGTACGCATGGTGGATAGCTCTGGTCTTGGCATCATCGTCGCTTCCTATACGGCAGTTCAAAAGAAAGATGGACGCGTTGCCCTACTGCATCCCGGTGGCAATATCAGGAGTCTGATTGTCATGGCGAAGCTGGTCACTATCTTCGATCGATATGAAGACGAGGACGAGGCTATCGCTAGCTTCTACAAGTCCAATAACTAACAGCCTTTACGGGATATATTGTTCGCCGCGGATTGACAAATCCGCGGCATATCTTTTTTTAATATCATGGGATGGTGAATCACCCAAGTGAATTCGTATCCGGGGATTTACCGCCTATCCCGACTGGTGATGCGTGTGATCGCTCGCCAAGCTTATACAAGAGGGAATATAAGCACTGTGGCACTGTACAAAGATAGGCATAGAGATTTGTGGAATAAGTGTACAAACTGTGGGGAGCTTGTATTCAAGCAGGCACTAGAACGTAACTTCTATATTTGTCCAAATTGTGATTACTATTCCCCAATGCCTGCTGCTAGTCGTCTTCGCCATTTATTCGATTCAGAGGCAATATTCAGTCTCCACCCGGCTTCAGTCGACAAGCAGCTATCAGATACCATTGGAATGACGGATCTCGTTTATCAAAACAAATTTCCAGATGAATCCCAATGGCTGATCGCCGCGGGTGAGGGCACAATTTCAAATTGCCCGGCCGTGCTTGCTGTTATTGCTCCCTACGCCGTTCCACAGCGAGTCCATTTCATAACGCTATTGGTCGCAATTCGCACCGCATTAGAAAAAGAATTACCCCTTATCACTGTCTATCCAAGTGATGCGCTTGCTAAGAAAATCTCCAATCCACCAGAACAACCCGAACTATCGCCCGCTGAAATTACATACTTGATTATTGAAATGGATAACTTGTCTCAAGCCCATCTACCACAGATTACAATTCTCACCGATCAAGACCGTCAGACGGGGTTCTTAACACAGTTTCCATTGGGAGATCTCGTACTAGCGGAACAGAACCGTATATCTGGAAATGTACCGGATAGACAAACCCGTTCATCGCGTGGAGAGGCATCCCAAACCAGGTCCTCACTTAGCTATACACACGTCGATGTAAGCATAGATTGCTATGTACAGCGTCAGGACCTACCGACAAGGCTTGGCAAACTACTTACTTTCTTTGCTAAATGAACTTCTTATATTTGAAGCATTACATTTCACACCTCACGTCTCAGACAGGAAAAATGAAAAAACAGATATTATTAAGTCTACAGTTACTTGCCATAATATTCTTCGCAAATCTAGGTTGTTCAACACTTCAAACTGCGTTTCAAACTGTCCGTATTGTTCCTGTTTTCGATCCGGAGGCAACCATCCTCCCGAGGTCAGGGACCATTGCATATGTCAAAAACGGCATCACGGCAATGGCAGTTCCCCTGAATGATGTCAAAGCGGTGGACGCCTTTGGAATTATCGTTTTCAACAGCACGAATCATTGGATCTCTTTGCGGCAGGAGGATTGTTCGATGCTCGATCAATCGGGCAAGGTCTACAAGCCCATCCATAAATCTCAGCATACATTTTATCTCGGAAAGAACTTCACGCCGAAGATGCCGCCTGAATTCCGAGAAGATTTTCGGGAAAACCGCGTACTCCGTTCCATGGGTGACCCTGTGCCACTGCCAACCGAAGATATAGAAAAAACAACCATTATGCCGAGACGCCGGGTGCGGTTCTTCCTATATTTTCATAAGCGCAGTCTTGAATCTTCAAATTTACGGATCATTGTTCCCAAAGTCCACAGCGAATTTACCGACACAGAAACTACGTTCGTGTTTAAATTTGAGCTCCAAAAAGGCTAAGCGGATGCGCAAAAAGTGGCTAGACACTAACTTTCGGAACGGATCCCACCTGATAACCCACAGTTTTGAGGTTAAGCTATTGATTTGCCGTCCATCTCAAACGTCAGATGAACCGTCCGAAAGTTTCATCTGACTGCATGCACCCCTTTCAAGCAAATGAGCAAATGGCCTTTCCTCCGTCTTCTACTACTCCTCCCGCTCTATTTAAGTTGCGCTGCTCCTAACCCGCCGGTGGATGGGGAAATCGAAGCAAATCTGAAATCCTCTCTGACAAAGGCAATCCCACCACCCCAGATTGTTTCTTCCATCCAAGATCTGCCCGTGCCACCCATACTCGGTGTGAACTACATCAGCACGATAGGGCGTTCAGGTCAAGGAGCAGGACAATTCCTGCAACCAGCCGGGCTCGACCTTGACCATCAAGGCTTGCTCTACGTCGCAGATTCGGGAAACAACCGTGTCCAAGTTGTCGATAGTGAAGGGAACTTCGTATCGGAATATGGGGTGCGCGGTTGGCGGACGGGGGAATTCGATAACCCGACCGATGTCGCTATCAATTTCCAGCGCACTGAACTTCTCTATGTCGCTGACACAGATAACCACCGAATCCAATACTGCAACTTGGTAGATCAAATCTTCTACGTTATGGTGGGCAGCGGATTAGGGGAAGCCGACGAGGAAGAGAGCGCAGACACTCAAATTGAGTTTGACCTGCCGGGCGGGGTTAGCGTTGGACGAAATGGGGAGGTTTGTGTCGTTGATACGGGAAACCACCGGTTTGTCCTGTTTAACACAGATGGTATTCGCATGTTGATGCAAGGGAGTTTTGGTAGAGCGAGGCAACAGTTTCGTGACCCGACAGACCTTGTCGCAGACGCACACGGGAACATATACATCGTCGATTCTGGCAACCATCGGATCAAGAAATATGACTTCAGCGGCAACTTGGTCCAGATATGGGGCATTGAGGGGGAGGCTCTGGGGCAGTTTCGAGGACCGCGTCACATCGATATTGACCGTTGGGGGTATCTCTATGTAACTGATCGGGAGAATCAGCGGGTTCAAGTCTTCACAAAGGACGGGGAGGCTGTGATAGCATTTGGTGACGAAGCACTTGTTGAACCGGCCGGCATCGCGATTTTCAAAAACGACTACGTTTTCGTGAGCGATATCGCCGCTAATGACATTAAGGTTTTTCAGATTGTCTATCGTCCTTGATATTGGATGCGAGGCAGCAAGGACTGGTTAATTCGTACGCGAAGCACAAAATACGAGGAGGACACGATGCAATTAACCGATGAGCAACTAGCAGCTTGGAAGCGCAATGGCAGTATAGTGGTGCCCAACGTATTTCCCCCGGAGAGTTTTGCTCCAGCGTTAGAGGCAGTGGAGCGCAATGCCTATGGGGGACTGACCTATACTGAATACCGGGCAAAATGGGAAGAAAATCCAACAGAGATTCAACAACTTCACGAACAGACACCACCCATGCAACTATTGGCGGGTCCAATGGGGGGTGCTGTCCATTTTTCCACCGGCTTGCCGGCGGTTGATAAGCTGCTGGAAAATGACGATTATGTTGACTGCGCCTGTCAGTTATTGGGAACTGACGAGATACGGCTCGGTTATGGGCAAATTTTCTTCCGAGAGGGGTTGACCGATACGCGGTACAGTGAGAACCCATGGGAAGGCTATCATATTGACAACGGCACCAATTCACAACTGCCACCACATCCCGATTGGGAACGGTACCACTACGTGCTTTCTGGGATTATCCTTCACGATATTGATGAAGATGGCGCGCCCATGCTGGTTTGTCGCGGTTCGCACAAACAGCTAGCGTCGATATACAGTCGTCACGGGGGACGCGCAGGTGGAATGGGTTTGGCGGACCTCCGGGAGTGTGAGGGGTTGGCTGAACCCACGCCGGTCACTGCCAAAGCCGGCAGCGTTGCTTTCCGTTCAAGCTATCTGATTCACGCCGCCCAACCGTTTGCCAACAAACAGAGGCAACGCGGGTGGATGGGCTTTCACTTCCATCGTGCGGACAACGCCGACTGGTGCCACACCACACGTCCTGTTCCCGGCTGGACAACACCTGAATTTGTGACCTTCGTCGCCAATACCACACCCCGCGCTCGCCACCTGCTCGGTTGGCCCAATCCGGGCGATCCCTATTACACCGAGGAGTCACTCGAACGCCTCGCCCACGCCTACCCCGGCATCGATCTAGCACCATATCGGAACGTCATGGCGGTGTGACAAGATGTTAGGTGAATAATTTACAAAGGTAGGATATTTGCGCTGCTATCATGAACATTCGGGAAGCATGCGTTGAGGGTAGATGTCGAGATAGATAAAGGGCGACTCCAGTACTTGATCGGGGTCGCCTATTTTTATTTTGACTAAGTGTATGATTCCCCCGTCAACAGCTTGGCCAAGACCATCCCGCGCAGTTTATGAATTCATCTGATAATCCTCTTCGGCATGAGATGACCTCCTAACTTTCAATTTAAACATTGTGAGGAGCAAATTCATGGGCAAATCTGTCTACGCAATCTGTCTATATCTTCTATCTTTTGGAATTGCAAGTTGCCTTGACGTTTCAGCGCAAGATGACACAAAACCTGTGCAACTCGACGAAATTGTGGTGACACCCGGTCGGTTCGCGATTGATGATGGAACACCTTCAAAGTTATCACTCTCAAAGCACCGAATTGAGAGGTTTCCGTTAGTTGGTAATGATGCGATGCGGGCTGCACATATCTTTCCGGGGGTCGTTGCAAGCGATTACAGCGCACGATTCAGTGTGCGCGGCGGCGAAAAGGACGGCGTTTTAGTGAGATTAGACGGGATGGAACTCTTCAATCCATACCACCTACAAGACTTTGGCGGCGCTGTTTCACTAGTTGGACTTGATTTAATCCAGCGCGTCGAATTGTTGATGGGTGGCTTCCCGGCGGAGTACGGGGATAAAATGTCCGGTGTATTTGACATCACAACGAAAGAGGAGGACATTGAGAAAGTTGCCGCGAATTTCGGGCTTGACCTTATTAATACAACCGCGACGGTGGAGGGCCCCTTATCAGAAAAAGGGTCATGGCGCCTGTCAGCACGCCGGGGTTACGTTGACCTGATCCTTGCACTGATTGATCTCGACGAGGACTACAAGCCACAATATGCGGATGTCTATGGTAAACTAACCTACGCGCCGACACAAACGGATACGCTCACGCTTAATTCGCTTTATGGATGGGACAAGAATCGGATTCGGCAAAAGGACGTCGAAAATAATTTAGATTCGCGCTATGATAACTTAACCGTTTGGACGCGGTGGCGGCATCGCTTTGGCACGGCGAACTGGTCTGATGTGTTTGTCTTTGGGGGGAGCGCAGCGCATGATCGTCAGACCGGGGCAGCGGATTTTGATGTCCGTGCGTCCCGTTTCTTCGGCACCAAAGCGGAATTCACAGCCGGTTTTTTGGATAAACATCTGTTTCGCAGCGGAATCGAATGGCGTTTGACGGCAGCCCAATACGATTACGATGTCCAAGAGCGGCAGCCCGGAATAGACCAGTACACACGAGTCCTCGCAGACCTTGAGGACAGCGGCAGCGAAATCAAGGCGTTTCTTCAAGACGAGTGGCAGCTACATCCGAAACTCGCGCTCAATGTGGG
>JAKZSX010000453.1:0-5902 GCA_047517405.1 Candidatus Poribacteria bacterium | reverse complement strand
GCAAGCAGAATCCCCATGCTCACCCCCTCTTTGTAGGAGAGCTCGATTAATTCCAATACCCCTGGTGATTCATCGCTAGTGACATCAATCACAATATCGTCCGGTTCAATGGATCGGCTAAGCAAGCCGCGATTCCCATCGCTGGTAATATCCGTGACAACATCGCTTCGTGTCACAACGCCGACACGCTTGCCTTGACCCGGTTGATAAAATTGTATAAGTCTCATGCTTTTTCCTACCTGTGAAAATTGAAATGATGGATAAATCTGGACTGTGAATTTTTCATAGCATACACCAATTTAGTTTGGAAAGCAAGTCCTTTTTGTGCTATCACTATATTCGGAGGCACGCTATGACTACCGCTACGCTTGAAGCTAGAACAGTCCCATCTTTCACGTTTCATGTTTCACACCTCGTGCCTGAAAGCTATAACAGCCAGCGATAGAGATGCGGCGCAACCCCAAAAATAATTACTGCCAAGACCGTTCCAACAATGGTGTCAACTGTGTAATGCATCCGTCCGTAGACCGTCCCAACGACCAACCCCACGCCAAATGGACATAGGACTGTAAAAGCAATCGGATGATAACGAGCAGCATAGAGGACTACAATCACAGCAATCGCACAGTGAGAACTTGGAAACGCTGTGCCTTTAGATGCTGCACTGGAAAGGATTGCGTGTACCAGTTTGAAAAAAAATCCGTCCGCGAGAGGTCCCCTAATTTTTTCAAATTTGTAATACGGCCCCAGGACCGGCATCAAGATATACCAGATGAGACATAAATTGAAGGTCAGTACCTCCGCAAAAACTACTTCGTGAAACGATTCATGCCTACCTTGGAAGTAAAGCACTCCGGCAAGCGCGACAACAATGGGGTAATAGCTGAAATAGCACAGATGTAAAAACGCCGACAGCCACCTCGACGGGAAACGTTCACTCAGATAAAGGCTCGGCTGCCCGTTGAATAATCGTCCCTCAAATTCCATAATTTTGTCATCAAGATACCTTCGCAGCACCATTTGTGCCAGTGGCGGTATCTCCAAGTAGAAGATCAAAATTGTCGCAATCGGATACCAATCGCGCAATACTTGCAATGGTAGCCACAAAGAACCTTCGGGGATGAAAGCCAACCCAAGCAAACCGCATATAACACCCGCATGAGCCACTACATAAATACCCCACCATCGCAAGTTTTTGTGAAAAATGCAGGCTAGCACACCGGTGATTGCGAGATAAATGATTGTGATCCAGTCGGATGGGTGAAGAACATTGATAATATTAGAATCGTACATAGATAGATTGATATACTACTCCTCCCTCAACGCATCTGCCGGCTGCATCCCCCCCACGCGCCATGCCGGGTAAACTCCTGCTAGCAGTGCTGCAACCAGCGCAACCATGAGGGCTTGCAGGAAATAAACGGGTTGTAGGTGCATCTGCAGCGTCCAGCCGAAAGAGCGGAGATTGATAATATAGATGAGAATCATAGCAAGGACAAAGCCGGTTGGCATGGCAATGATGCCCGCGGTCGTTCCCATTAATCCCGTTTCCACCAATGTTAGCTTCCACAACTGCCGGCGTGTCATGCCGACAGCGCGCAACGTCCCTATTTCTCGACGACGCTCCAGTTGCAGGCTCATCAGTGCGCTCAGTATGCCGATGAAAGCAACGAGTGTGGCGAGCATCTGTAGTGCGACCGTTATGCTAAAACTACGATCGAAAATGGCGAGAGAGTGTTCCCGAAGACCCCGGCTAGAGCGAATCATCAATTCAGCCTCACCCGCAAACACTGCTCTCAATTCGTTGATCTTGGCATTCACATCGACATCCGTCTCTACAAACAGCGCGACAGAAGACAGATCGGCATCGTCCCAAAATGTGCGGTAGACACCATCACCTATAAGTGCACCAGGTTGCACATCGAAATCATAAGCGACAGCCACAATTGGAAATCGCTGCTCACCCCGATCTGTGAGCAGTACTATTTCATCGCCAACCCCAAGTTTGAATCTATTCGACAGCGGCTCGTTGATAATAAGTCCGCCTGCTTCCAACGCCTCCCATGTCGTAGCGGGGTTCCCCACTGCTGCCTTATAGTGACGCTTTTCACCGGCAATGTCCATACTAACAGCCAACAATTGGATAACCCCCAAGTCGCCGGCACTGACATCTACTAGCCGGCTCGTTGCAATCTGGGCGACGCCGGGAAATGTCGCCAACTGCTCTACCACTCCCTGTGGAAGGGAAAATGTCGCCTGATCAGAGATGAGACTTGGTGCCGACACAAAGATATCCGCCTGCAAGAGATCTGTCAACCACCGTTCAACGGTCAAGCGGAAACTGCTAATCATCAAACCAACACCAACAATCACACTTACTGCAACCATCAACGCAGCGATGGCGATGGAGGTGCGACTCAACGAGCGCGTAATGTCGCGAATCGCAAGCCGAATTAAAGGACTAAAAGATTTTCCTGAAAATCTGGTCAATCCTGATAGAACACGCATGAACCCTAAAGTCAGAACGGGCGTAAGCAGGCTGATACCGATGATAATGGCAAAGATGCCGACAAACGTAATACTAAGGTGCCATTCAGGAATCAGAAGTGTGACGCCTAACAGCAGCATCCCTACGCCAACCCCACTCACCCAATTTAGCGCGGTGCGCGTCCGCTCTTCAATATTGCTGCGTTGGAGCGCAGAGGCAGGTCGTACATTGGTTGCCTCATAAGCCGGGAGTGTGGCGGTGGTCAACGCTGCGGCGATTCCGCTGACAGTTCCTTTAAGTATTGTCAAAGGTGGAAAGTCAATCCTGCGCACAGTGACAACAAAAAAGAGATCGTTGATGCTAGTCGTAACCATTTGTACCGCACCACGCCCTAACAGATAACCTAATCCAAGTCCAAGGGCTGTACCGATGACGCCTAGCAACCCCGCTTCGACCAGAATTATCGAGAAAATTTCCCCCCGTGTCACCCCCAACGCACGCAGGCTGCCCAGAACCGGCCGCCGTTGTACCACGCTAAAGACAACTGTGTTATAAATTAGGAACATCCCAACTAACAACGCGAGCATGCTGAACGCTGTCAAGTTCAATCGGAACGCAGCGGTCATCTCTTCCACTGTTGAGTCTGTCGGTTTTTCAATCCGTGCACCGGGGGGCAGGATGGTAGTGATGCGTTTCAGAGTGGATGTTTCCCGTGCATTTTCAGGAATAATCAAATCAATTCGATCGAGGGTGCCTATTTTACCCAGTACCTCTTGGGCGGTTCCGATGTCACTAATCAGCAGTCCATCAAGCCCTCGCTGCTCGTCTTTGTTGTCTGACTTCAGCACAGATACAATCTCCAGAGAATAGCGGTGGGTCCCCGCCTGTATGTGGATGAAATCGCCCACGTTGAGATTATACTGATTGGCAAGAGCCGCACTAAGCAAGACGGTATTCGGCTGAACCATAAACGCCGTGAATCCGTTGGTATCTGCGAAGCCTGTGTTATCGTCACTCAGATAATTCCGAAAGGGGGATTCAGCAAAACTATCCACACCCAACAGACGCATCGGCTGCATATCAAGCTCTTCCGCAATAACATAGCCTTCCACAATTGGTGCACTGAGCCGATAGCCTAGCTGCTGCCGCAACGCAACATAAATATCCTCATCCAGCCCACTGGGACCGCCAACAATCTGGTGAGTGGCTTTGCCTGTCACGGCTTCTGTGCTGAGCGCGAAGGCGCGATTGGCGGCACCGGTAGCGAGATCTATTGCGACAATCATCGCAACGCCCAACCCCACCCCGATGATGAAGAACATGCTTTGGGTGGGGCGACGCCACGCATGACGCCACGCGAGAGTAATTGATAATTGCATTAGGATTTCAGAATTCTATCTAGGGGGCTCATGTTAAGAAATCGTGCAAAGAAACCGCGAGGGTGGTGCCCCCGCTGAACAAATCGTCTTCACGTTTCATGCATCACGTCTTGGTATAGCTGACCAGTGCCCCATCGGTGATATGCAGCACCCGATCCGCACGGCGGGCGATCTCCGGCGCGTGAGTCGCCATCAACAGCATTTTGCCCGTGCCCTGAAGCATTTTCAACAACAGCGACAGAACGGTTTCACCGATTTCTGTGTCCAAATTACCGGTCGGTTCATCAGCGAGTAGCATCAGGGGGTTATGAACAAGGGCACGGGCAATAGCAACGCGCTGTTGTTCACCTCCGCTCAGCTTATCTGAATAGGTGTTGAACCGATCACCAAGCCCAACTTGCTCAAGGAGCGTACCCGCTCGAGTGCGTGCGTCCCTTCGGGATTCAGAGCGGTGTGTGAGCTCGAGTGGCAGGATTACATTCTCTAATACCGTTAAAGTTGGAATGAGATTGAAAAACTGGAAGATAATCCCAATATACCGGCGACGAAAGAGGGTCCGCTGATGTTCGTTTAGGCGAGTCAGGTCAATTTCTTGCTCACCTTCCCGAATAAACACATGACCGCTGCTTGGGGCATCGATGCCGGAGATCAGATTGAGCAATGTACTCTTTCCACTACCAGACTTCCCCAATAAGCAAACAAACTCGCCCTCATAAAATTCTTGGCTCAGTTGGTTCAACACGACGCGATTTTGACCTGCTTCGTTGTAGGATTTGCTCAAGCGATCTAATCGCACCAGTGCGGTGGGCGGATTTACGGGGGATGTGGGATTGGAAGATACTATTGTCAATTTAAATTCGGATCGGATTTTAGTAAGTAGCGAGAAACGCTAACAGTTCAACCGTCATTTCTTCCGGTAGTTCTTCGGGCAAAAAATGACCGCAGTCAAGGGCTTTTCCACGCACATCAACAGCCCGATCCCGCCAGACAGTAAGCATATCAAGGCTTGCACCGGTCTGCCAACCCGGACGCTTCACCATGTTACTACCCCAAAGCAGTAACACCGGACAAGTGAGCTTGCGACCGCGGTCAGCTTCGTCGTGCATTAGGTCAATCTCTATGCCTCGATAGTCCAAGCAGGTGGCGCGGATGGTTTCGGGGTTATTAAAACAACGGAGATATTCCGCGTACGCCTCGTCTGTAATTGAGCCGTCAATTGCAGTCCATTGCTCAAGGAGGAAGTCCAGATAGACTTGGGCACTGTTACCGATTAGGGTCTCCGGCAGCGGCGATGGTTGACGCATTAGATGCCAATGGAACCAAGCAAAGGAAAGCTGGCTGTCCATGTGGTCAAAAGCAGCTTGCGAAGGCACAACGTCAAGCGAAGTGAAGGTTCTCACTCGATCCGGATGGTCAAGTGTCATCCGATGCCCAACACGGGCTCCGCGATCGTGGCCCACAACATGAAACGATTCAAAGCCGAGTTTCTCCATCACCTCAACTTGGTCCTGTGCGGTCGTGCGTTTGCAATAGATACTCAAGTCCCCCTCCGGCGCAGGTGGCTTTTCGCTGTCACCGTAGCCACGCAGATCCGGGGCAACGACGGTGTAATGGTCGGCGAGTTTGGGGGCAATCTTGTGCCACTCAACATGGGTTTGGGGATAGCCGTGCAGCAACAACAGAGGCGGTCCTGCCCCGCCGTGCACCAGGTTGATAGAAACACCATTGACTTTGATTCGGGTTTTTGTGAAATTATCGAACATGGAACACGCCTTCTCTAGCCTTGTAACTGTTTACTGTTGGCTGTGTTGTCGGAACTTCTCAACAGCTTCTTCAATCCGTTGGACTTCGCTTACATCCTGTGTTGTTTTCTGTTCCGATAGCTCTTTTTCGCTCATCTGTTTGAAAGACCAATTATCATCGTTGGCGATTCTCCAAGCCAAACGAGCGCATAGAAATGCAGCCTCCTTCACTTTGAGAAGATCGACTTTATCTACTGTATCATGAGCAGTATGGTAGAATCCAGGCCACGTAT
>JAKZSX010000452.1:0-3839 GCA_047517405.1 Candidatus Poribacteria bacterium | reverse complement strand
CCCTGTTGTTCTAAGCCGCTAAAGGTCTCTGGTTTTTTCAACTCGTTTAACGTTGCAACGACAGCCGCCATCGCTGCCGGTAGTGCGTTGTAACTGCCGCCGTGCAGGACGCCGCCCGTTGCCATTTGCTCCATTAGGTGTGCTCGTCCCGCCAATGCTGAGACCGGAAAACCGTTGGCGATGGCTTTACCAAAGGTCGCTAGGTCCGGGGTAACGCCTAAACGCTGCTGTGCTCCACCGGGAGCTAGTCGGAAGCCGGTGATAATTTCATCGAATATAAGAACGGTCCCTGTTTCGCTGCATACCTCGCGCACCCCTTCCAGATAGCCTTGTGCGGGTGCGATCGCGCTGGTGTTGCACATCGCCGGTTCCATAATCACCGCTGCCACATCGCCACATGCCAAACGGGCCTCTAATATAGGAAGATTATTCCAAGGAAGCACTTCGGTGTGTTGACCGGCGGGTAAATCCTGTCCGGCACTCGCAGGAATTGGTGTCGGTGAGGCTTCGGGACCGAACTGATCCGGTGTGGGGGCGATGCTCCAAAGCACATTGTCGAGCCAACCGTGGTAGTGCCCTTCAAACTTGACGATAATGGAACGCCCGGTGGCAGCGCGAGCCAACCGCAGTGCTGCCTGCACCACTTCACTTCCGGCGCAGTTGAAGCGAACCATCTCCGCACAGGGCACTATTTCACAGAGCAGCTGTGCCGCCTCAAACTCGATTTCGCTCTGACCGGCGTATAGAATCCCATATTTGAGCTGCTCCGCCACCGCTTTAAGAACCTGTTCGGGATTATGCCCTAGGAGCATCGGTCCCATCCCGAGATAGTAGTCGATTAGCCGGTTGCCATCGACATCGTAGAGGTAGGGTCCCTCCGCCCGTTCAAAGACAAGTGGCGTTGGGGAAATGCCCATCCGGAAGTTGCTGTTGACTCCGCCGGGTAGATATTTCGCAAAGTCAGCGAGGCGTTTCCTAGATTTATCGAATGTTTTCATAGTTAGTCCTTTAATGAGTGAGAGCGTATGTTACAACATTCATTCCTTGCTCAAATGCCCATCGTCGCTGTTCCTCGCCGCCCGGTTCGCACACCCTTCCCTCCCATGCACAATTCAAATCGCTTGGACAAAAGTAGACAGCGATCCGCTCATCAATCATGATTGCCTCGTCGGAATCCGCCCCGGGCGTGACCAGTTTGTCACCGCCGAGATATTCATTATGATTGTAAAGGGTGTGATAGATTGGATGGTTTATATCAAGCCGCTCAAACTTTTTTCCTGGAAAAACGCGTTGCATCAAGCGATACACAGCAGGGCGCATCCGGTCAACGCGGATATCACAATCTTCAACGTGGAGAAAACCTCCGCGCTCCAGATATTCCCGTAATTTTCGGATATCCTCCTCCGAAAAGCGGACGCCGATATGCCCCGTCATAAAAATGAAAGGATAGCTGCAGAGATGATCTATGTCGTCCTCTTCAATTGAGACGTATTGGGGGTTATCGTGGAGTTCAACGTCAATTGATGTATATCTTGCTAGCACCTCTGCAAACTTTGTATCCGAGGGCCAACGGTAGTAATTCACCGCGTTTGTGAACCAATCTCCGCCCGGATATTTGAGTCGGACAAAGACAAATTTTTCGCTAATCGAGTCGGGCGACGGGTGGTGGTGTTCAAGCCAGCCGAACTGATGTCCATAATGTGCGTCTCGCGAGGGGTCGTATGGGATGTATTCTCTAAAAGGAAACGCTTCACACCAGCCAGCCAGCTGATCCACAGCGAGGGCTGACGCTGCAATTCCTGTTGCGCCCTTGAGAAATGCTCGACGTGAAAAATGCGGACTCACCGCTTGTGTCTCCCGCAGATGGATCGGTTTGCTCTTGAATATAGCTCCATTCTCCTTGTTTTTAGTTTCCATGGATATATCCTCCCAAGCTGAGAGTGGTTAGATCTCAACACCAACGACTCTTATTCACTACATTTCGCAGCGGTTCACCAGCGACGAATCGGCGAAGATTTGCCTTTAAAACTTCGATACGCCGTTCTGCTGTATAGGGTCCCACTCCCGCAGTATGCGGCGTAATAATGACATTCTCCATTCCCCAAAGCGGATGGTCGGCAGGGAGGGGCTCTGTTTCAAATACATCGAGTCCAGCGCCGGCGATTTCACCCGCTTCTAGCGCAGCGGTCAAAGCTGCAAGGTCTACGACAACCCCCCGTGAGATGTTGATGAGATACCCCGTTTTTTTCATCCGTTTGAGTTGATCGGTGTTAATTAGCTTAAAGGTTTCGGGAGTATGGGGGACGCAACTGACGACGAAATCAGATTCCGCTAGGAGGTCGTCTAGCCGGTCTATACCCCACAGCACGTCAACGAAATCGGGTTTTTCAATTTCTACTGCATTCGTTGCGATGACGCGCATCTCGGATGCTGCGCCACGTTTTGCCACCGCTGTCCCAATTCCGCCAAGCCCGATGACTCCAAGCGTTGTGTCCGCAAGATGGAGGACAGGGGCTTCCTTTGCCCAGTTTCGCTCAAGTTGCCGACGTAGAAAGATATGAAAACCGCGGGAGAACATCAAGATATACCCCATCACATGGTCTGCGATGTTATCACTGTAGATTCCCTGCATGTTAGACAATGTTACGTCACTCTCTGCCAGTGTAGGGAACATATAGTGTTCGAGACCCGCCATCGGAGTTTGGATCCAACGCAGTTTTTTCGCCCGTGCTAACAGTTCTGGGGTGATTCGACCGTACATGCCATCGATTTCGCCAATGATTTCAAGGGCTTGTGCTTCGTTTTCAGCGTTCTGAATTTCAACCTTATTTGAAACGGATTGGATTTCGCGTAGTTCGTTTTCATTAAGTGCGGGATAAATTAGAAATTTCATGAAGTGCTCCTATCTTCTATTCTATTAAATTATATCGGTGAGCATCACCCATAGCAAAGCTATTAGTAGTATAGCATTTCACCGCCTCTCTGTAAAGGGAAAGGGGCAATTTTCTCATTGCTGCTGCTTGTGTTGACGCGTTGAATTTTTTGCTTGATCTTCGTTTTTCTATCACTTATAATCTCTTGTGGCTGTGGGACATGGGAACACTGAGAAAAAAGTAAAAGAGATCATTCCAAAATCTACAATTTTCGACACCTACGGAGGTGACCATGCCAGCAAATCTCCCTCCCGAATACTACAAACTGAAGCATGACCTTGAAGCGGCACGGACTGATGAAGAACGACTCCAACTATTGGAGGAGATGACGCGAATCGCACCGAAGCATAAGGGCACCGAAAAGGTTCGCGCGGATCTTCGGTCTCGGATTTCAAAGTTGAGGAAAGCTGCTGGGAAGAAACAGGCGAAGAAAGGACATAGCTACCATGTCCCTAAACAGGGCGCGGGTCAACTTGTACTAATTGGCACCCCTAACGTCGGCAAGTCGCAAATTATCGCCAGCTTTACGAAGGCGAAACCTGCTGTTTCGCCAACGCCGTATACCACTCAGGAACCTAGCGTCGGGATGTTAGCTTATGAGAACATCCAATTTCAATTGGTTGATACACCGCCGATCACACAGGACTTCGTACAGCCGTGGGTATTCGACCTCGTCAGAAATGCCGATCTCGTCCTGCTCATCGTCAGCCTTGCCAGCGATGAAATCCTGGATCAGGTTGAAATCGTTGAATCGAAATTAGTTGAAGCAAAGATTCAAATCGCGGGGATCAAGGACCCGTTGGATGACACGGCTGAAGAGTTTACCGCGAATTTCACGAAAACAGTCCTGTTGATTGCCAACCAAGCGGATGAAGAGGGTGCCGCGGATCGATTAGAGATATTGCA
>JAKZSX010000451.1:0-7950 GCA_047517405.1 Candidatus Poribacteria bacterium | reverse complement strand
CCATACAACCCACGCTTGGGACGGTAAGGCAAAGGAAGGACAGGTACTGTAGAGGACATAGGGAGTGCTCTCCCCATCAACGGCGATGGAGCCGAAACGCAAATCCCTATGTTTGGTGTCAATGAGCGTGACTGTCTCGCGTGTGGCGGGAAGTAAAACCGGTGTCCCATCAGCCCGTTCCCATGTTCTACCACTGTCAGGACTACGGAGATAACCAACAGTATATGCCCGATTCTCATCAAAAATCCAGAGGGTCAGATGCAACGTCCGATGGTCTTGTCCCCATAGCAACGCTTGCTGAAAGCGCACATAACCCCCCTTATCGTCTTGGAAAAGGGGGATAGGTTCACCCCAAGGTGCATTGGGCGGTTTGATGTAAAGGTTCACATACCACGGTTGATCCCCTCGATTTTCTCTGCCCGTCAGATAGAGGGTATCATCCGAACCACAGACCATCGTGGGATAAGTACATCGCTCGCCGAACTGGACTTCGTCCCCCCATTCGGACGCATCGTTTGGGCGTACCGAACGTCGGTATCGGAAGGGATGGTGGTGCGGGTAATAAACGATGTGAAGATATCCCAAACTGTCTACCGTCAGCGCAGGGCCGCCGTGGTTATCATACGCTTCTCCAACAGTATATGTGGGAGACCATTGGTTCGTTTTTCGGTCCAGCGTCCGGATGCGCACACGAAAGCCTTCGGTAATCGAGTCGAGCCATGCCACGTGCGTTTTGTCCTGAAGGGTGATAATTTTGTTGGCATCGGCGTATGCGGTAGCACGGCCGCAGCCATGCTCTGACAGCAGAACGACATTTTTATCCACATTGTTGTGCGCTGATGCTTCCTGCAAAATCGAGTTGGACATTTATGTCCTCACTTCTTTCGTCAGCAATTCGGATTTGTTTATGTCTTCTTATCACGATGCGCTTAAACCCAGCCGTGGTCGATAGTGATAGGAGAGCCAGAGGTCTGATTTACCCAACCGAGGCCGCTATCTAGCACCACTTCTCTGCCGGCGATCGCAGATTGCTCGGCAGCAAACAGGATTTCCATAATGTGGCGACCCCATTCCCCGTGTGTCGGTGGCTCGATATTCTTTTCAATTGCTTCGGCAAACGACTTCCATTCGTTGTGCATTTCAGCCGGCGGATCGTCGAATGGCACATCTTCCCACTTGTCCCCCTTGCCTACCCTGACATACTTTTCACCGTGCTGGCTGAACCGTAGTGTGCCATTAGCACAAATCACTTGACAACTAAAATCTGGCGCGCCATCGGCGTATCCAATCGCCACCGCGACGCCGGCAAGTCCGTTCTTGTATCGAATAAAGGCGGTGGCAGAGTCATCGCCTGCTTGGTAATGCGCCCGTGCACCGATAGATGCGGATACCGACGCTGCTTGTGACGCCATCACCCATGTGAGACGGTCTACCACATGAACGCCATTGGTCAACCACATACCACCGCCATGGTAGCGACTGCGGTACTGAGGACGACGTCCCGAATATCCCCAATTCTTGGACATGTAGCATACTGCTGTTATTAGGGGTCCCAGGTCGCCCGAATCGAGGATCTCCTTCGCCTTTACACTTGTACCGTAATAGTGCTGGCTATAACCGACCATCAGCTTGACATTGTTAGCAGCCGCAGCCGCTATCATATCGTCACACTGCTGCAGGTTG
This sequence comes from Candidatus Poribacteria bacterium, assembly GCA_047517405.1. Lineage (GTDB taxonomy): Bacteria > Poribacteria > WGA-4E > WGA-4E > PCPOR2b > PCPOR2b. The sequence goes on along the minus strand of JAKZSX010000451.1, from coordinate 6,267 downwards.
ATCGCCATTGGCTTCTCTACCAAAACATGTTTACCAGCGTTGCAAGCATCCACAGTGAGTCGATGATGGAGTTGGTGGCCGAGAACAACTGCTACCGCGTCAACTTCGTTGTCCTGCAACAGTTGCGTGTGCGTCTCATACCCCCTTGAGATATTATATTTCTCCATGTACTCGCGACGTTTTTCCTCAAAGAGATCAGCAGCCGCCACAACCTCTACGTTGTCTAGTGTCGAAATCGCATCACAGTGGGAGCGGGCGATTCCACCCAACCCAATAATTCCAACTTTTAACTTCTCCATTACTACCTCCTAGTTATTGAACATAGAGCTATGCTCATCCATACATATTGCAAAACAGAATCGGTTGCTTTTCACACCGATGTGCTTGAACGTAGTGGATAAGTTCAGCTGCCAGTGCCTTTCCGGTGTAAGTAGTTTCAAACAGGAGCCAAGCGATGTGTTTGCTGCGGTATGGATATTTCTGAAATATGATTGGTGGGGCGATTGATTGGAACATAATTAAGGCTGCCAATTTGCAGCTAGTCGTCCGGCAATACGGTCTGCCATGGCGGCAATTGTCAACATTGGCGGAATGCCGATTGAGTTCGGAAACAGGCTCGCATCAACCACGAACAATCCTTTGACAGCGTGTGCCTCTCCATAGGAATCCACGACGGTTCTACGCGGATCACTACCCATCCGTAGCGTTCCTTGGGGATGGCTAGAGGCAATCAGAATATCGTTCTCGACGATGCCGCGTTGACGAATTACTTCAAGGTCATTCTCTTGTTTAATAACGATTCGTCGCGTATAGGGTAGTGTAACTTCCCTTGCCCCGGCGGCGAAAAGGAGTTGGGCACCATGTATCAATCCTTCGATTAATGACGCTCGGTCAGCGCGACCGAGGCGGTAGCGAATCACTGGTCCTCCCTGTCGATTTACCGTCACCCGCCCTGAAGAGCGGTCATGGAGCAGCACAAGCAGTGCAGCAATACCGCGGTAAGAGCGCATTAAGTCCCTGTGCTCTCGCCCGAAGGAGGGCATACTGACTGCAACCAATGCCATAGGTCCGAAGGCCGGCATGAGCAGGTAGCCACTGTCAGGATTACGCGCCAGATCCAGAAAATGGTCGACGTAAAAACTTTGGGGAATACCTTGATAGGCATCAACTTCCTCATCGAAAATACCGCCTACAAAGACAGCGGGGTGGAGATGCAAGTTACGTCCTGCTTGCTTCCCCGGATCGGGAAGGCGGCTGTTCAACCAAAGTTGAGGGGAGTTGATTGCTCCCGCTGCTAGAATCACCGCTTTGCTGCGAACGGTGAGTCGGTAAACTTCACGCCTACGATTGTTCCCTGAATTGTTAGGGTACTCAGTTTTCGTATCAGCCTGCCTAGGTAGCCTTATTTTGCTAGACAGAAGCCGAGCGGTGACTCCAACCACACAACCGTTTTCCACGTCAATAGTCTCGGCGAGGCAATCGGTGTAAAGACGTGCCCCTGCTTCTAGTGCTTGAGGCATATAGGTCACTGCCATGCTCTGTTTCCCAATTTCCGGTTGAGAAGTGGGACAGCCAAACAGACAACCCGCTGAACAATCTGGACAGGGACCACGATTATGTCGTTGGATAATCCCCCGCCAGCCCATTGCTTGGCAGCCTTGGCGAATAATTCGGTTAAGCTTGTTAACCTGCGCTTCCCGAATTTGCTTCACCGCTAAGGTTGCTTCCACCCGGTCGAGAGAGGGACTGAGATCTATCGGTGACAACTCCTGAATTCCAAACTCGGTTTCCCATCTTTCCAAAATTGCATCCGGGGTACGCACCGCATAGCACAGATTATGGACGGTAGAGCCGCCTACACCTCGTCCTTGGGAGATGAGTACCGAACCGTCGTGAGTGGTTCGCATGCCTCCATCCCAAAACAGGCGCAGCAGCATCTCCGGCGTATGTGGACTGAATGTTGTTGGATTGTGATCTGCTCCCGCCTCCAGCACAACTACCGATAGCCCAGCTTGAGCGAGCTCCTTGGCAGCCACAGCGCCCCCCGCTCCCGATCCAATCACACAGACATCAACCGTTTCACGGAGATCCTGCCTCACGTCATGCCCCTGGATGGTCATCTTCCCTCCGGTTTGTCCGCAGAGGTTTGGTAGATGCCAGCAGCCGATTGGTTGTAATAGCCAAGAAACGTTACATCCCGCAAGCCTCGAAAGAGACGTCGTCGCAGCCCGAAACGGCTTTCTGCCCACGATCGAATATAGGTTTCTGCATCATGTGGTGAGAGCTGGGTGAAGGGACGTGGCTTTCCGATAAACAAAATCGGACACCATTGAAATAGGCGAAGCCCTCGGCGGAGTTGCGCTTGCAAGTTTAATGGTAGTCCGGCAACGAAGGCGTCGATGCACGTCACTGTGGGGGAGTCATCTGGTGTTGACACCTCACGACCATGGGGTTGTTTCGACGCATAAAGGACATCTAATCCCACCATGTGTTCGATCAGGACTGTCAGAATCTCAGTTTCTGTTGGACTGAAGAACTTCAACGTCATGTAATTTGATCTCTGCGGACGCGCTCTTGGCTTGTGGCTTAGCCGCCTTTAGCGCAGCTGGCAGCGGTACCTTGGGCAACAGTTCGAGAGACCTACCCAATCCGGGACGTGCTGTACCTTTTACGCGCCATCAATCTTCAACATTTTTCCCATCTTCAATGCGTATTACACGCTTTCCGAGTTGCTGGACAAGTGAGAGATCATGCGTTGCAACCATTACCGTTGTCCCGCGGAAGTTGAAGTTTTCGAAGAGGTGCATAATTTCGAGCGACAGTTTAGGGTCCAAATTCCCTGTCGGTTCGTCAGCGAGTAGAACCACTGGGTCGTTTGCCATCGCCCTCGCGATAGCGACACGTTGTTGTTCACCGCCCGAAATATCCTCTGGTAGCGCATCTTTTCGATGAACCAAGCTCATCTGATGGAGGAGCCGATCGACCTGCTGACGAATATGGGGTCGCTTAGTGCCCGTCACTTTCATGGCAAGCGCAATGTTTTCTTGAACTGTTTTATTCGGCAGCAGCTTGAAATCCTGAAAGATGACACCCATTCTGCGGCGCAGATAGGGTATTTGCGATCTAGAAATTTGGGACAGGTTTTTCCCCGCAAGGATAATTTGTCCTGAGGTGGGGACAAGCTCCCGATACAAGAGTCGGAGAATCGTTGTTTTTCCTGCCCCACTGGTGCCAACAAGAAAAACAAACTCTCCTTTTTTGACGTGAAAATTGATTTCGTGAAGGACTTCAATGTCCTTCTTATAGCTCATTGAGACGTTGTAAACTTGAATCATTTCAATCTGAAAACCCTCTAGGTTGTTGGATAGGATTGACTGGAGGTATCGTACTTCCGATGCCTCAGTCCGCTAAGGGCTCCGTGTGGTCACATGCTTTATCGTTGCAGGTGAGGTAACGTTCCTTCGTTTTCGTCGTCTTTTCGACGAGGAAGGGTGCCTGACACTCTGGACATTCCCTGTTCACCGGTTTATCCGACGCAATAAATTTACATTTCGGATAGTTGCTACAGCCATAAAAGATTCCCCGTTTGCTGCGCCGCTCACCGATATAGCCGCCACAGCCAGCTTCAGGGCAATCGACGCCGATATTGATAGGCTTTGCGTTTTTACACTTGGGATATCCGGTACACGCGAGGAATTTCCCGCCGGCACGACTGGTTTTGATTACCATCGGACTGCCACATTTATCGCAGGTTTCATCGGTAGGTTCCTCTTCGGGGGGTGGTGCATCCTCCTCTGTTAAGCGCTTGATGTTACTACACTCCGGATAATTTGAGCAACCGAGAAAACGGCCATATCTTCCCCACTTGATAATCATTTTGCCATTGCACTTTTCGCACACTTCATCAGACTCTTCTTCCATCTCTTTACGCGCTTCATACATTATATCCGGTGCGGCTTCTAAGGCGTGGGCAAAAGGTTCGTAAAACGCGCTCAGAACGCCCACCCAGTCTGATTTACCCTCGGCAATCTCATCAAGTTGATCTTCCATCTTTGCCGTAAACTGTGTATCAAGGATCTCGGGAAATCCCTTAATCAACAGTTGATTGACCAGCTTGCCTATATCTGTAGGCTGAAAACGTCCCTTCTCCTTGACTACGTACTCCCGTCCCTGAATCGTCGAGATAATTGCGGCATACGTGCTTGGACGGCCGATTCCCTTCTCTTCTAATGCTTTGACGAGAGTCGCCTCGGTATATCGGGGTGGTGGCTGCGTGTAGTGTTGTTTATGTGTTAGTTTACGCAGGTCAAGCCGTTCGCCAATTTCCAGCACAGGTAGGATTACATCAGTCTCATCATTTCTATTGGATTCCGTGTTGCTATCGTCGCTCCCCTCTAGGTAGAGCCGCATGAATCCATCGAACTTGAGGATTGATCCAGTTGCACGGAACAGATATTGCTCTGCTGAAATATCAATTGTCGTCACATCTAAAATGGCGGGGTTCATCTGACTCGCAACGAACCGTTTCCAAATCAGATCATACAATCGATGCTGTTCAGGGGAAAGGTAGGGTTTCAGCGACTGAGGCGTCCTTTCGACCGAGGTGGGACGAATCGCTTCGTGCGCATCCTGTGCTCCTCCCTTGCTCTTGTAACGCACGGCACTCTTCGGAAGGTAATCCGTCCCGTAATTCTTTTTGATGTATCCCCGTGCTTCTCTGAGTGCCTCATCTGCAATCCGCGTTGAATCGGTTCGCATGTAAGTAATCAAACCGACAGCACCCGTTGCCCCGAGGTTTAATCCTTCATAGAGTTTTTGAGCGACCGACATGGTGCGCTTGGCAGTGAACCGGAGTTTGCGAGCGGCTTCCTGCTGTAGCGTACTCGTAATGAAGGGTGGAACAGGTCTCCGCTTACGCTCCTGTCTCTTAATATCTTTGACGATAAACGGCTTTGTCTTCGCATCTTCGACAATTGCCTCTGCACGCGCTTCATCAATTGGGAAACCGTAGGTGCTGATACTTCCCTTCTCCGGCCCGATCTGCAGCAGCTTCGCATCAAATGGCTGTGGGTTTTTCCCTATCAGATTGGCGGTAATTGTCCAATATTCTTGGGGAATAAAGGCTTCAATCTCCGCTTCCCGCTCACAGATAAGTCGCACAGCAACGGATTGCACCCGTCCAGCACTTAATCCCGGTTTCACATTGCGCCACAAGATTGGACTAATTTGATAGCCAACCAACCGATCCAAAACACGCCGAGCCTGTTGGGAATCCACGAGGTGTTGGTCAATCTGACCGGGATTCTCCATCGCCGCGAGGATTGCGCTTGCTGTAATCTCGTTGTAGGTGACCCGGTAGATTGGCTTTTTCACGTTTTTAAGCGTCTCAGCAATGTGCCAGCAGATTGCCTCGCCTTCTCGATCCGGGTCGGCGGCGAGGTAGATTGCCTCCGTCTTCTTTGCTTCTGCCTGAATTTCTTTGATTATTTTTGCTTTGCCCCGGATGGTGATATATTCCGGGGTAAATCCGTTTTGAACGTCCACAGCGAGCTTCTTTTCAGGCAGATCACGAATATGCCCCACTGAAGAACGGACAATATAATTTTGACCAAGAAACTTGTTGATTGTCTTCGCTTTCGCGGGAGACTCAACGACAACCAATGATTTAGGCATTATAAATGCTCCAGACGATAATTGTAGTAAATAAAATGTATTGTGATACTACGTAATATGTAAAATATGAGTTTCTCTATTACTATGTATCTTAATCCGCGGTCATCTCCGGTTTTGCATCAACGAGCAAAGGTGGGGGCTTCATCCATTGTGTAACGATCAGCGTGATAAACGCGATAGCCGCTCCACTGAGAAAGATGACCTCGTAGCCGAGTTTCATCCATACCAAACCTCCGACCAATGGGGCAGCCACCGCCGCAATGTGGTTCATAGTAATCCCCATCGCCAGCGTCGGCTTGAGATCGCTTTTTGGCGCAATCTTGTGCACGTAAGTCGTCATCGCGATGCTCCCGACAAACAGGAAGTTATCAAAGCAGTAGAGAACATACAAATGGTTTGGATTCTTCAGCAGCGCGTATCCAATGAATATAAAAGTTAAACCGATGTAACTCGCGCTCAACATAATGCGCTCGCCGATTTTGTCCACAAGCCAACCCATCAACGGCGAAAAGAGAAACACAACGAGTTGATTGATTAGGATGAGCGTGATGATTATGTCCCGACCGGTGCCGTACACTTTCACGAGGGCAAAAA
>JAKZSX010000450.1:0-2945 GCA_047517405.1 Candidatus Poribacteria bacterium | reverse complement strand
AATTAACGGATCAACCGCCCGCACATCCCGCAGCGCCCCTAGCGAAGAGATTGCAAAACGACGCACAGTGCTATCCACATCCCACAGGGCCTCAATGAGAGGGAGCACTGCTTGTGCATCACCCATTGATTCCAACGCCTGTGCGGCATAGGATCGTATTCCCGCCGAATCTGACTTCAGTTTGGGGATGAAAATCCACCGTGTCGTTGCATACTTTAGCGGAGGGAGCATCCCTTCCCACAGAATTTTTAGCGGCTTGAATAAAATGTATGTGTCGCGCATAATATAATAAACCGATATGCTGCAAAAAGTTCAAAACCAGTCGCGAGTCCTTTGGCACTGACATTTTCTTTTTGTGCGCTGCTGAGCGTTAGCGGTATTTCTCCCTGTTTTCAGGGCGCGAATGCGTCTCTTGATACTACACCTGAGGCGACAGAAAGCGGTTTGTAAATTCAGGTTTTGTGCATTTATCCATCACGACTTGCAAACCGTGTGAGCGCGCTTTGGCTGCGGCACTTTCGTGGATAATCCCCAGTTGCATCCAGACAACCTCTGCCCCAATTTCTATAGCATGATCAACAATTTCTGGCACATATTCGGGACGACGAAAAATATCAACAATTTCGACAGGCTGACTTTTTGGAACATCAAGCAAGTTTGGATATGCCTTTTCGCCTAAAACCTCGTCGTAGGTCGGGGTTACGGGAATAATCCGGTAGCCCTGTTCTTGCAAAAACTTCGCGACACGATAACTGGGGCGATCTAACTTTGCAGAAAGTCCAACCACTGCGATCGTTTTGTATTTAACGAACATGTCATAAATTGGATCAGATGTGTGTGCAGACATTTGCTCCTCCTTTCCAAATCCATCATTTATATATTACAACACGGTTACATCAACTCTAAATTTTCTCGAAGGTAATCGTGAAACTCCCCTAGTCTCCCGAAAATTTTATGCACAAAAGCGATACTTTTCTCTGAGGGCGGCTTTACGTCCGGAATCATAACCGGCGTCATCCCCGCGTCGTAGGCTGCTTGAATACCAGCATCTGAGTCTTCCAAGACAAGACAGCTCTCCGGGAACACCTCAAGTCGCGCCGCGGCAGCAAGAAAAATATCCGGTGCGGGTTTACCTTTTTCTACCTGATCGCCTGCAATTACGATAGGGAAGTGTTCTAACAGATTTACGAGCGATAGTTTGTAAATCGCCCGCTCATATTCTGTAGACGTTGCCACTGCCTTTGGCATTGAAATCTTGCCTAGGAAACCCAACAACTCCAGAAGCCCAGACTTAACGGATAACTCACCTTCATCAATCCAGCTATCAAGGTAAGTACGATACCTGTTCCGCACAGCCCCGATTGGGAAATCGGTGCCAAAAACTTCTACTAAAGTGCGGTCCGAATCTCTGCGAGTTCGACCTACTATACTAATAAAAATGTCATCACTGATAGGAAATCCGAAATCAACCCCCGCGAGCCGCCAAGCTTTGAGCGCGAGTCTTTCGGTGTCGAGCATCAACCCATCCATATCAAAAATGATAGCTCTGCATTCACTTATCGACCACATAATTATCTCAACTCAAACGATAGGCACAGTTGTTTACCAATTGACCGACCGGTTCTCCCACAGATGCTTTTTCACTTCCGCCTCATTCAGGTCGGTTCCCCACCCCGGTTTCGTAGGAGTCGTCATGTAGCCGTCAATAATCTCCGGTGGATCGGTGACGAGGTCATCTTTCCACGGCACATCGTCAATGTCGATTTCCATGATGCGGACATTTGGCAGGACAGCGCATAGGCTCGCACTCATGTTTGTCGCTAGATGACTGTAGTAGTTGTGAGGTGCGATATTGGTCTGGTACACCTCTGCAAGGTCTCCAATCTTCTTGGATTGCGTGAACCCATTCCACGCTACGTCAATCATCATCACGTCTGCGGCATGCAGCTCAAAATAGGGGATAAACTCCCGCATGTAGAACAGGTTTTCGCCCGTGCAGATGCAGGTGGTTGTGGACTCTTTGATCTGCAAGATTGCTTCTGGATCGTACATATCAATTTCGAGCCACTGGAGATCGAAGGGTTCTAATACCTTAGCAATTCGCAGGCACCCTTCCGTTTTGAAGTTGAAGTTGAGGTCTAGACAGAGTCCCACATCAGGACCAACCGCCTCCCGGAACGTTCCTATCAGTGTCTCAATGTGTCGTAACAGCGCAGATGTGACCACCTGATCTGTGGTCCCTGAACCACCCCCGAACCCGCTGAAGTACACCGACGCCGGCTCACCGGGAACCACGATGTTGGTCTTGAGCGCAGTGAAGCCACGTTCCACAACTTCCCGCCCCAATGCGGCAACGTCGTCCATCGTTTTGAGTGACGGCACACCTATCAACTCATGATGTCTGGCGCGGCTTGTTCCGCAATGAGACCAGTATAGCCGAACCTTGTCCCGTGTTGGCCCACCGAATAGCTCAACGACAGAGATACCGAGTCCCTTTGCCTTGATGTCTACAAGGGCGCACTCAATTCCGGCGATGGCTTTGGCAGCGATGCCGCCGGGGCTTTGGCGCGTGCCCCGAATCATGTCCCAGAACCGCATCTCGAAGGCTCTTGGATCCGTACCGATGAGCACCCGTTCCAAATCTTTGATTGTCCCAACAACTCCGTAAGGAGATCTGCCATCGCTGCACTCGCCGTAACCGGTGATCCCCTCATCGGTCTCAACCTTAACAAATGTCCAAGGACGCCAGCCGGCCTCCACGATAAATGTTTCAATGTTGGTGATTTTCATGTTTTTGACCCTTATAGATGCTGCGGCTGACCTGTCCGAATTGACTCAATCGCCTTGACCCCAATTTTCGTCGCTCGCAGCCCATCTTTCACCTTCGCGGCGTTCACGGGATCGACATCTTTCCCTACCCAATCGATTAACGCCCGCATCTCATC
>JAKZSX010000449.1:0-16098 GCA_047517405.1 Candidatus Poribacteria bacterium | reverse complement strand
TGTTAGGTTATTGTGGATAACTTACAAATTGAACTACCTCTGATGAACTTGAGACGACTTCGGACTTCAGTTTTTGTCGGATTCTCCGAGCCTTTGCCAAATTGGTGACACCAAAATGTCAACACGCCCTAGTTAGAAATTCCTGCAAACCGGGTTGGGAATCAACTACCGCTCGCAGTGGATTGGCAAATCCACTGTACATGCACGGAGAAGGTTTGGATATGTCTATACAAAGTAGTAGACACACTCCGCCGTGCCGTCACCTGCACATATACCCGTAGGTCGGGCGTCTTGTCCGACCCAAAGCCCTAGCGGTTCGGCGCAGCGAGGGCAATTCGCAGGGAACCGAGATCTGTGTTCCCTTTCTGCTTACGCATTACGTATTAGGTTTCATAACCCCAGTGGAGACATGTGTATAGGCAGCTAGCAACTTAGGTTAAGTTAATATACCAAGGGAAATTTCCGTTGATTCCGAGCATAGATTAAAAAAGAAAACACACAACCGATATGAACCGACAGACGAAACTCATCATTGGCATTACAGGAGGAGTGATATTCATTCTGTTATGTTTTTACCTCTTTTTGGGTAGGCAACGGGATTTGGACATCTCAATTATGCCGCCTGCCCCACCGCGAGAGGTTACGCCTGTTCCATTGCCACCGCCCATAGGTTCAACTATTGCCGTTGGGGTAACCCTACCGATACAAGACCTTGAAAACCTTATTGCATCAACACTTGACGATTATCTGCGTAACCCCATCCATAAGAAAACTGATTCGATGGAATACCACCTGACGCTGGCGGTGCGTGAAATCACTATGAAAGGCTTAGAAGGTTCACCGCAAGAATACAGTTCCCCGAAAAAAATAATTGAGGCGGAGCTACTGCTCACATTCAACGGCTGGGCACGCGTCTATAAGCAAATTCTTGGAAAAATGCTCCAAAAACGGGAGGATATTACCGGGGATGCAGTTGTCAAATTACAACTTGGATTAGCACTCAATCCAGATTGGAGCGTTACTGCGAAAGTAGACTCGGACATCCTCATTCAACAAGCGGAAATCGAGATCTTGGGCTTAGGCGTCTCGGTCCGAAGTCCGCTTACAACATTGGTAAAGGAGCAAGTCCTCCCCAGATTAGAGACTGAAATTGTTAAATATATCACCCACATAGATATAAAAAGCAGCGTCTCCAGCTTGTGGACGCGACTCTATGAACCGATAGAAGTGAATACGGAGCCACCTGTCTCCCTTTCAATAGAGCCGATAGAAATCCTCGCACAACAACCCTCAAGTAATACGGACACACTTTCCATCCACCTTGGGATAAAAACTTATATTAAAGCAAATATCGGAAATGAATCTTCGCCTGTGCGCAATGCAACGGATACAGAAATGTCGCCGACAAAAGATGGGGCGATAGAAAAAAAAGCGATACCGAACCTCCGTTTTGTGGATTTGCTTGAGTCGGGATACCGCATTACGGCTCCACTCGTAGTCACTTACGCGACTCTCGAACAGTTAGCTCGTCCCCATGTAGAGAAAGTGCACCAACTTAAAGGGATCGAAACGCTTGTTGACACCTTAACTATCTATGGGAGTCAAACCAAACTTGTTGCTGGACTATCCTTTAGCATGCCGAAACTCGGCGCGAGCGGACAAGTATATCTCCTCGGCACTCCTCACTATAGTCCAGACGAGATGAGGCTTTCAGTTACCGACTTTAACTACACCCTCACAACGCAAAGCCTGCTTTTAGACATAGCAGACATGGGTGAGGGTACATTTCTGCACCTACGCGAAAACGTAGAATCGAAACTTGTCTTTTCGTTGGAAGAACGCCTGACGCTGTTACAGGAAAAACTTCAAGAGGCGATTGAAAACCGGGCTATTGGCTCCTATATCCGCTTGCATGGCACTGTAGAGACGATTACTCCAGAAGCACTCTACCTCACCCCCGAAGGCATTCGTATTCCCTTCCACTTAGAGGGCGAACTTAGCTGTGCGGTTGAACTAAATACTTCGGACCGATCTGATCCGGCAGCTACTTTAGAACTGATCGAGGAAGAAATGCAATCAACCTTTGACCAAAGCCATTAGTAAATCAGACGATGACAAACATGTGGAAAGCACTGCCATTTGTCTCGTACTTCGATTGCAACATGAGTGGAGGAATATAAACCGTGCGATTTCGACGCAAGGAAAAAACCGTAAGCTCCCCTTCACCTACTAACCGACAAGCCGAGGTGCCTCAGCCCTATCTTCAGGCACACAAATATAGCATCCAGTTTGACATTTCGCCAGAGATATCTTATCTGAACGATTCGCTTCCGCAACTACTCCCTGAATTTTTGCCTCTGTTTGAAGGATACCCCGAAGGAGTTTGGATTTCACAACAAAACGTTGAAGAAGGGCTTGATCTCTGTCAGATAACCTTCTGGGTTTTTGCTGAAGAACCCGACGCCATCAAGGGGTTTTCCGTCTGGTTTCAAGCATTTTTTAGAGACGAACGAGTTATGGATCTGCTAGAGCGTTTTGTTAAAAACGCACTCGAAGATTCAGACGAAATAGAGGTCTCCCTGCTCGATTGGGCGCGGATTCATGTGGCAGAGGAAGAGGCGCGACAGGCTGCCGAAGACGAGCGTCCTTCCAGCACGTCAACAACCGTGTCGGGATAAAAACAGCGTTGACAAACCGCATCTCAGGTGCTATACTGCTAGCTGTTTTCTGAAATCTACTTCAGGATTGTTTATCTGCATTGCAAAGGAGTGCGGCTTGGGTATATTCCACGCTGCGAAGGTATAATGAAACGGCTCTACATTCTTACGTTCCTGTTAGCTATCACCGTAAACAACGGGACTGCTGATACTATCGAAAACGTGTTCCAAAATTTCAAGGCGGCTTACGAAAAATCTAAAAACTTTAGTGCCGACTTTGAGGAGACCACGTTGCAAGCCGGAAATAAAAGTATTGCACGCGGACGATTGATGTTTAGCAAGCCGAACTTGCTGCGCAAGGAATATGTCAGTCACAAAAATCCGACTCAACTAGCACAGCTCATCGTTCTTGATGGTGAATACTCTTGGGCATATACGCCGCTACTCAACCAAGTCAATAAGATGAAATGGGGTAGGTCCAATCGCAAAGAATTATTGCCGGGGCTTGGAGCGTCGTTGGATGAAGCTGCTCAAAAATTCAACATGGAACTAGTACCGGATGAGGCGGCAAATCCGAAAGGTATTTACCGTATCAAGCTCACCCCAAAAGCACAGATGTCGCCTGACGTTGAAGCTAACATCCCTCGCGAGATTATTGAGATATGGGTCAAATCTGATGAGTGGTTACCTGTCCAATTCGGTTATCAATCCGAAAGCAACCAAGAAGGAAATATAAGCGTTATTGTTGCGTTTACTAACATCCAACGGGACCTAGAAATGGACACCGAGTTATTCAAATTTGTTATTCCCGACGGAGTTGAAATAATCGACCTCTCCGCGGAGACAGGTATGTGATCGGGGGCGAAAGACAACTCTGAAACTGCTTTCGCGACGTGACATCAAATACACGCAGATACCTATTGATGTCACATTCCGCGGGGAGGGATGGGCAATCCTCCAAAACCAGCGACTCGAAATAGAAGCAGCAACCGATGAAACCTGAAAGCGTATGAATCTCCACAACCTGATGCGCCTTGCAAATTACTTAACGATTACACGCATCCTTCTCATCCCCTTCTTTATGCTCTCTTTTCGATATGAACGTATGCTGCCTGCGCTTATTATCTTCTGTGTCGCCTCCATTACCGATTATTTTGATGGAGTCATTGCCCGTAAACAGGGGATAACCAGTTTTGGGAAATTTATGGATCCGCTAGCAGATAAACTGCTTGTCGGTGCGGCGTTGATTTGCCTGACACGCTTTAAGGGTGGATTGATTCCGGGCTGGATGGTGTTAATTATTATGGGGCGCGAGGTTGTCATCACGACCCTACGCTTGGTCTTCGTTGGACGATTCGGCACGGTGGTCGCAGCGAGTATATGGGGAAAATATAAAACATCTTCACAGATGGCTGTCATTATTATCAGTCTCGTTTTACTCGTCAGCCAAGAATATAGCCAGTTACTGAATATAGAAGCCAATTTTGTGATTCAACCACGGGGACCAATCTACTTTATGATGTACATCCCCTTGGTGCTTACAATTATTTCAGGATTAGAGTTCCTATATAACAATCGCCAGGGGATCTACGAACTGATGAGATCCCCGGACACTTACACGGATGATGACATCTAGTAACTGCCAAAGTGATGCAGGTTGGGGTGAACGACTCAAAGCAAATCCCTATCAGAACCCATAGAGATTCAGTGAAACTTAACGTCTAATCTAATGAACCAATCTATTCGATGTTTCGTCGCGATCGAGATACCCGAACCAATCCAGAATCAGTTGGCACGTATTCAAGGATCACTAAGCAAACAGATTCAAAAAGCATCTTGGGTAAAACCGGGTAACATTCATCTGACGTTGAAATTCTTGGGAGATGTTGATCCTGATAATCTTGAATCTATTAAGGAGGCAGTTGAACGAGCGACCAGCCGCCACCGCAGTTTTTCATTGCGAATCGGCGGCGTTGGAGCATTCCCCAATCTGGCACGTCCACGAGTGATGTGGACTGGCGTAAGAGTTGGAGGGGAGCGCGTGTCTGCTCTCGCGCAAGACATCAATTTAGCATTAAGCCACTGTGGATTTTCGCTTGACACCAAGAAATTCAATCCTCACTTAACAGTGGCTCGACTAAAAGAGCGAATCGACCTCAGACCTTACACAGATCAGTATAGTCAATATGATCGCATTGATGGAGCGGTGATGACCGTCGATGCAATCTCGCTTATCCAAAGTCAGCTTCACCCTAAAGGAACAATTTATTCCACTTTGCAATCTTATTCGCTCACATAACACTACGGGTACAATCAAAGGAGATTTAGTATGTCACCAGAGGATAGGAACAAAGCAATTGATTCCGCAATCACGCAGATAGAACGGCAATACGGTAAAGGCGCGATTATGCGTTTTAGCAGTGAAGATATTCTACCTGTTGAAGTAATTCCAACCGGCTCACTCGCACTTGATATCGCTCTTGGCGTTGGAGGCATACCTCGTGGACGAATTATAGAGATCTTTGGGCATGAATCCAGTGGCAAAACAACGCTTGCCTTACACATCATCGCCGAGGCTCAAAAAATGGGAGGCAGTGCTGCATTTGTCGATGTTGAGCACGCAATTGATCCGCTGTATTCCAAACAGATCGGTGTCAATATGGAGCAGCTGCTCATATCCCAGCCGGATACAGGCGAGCAGGCGTTAGAAATTGTTGAAACGTTAGTGCGCAGCAATGCCATCGATGTAGTTGTGGTTGACTCTGTGGCGGCACTCGCACCCCAAGCGGAAATCGAGGGAGAAATGGGCGATGCGCATGTCGGTTTACTCCCGCGTCTGATGTCCAAAGCACTGCGAAAGCTCTCCGGCGTAACGAGCAAATCGAAAGCGAGTATCATCTTCACAAATCAGATTCGCCAGAAGATTGGCGTTATGTTCGGCAATCCAGAAACCACACCGGGTGGGCTTGCACTCAAGTTCCACGCCTCTGTCCGACTTGAGATTCGACGGGCGGAAACCCTCAAGGACGGGGATGAGGTGGTTGGGAACCGCATCCGTGTTAAAGTCGCCAAGAACAAAGTTGCACCACCGTTTACGCAAGCTGAATTTGAGATGATCTTTGGGGAAGGTATCTCTAAGATCGGCGACCTGCTTGACGTGGCAACGGATCAGGATATCATACAGAAGAGCGGTGCTTGGTTCTCTTATAACAATGAACGTCTTGGTCAGGGCAGAAACAATGCGAAAGAATACCTAGTCGAACATCCGGAGATTATCGAAGAGATAGATACCAAGGTTCGCGAGAATCTTGGCATTTATGCCCAATCCGCTCCCGCATCCATTGCCGGTGTTGATGCTGATAAACCTGACAAACAGTAAGTTCTATGTGCACCAACGTCCATGAATACCCTTGAAATTGACGGAAACTATGGTGAAGGTGGTGGTCAAATCCTCCGCTCTAGCCTTAGTTTATCTGCGATCCTTAACCGTCCCCTCCGCATCAGGGGTATACGCGCAGGGCGAAAAAACCCGGGACTTGCCGCACAACACCTCACCTGTGTTAATGCTGTCGCTGAGATAACCAACGGTGAGGTAATGGGTGGGGAGCTCGGCTCTCAAATATTGACCTTTCGTCCCAAAGAGATTCGTGGTGGAAGCTATACCTTCGATGTCGCCGATATTCGTCCGAGTGCTGGAGCGTTATCGTTGGTTTTTCAGTCCGTTGTGTTACCGCTCTCATACGCTAAAGTCCCTTCAACCGTTATTTTGCGGGGTGGAACACATGTTCCTTGGAGCCCCACCGTTCATTATCTGCGGGAAGTCTTTATACCGATGGTCGCAAAATTCGGGTTTGAAGGATCGATTCAGTTGAATCGGTGGGGTTGGTTTCCCAAAGGGGGCGGGGAAGCGATCGCAGAGGTGCAACCGACCACCGATTGGCACGGTGTCCAGCTTGGGCATCGTGGAAAACTGCAAACGATTTGTGGCATTTCCGCCGTTTCCAATCTCCCTGAACATATCATCAATCGGCAGCAGAACCAAATCCAAAAACGCCTAGCACGATTCAAGTCACCGGTCAACGTAGAGCCGGTCAAAGGGAAATCGATCGGACAGGGGACGCTCGTTTTCGTGAAGGCAGAATTTGAAAATGTCCGAGCTGGCTTCTCCGCGCTCGGTGCGCGTGGCAAACGAGCTGAACGTGTTGCTGATGAAGCCTGCCAAGCGTTGGAGGATTTTCTGGAGTCAGATACAGCCATTGAGCCCCACCTAGCAGATCAGCTCATTCTCCCAATGGCACTTGCGAAGGGGGAATCTCGCTTTACTACCTCTCGAATCACGCGGCACCTCACCACAAACATCTGGTTGGTCCAACAGTTTCTACCCGTTCGATTTGAAGTAAATGGCACTGAAAACGAACCCGGGGAGATTGTGAAAACCGATTCGCTAGACAAAAAAACTTGACATCGCTGTATATCAACGCAAATCACTGCTTATTTTAACTGCTTTCACCTTCTGACTGCGTTGGGTAATTTAATTCGTCCCTCTCATTGAGTAATAATCGCGGAGCTTACACAACGATACTATGTTAAGGAGAAAGTTATGAATCGGAAAAAGTGTGTTGCCATTTGGATAGGAATCTTATCATCGGTCTTCGTCTTGGCAGCTTACGGACAGGTTGAGGAAAATGAAATTCCACAAGGTGCAGGCGGAACAGCACTTTTATATGGCGGTCAACCGGATCTAGAAGAAATGGCTTTGCAGAAAGGCGGACTGTCGGGACTGGGGTTCACCTTCATCAATGGTGACCCGTTCGTGCGGTTTCAGTTGCAGCCAGACATAGACCTCGGCAAAATCGGATTTGGACTCGATGTTGTACTACTCTATAACCTCTCAAGTGATGAAGGTGAGTCTAAATTTCTCGCAGAAGATGGCGAGTCGTGGGACGATATCAGTACCATCCTGCGAACCGTGCGGTATCTGCGCTATGGACATCTTAGTGAACCATTTTATTTCCGTTTTGGTGAGCTAGACTACGCCAGCATCGGTCACGGTTTCATTATGTCGGGCTATTCAAATTATGACTGACGGGGATTGCGCCTAAACCTAAGCACAAAAACGAAAAAGGCTGGGATTGAAACAGTTATTAACAATCTTGCTGCCCCAAATGTCTTCGGCGGACGGATTTTTGTTCGTCCTCTGCAAAAGGAGGAAGGTGGCATACCACTCCTTAATAGCCTTGAATTTGGCGTAACCGCCTTGATGGACATTGAACCCGACGCGAATCTGATTCCAAGCGAAGATCCGCTTATCGCATTGGGTGCCGACGTTGGTTTCCCACTTGTTCACAATAGGTTCCTCCGCTTAGATATATACAATGACGTGGCTGCCTTGAACACGAAAATGAGTGTGGGTGACCCTCAGCTGACCGATATCCCAATAGGGAATGCAGTCGGAATCGGTTTGTCGATTTCCCAATCTCTCTTCAAGGTGGAGTACCGGACTTTTGGCGAAGGATTTTACCCAACTATCTTTGATTACACCTACGATGCTACCAAAGGTGTCGGTCCCGACTTCTTAGGGATGGATGAGAATGACGATGAAGCGCAGGCAAGACAAGGCTACTTCTCAATGCTCGCCGTGAGACTGATTCCACAGGTCGATTTCATAGTGACTTTTGAAGACTATACCACCACAGAACCAAAATTATACGCCGGCATCACAGAATCCGGTATCTCTAATCGGGTGTCGTTCCGAGCATTCTACGTTAAAGGCAACGTCGGCGAACCAGATCCCGGTTTTCCAGAGAGACCTGGCAGTGAGGATTCGGACTTTTTCCAAGACCTATTCCGTCTCGATAGTAAATCTGCGTTCACCGTGCGGATTGGATATGCAATCTTTTCTATATTTGAGGTCGCAATTCTCCGGGAATATCGTTTCCAGCAGGTAGAAGATGCAGCGGGTGAGAGGCGCTTTGAACCAATTCAGAAGACATCGTTTGAAGGCGGTGTCAGGCTCAATTTCTGAGGTGGCTAGGTTCTGTTGACATTGACCAACTGAACCAATATGGCTTTCTGTAGGAGCAAGCCTCGTGTCTGCCCTGCTGTAGGTCGATTGCCCAAAAATTGGCACCAACTTCACCAAAAGTGTTAGATTCTGTTAGGTCATTGTGGATAACTTACAAATTGACCTCCTTCTGATGCTCTTGGGACAGCTTCGGACTTCAGTCGGATTCCCCAATCGTTTGCCAAATTTCGGCATCAAACCTCAACATACCCTCGCAACTTGCGTTATTTAAGAAAGGATATTCCAACGTGAAGCGAAGATTGACTCTATGCATCATTGCCATCTTTATATCTGCTTCGATCTGCGCCCAAGATACCGATTACAGAGTCCCTAAAAAACTGGATGCCGAAGATTTTCAGTTGCCTCAAGATAAGGAATTTCTGAAGAAATTCGATTCGATAAAAATTCCGACACTAGTGCGTCCCATGCTAAAAACAGAGGAGGAATACATCGTTCCATGGTTGCGCAAATATATTGCTGATGCCCAAGACTATGAGTTGACTATCAAAATGATGCGCCAAGGGGTACTCGTAACGGAGAAACAGTTTGCGTGGGTTAAGTCAGAGGTAGATGTCTGTGCAGAAATTCTACATATTTCGCCTCCACCAGCTGTTTTCATTGTCGGCGAAGGCGGGATGAAAGCTAATACAGTCAATTTTAAGAGCCCATTTATTGTCATTCCTTCTGAATTGGTTGACAAATCAAGTGCTAAGGCACTGCGGTTTGCCATTGGCCGTCAGATGGGACATATTAAATGCGGGCACGTGTTTTACAAACTCCTAACCTCTGGAACCACCGATTCACTTGAGTTTGTTCTGGGAAAATGGGGTCAAGAATTACTCAACTCATTCTTTGGCAAGATCAACGATCTGATCCTAGTGGATTGGATACTCGCACGTGAAATATCTGCTGACCGGGCTGGCCTCATCGCCTGTCAAGATTTGACAATTGCTCAACGGGCACTGCTCAATTTTAAGTTGGCAATCTCGTTTGAAGGCATTGAACTCAATGTCGAGGATTACCTTGAACAAGCAAACACCGCAGAAAAAAAGCAGAAACTGATTTTAGAGAATCTGCCAAAACCGGTGCAGACTGGAATTGACCATTGGCAGCGATCAAAACGGTTGAAGTCAGAACATCCGTTCATGTTTCAGCGGGTCAAAGCTTTACAAGAGTATGCAGAATCTGAGGCGTATCAGAAGTTATTCGATCCACCTGAAAACCCTTAAATCGGGCAAGTCTTGGTATGTTATTCACCTGACGAAACTGAATCTTTGTTCAAAAACCTATCGAAAAAGCAGATGAAATCACCCAATACAGCCAAAAAATCAGAGAATCGAGAAATCGACGCACTCATAGAACGTGGCATCTCTGAAAAAGTCTTTCCCGGTGCTGTTGCCTATATTGCCGAAGGCAATGGAGTCTCATACTGTGAAGCGTTTGGGCACCGAATGTGCACCCCTGAAATCAAACCGATGCAGCGTGATACAATCTTCGACCTCGCCTCCCTCACCAAACCGATTGTAACTGGGACGCTCATTATGCGTCTCGTGGAGGAAGGCACTCTCGAACTTAACGATCCGATTCAAAATTATCTCCCTGAATGCATCCATCCGCAAGTGACAATCTCTCACCTTTTGACCCACACCTCCGGGCTTCCAGCGTGGCGTGCGACCTACTTAGAATCAAAAACTAAGGTTGGGCTTGTCAACTATCTCGGTCAGATGCCTTTGGAGTATCCGACGGGAACGCAGGTTGTGTATAGCTGTTTAGGGTATATCCTGCTTGGAAAACTACTTGAACGCCTAACAGAAGAACCACTAAATGCACTCGCGCAGAGATGGATTTTTCAGCCGCTTGAAATGAATTGGACATGCTATAATCCGCCATTGACGTGGACGGATAGGTGTGCAGCAACGGAAGATTCCAACAGCTTTGAAAAACGGATGGTGGATTATAAACCACACAATTGGAGGGAAGGAGTCATCATTGGCGAAGTGCATGACGAGAATGCACATTTTCTTGGCGGAGTTTCAGGGAATGCGGGGCTATTTTCAACCGCTGCGGATGTCGGCAAATTTTGCCAAATGTTGACCAACGGCGGAAACGATGTCTTACGTCTGGAAAGTATCAAACGGATGGCAACCGTCCATACAACTGGATTAAATGAATCGCGTGGCATCGGCTGGATCATCTTAGAAGACGGCTCACTCTACCATACCGGGTTTACCGGAACGTCAATTCGGGTCAATATACAGAGGAAAATGTGCGCTATCCTACTAACAAATCGGGTTCATCCCGACGCTTCCCGTCCCGGCATCGTCGACTTTCGAGCCAAGTTTTATCAATCTATTTTTTAACTTTGGAAGAGAGGTAATAAACATGCAAGATGTATTGAAGGCACTTATCGCCAAAACCGAACTGTCAATGACAGAGATATTGGGAGGAACTATAGCTAGCGTCGTATATGCAATTCTAATTTTGATTGCAATACTGATCGCTTATAGAATATCGAAGAAATTAATCGTCGGTGCTATTTGACCAGATGGTAATCAACTATGCTGTCTCCGACGACACGAAATATATCTTGGATGAGGTGCCTGTGCGGGTGTCTTACGATTCAGATTATAAACTGACAGAGGAAACGTTGATTAATTGTGCTCAGGAGGTGACAAAGGAAATTATAGAGGAAACGGGGAAAGCACCTGAAGTACGGGCAGAGTTTTTTGACTCGGGGTTTATCATGCGCCTGCGCTATCAATCAATTGCTGTAGATCGACAAAAGATATCCACTGCTATCGTTGCAAAAGTTGTAGAGGCATTTGGAGAAAGCGATCGGGTTGGCTTTGCATACCCGCATTCTGCCATAGAATATAAGCTGTCTGAGACAGCTTCTCTGCCACCCATGTTTAAGGAAGTTCCCCTCGATCGAGCAGCTGACTGAAACTGAATCAAGCCCTAGCGATAAGCAGATATGCAGAGAACAAACATGCACATAATAAAGTATGCTGTAGGCTTGATTTGTCTGTTTATTCTCTCCGAGAGTGCCAGAGCCCAAGCCAATATTGAGACGATACGGCGGACAGAGTCAAAATCAGGTTGGTATAACAATATCACTTTAAGTCTGATATATCAATCGGGGAACACAGATCTACTCAGGTTCAACAGTAGCATTCGGTCAGATTATCTGGTTGACAGGTATCACACGTTCGGTATTGTTAGCTTTCAGCAAGAAAAGCAGGGCGGAAAATTGTATACCGATAAGGGATTCGTTCACCTAAGAGGTGCCCGTTCCATTAACAATCACCTTAGCGTAGAGATATTTACTCAAAAGCAGTTTAACGAATCAATTCTGTTAAAAGATAGGAATTTGGCTGGCGGCGGCATCCGCGTTCAGTTCTCAAGCAGCGTGCGAATACGAAAGACAGCCCAGGACTAAACCTCTATCTCGGCATTGGCGGGATGTGGGAAAATGAGGCAATAAATAATAAGCAACACGGTGAGGTCGAGACGAGTATTATTCGTTCTACCAACTACCTCTCTTCGACGTGGCGGATTGATAAACGATTTGCCGTGGTCGTAACCGGCTACTACCAACCTTATCTCCAACGTTTTTCTGATTTTCGTATTCTCTCTGACAGCCGTTTTCAATTTCATGTGACGGAAAGCGTGTCATTCAACATCCGATTGAATTTTCGCTACGACAGTGAACCACCGACTAGCGTTGAGGCGCATGATTTAGAAATTATCAACGGATTGAGCTATAAGTTTTGAGCAGACCCCAAATAACACGGAATGGTTGGTGTGAGCTAATTTTATTGATACTATGAGCTTAGATCTTGCGTAAATAAGAGTAACTTACACCGTTGTTGCAGCCCTTTGGAGATAGCGTTCATCGCCTAAGGTCAAAGGAGAATCGGAATGGTCAGAACTAAGCCGTTGTGTTCCCTATCAGCTCGCTGCTATATCCTCTTAGTATGCAGTTTCTTATTGCTCTCTTCAAACTCAGGGGCTGTTCTGGCAGATCAATCAACCCTTCCAACCGGAGACGCGTCGCGTGAAGTGTCTCCAAATGCGGAAAAACAATATATCTATCTGCCGCTTGCCCTCTCGATTGTCCCCCAATTGAGTGCTGTTGAATATGAACCGACAGAGGTGCCCCATCTATCCTTTAATCTGCTAGCGGGCTACTACGCTAAACTGGATGGATTTGAGTTAGGTGGGCTTGCCAATCTGGAGACGGAGGAAGTATACGGTGTGCAACTTGCGGGACTGACAAACGTTGTTGGTGGAAACGTCAAAGGGTTCCAAGCTGCATCTGGCCTTAATCTCGCTCGTACGGACCTCAAGGGATTACAGGTTGCACTCGGTGCGAACATTGTTGCTGGAAATGTTGAGGGGTTCCAAGGTGCCTATGGGCTCAATTTGGCTGGCAGCAACCTTGATGGGATCCAGATATCAGGAGCTGCAAATATCGTTGATGGATACGTTGAAGGGGCGCAGGGATCCTATGGATTCAACATCGCCCGTGGCGATCTCAAGGGATTACAGGTGGCGAGAGGCGCGAATATTGCGGGTGGGAGTGTCAGAGGATTCCAGGGTGCTTTTGGACTTAACTTGGGTAGCGATATCCACGGCCTGCAACTCAGTGCCCTCAATATCGCGCGCGGTCGTGTCGCTGGAACGCAGATTGGTGTTATCAATATCGCTCGAAGTATGGCAGGATTCCAATTGGGCGTCGTTAATATATCAGGAAGTAACACCGGTACTTCTGTTGGATTGTTCAGTTTTGGCAAGAGTAAATCCTTGCATCTCCGCCTCTGGAGCAGCGATACCGAAAATGCGAACGTAGGGCTGCGATTCGGGAGCAGCCGCAGCTACAATATTGATAGTGGGTGCCCAACAGAACGCAGATCCGGTGCGATGGTCTTACGGGATCGGCATGGGCGGGCATACTCCGCTTAGCGAGCATTTCTTTATGAACATTGATGGAGTTGTTCGGCATGTTCACTACGGTGTGTGGGATAAAGATAATCAAGACAACTTCCTGACCAAACTGCGCGTTGCTATTGGTTGGCAACAGTACCAGCGGTTAAGTGTTTTTGGTGGCGTCGCGCTGAATGTCTTCTTATCGGGTGCAAGTGAGGCATCTGATTTCGCCTATGGATTAGATTACATGACCGAATGGGGTGGCGTGAAAATTCGTCTTTGGCCCGGAATTTTTGCCGGCGTTCAGTTTTAGTCATGGGGGCAGTTAAAGTAACACCGCACCCGTAGGTCGGGCATCTTGCCTGACCCAAAACCCCAGCGGTTTAACACAGCGAGGACAATTCCTTGGGAACGCAGATCTGCGTTTCGTTTCTGCTTACGCATTATACATTACGTATTAAATTCATATCTCGACACCCAAGTGTCACAGAATATAGTTGTAGGGGCAGTTAAAGAAATCAATTCAAGATGTAACTCAGGTCAAGTGAATCCGTTATGCTTAATCGGCTAAAAAATAGGCTGAAGTTTCAGATTGAGCAGCTCTTGTTGCGCGGTGCACACGCTCGATTGCTATTTATCGCATCACTGGTTGGCTTAGTTGCTATTGGTGGCGGATTGCTGGTGCAGACAACGGATGCACCTTTTGAGGGTGGCAAAACCGCGATCTGGTGGGCATTTTTGCGTCTGACCGATCCGGGGTATTTGGGAGATGACGAGGGGCTAGCGCGTCGCGTGATTTCAACGGCGTTGACAGTGCTCGGATATGTCCTTTTTATGGGATCGTTAATCGCAATTATGACGCAGTGGCTCAATCAGAAGATTCGCAATTTTGAAAGTGGACTCACCCCTATTGTGCGGCGCAACCACATCTTGATTTTGGGTTGGACGAATCGCACCCCTGCCATTGTCGATGAGTTGATGCGCTCTGAAGGGCGTGTGCGTCGGTTTTTACGGCTACGCGGTGCCCGTGGATTACATGTGGTCATCCTATCCGAAGATGTGAGTTTGGAGCGCACAATGGAATTGCGAAGGGCACTCGGACCCTTGTGGGAGGCTCGAAAAATTACATTTCGATCCGGCATACCGCTGCTGATAGAGCATTTGGAACGGGTGGATTTCCAAAATGCAAGTGTCATTATTTTACCGGGAGCTGATTTTGCTTACGGTGGTGCAGACAAATCGGATACTCGTATCATTAAAACGGTCCTATCAATAACAAATCAACAAGGAACCACCAATAGGAATCATTCCTTACCCTTGTTGGTAACGGAGATTTTCGATCCCAGCAAAATCCAGATGATACAAAAGAGCTATCAGGGCATTCTGGAAATCCTAGCGAGCGATGTGTTTATCACACGATGTATGGCACAAAACGTGCGCCATCCCGGATTGTCGTATCTGTTCGACCAGATTTTATCCCACGGACACGGGACCTCAATCTATATCCGTACCTTTGAATCGCTTACGGGATCCCGTTTTGACGATTTAACAAGGGTGTTTCCAAAAGCGATCCTGCTGGGCGTAGTGCGCCCTAATGGAGAGGGGTTTCGGCCCATGCTCAATCCATCTGGAGACCTAATTTTAGAATCAACAGACCGCTTCGTTTTTTTTGCACAGACGTATGAAGATTGTGAGCTACTGAAAAATCTCCCACCAAAGCAATCACAGCCGCAATCTCAGAGGGTATCTCATATTCAGGTCACAAGCAATCGGCGTATCTTAATTTTGGGCTGGAATCACAAAGTCGCACCCCTGATTAAAGAGTTTAGTGGGTATCTTCATGAACAGTTCGAGATCTCAATTTTGTCTCTTAAACCTTCAGTGGAGAGAGAATCTGAATTGGGACGAAAAGGAATTGACCAACACCGTATGGGAATAACGCATTACGAAGGCGATCATATCTCTTTATCAGATTTGGCAGATCTCGATCCGAGCAGTTTCGATAATGTCGTGATACTGGGAAGCGATTGGGTAGAAACACAGGAAGAGTCAGATGCGCGGACGATTGTAGGACATCTAGTGCTGAAGAATATACTTGAAGGAGCTGCCCAGAAACCGGAGATTCTGATCGATTTAATGGATGCCAACAATGTCGGGTTGTTTCAGGACGAAAACACTGAAGTCTTGGTGACACCTATGATGGTAAGCCATGTGCTAGCACAGGTTGCGTTGCGCCGGGAGCTCAATGTCGTTTACGCAGAACTGTTTGGTGCCGGCGGGGCAGAGATTTTTTTCCGCCCGGTTGCAGATTACGGCATAACAGGTCAAAAGGTGAGGTTTGGAAACCTCCAAGATATATCGGTAAGTCGGGGTGAAATCGCGCTGGGGGTTCGCTTAGAAAACGGTTCGATTCAGTTGAACCCGGCACAGAACAAAACCTACATATTG
>JAKZSX010000448.1:0-6417 GCA_047517405.1 Candidatus Poribacteria bacterium | reverse complement strand
TTGGTAGGAAAACTTTCAATGATATCTTCAGGAAGTTTAATCTCTGTTCCGGTTTTGTCAAATTTCCAAGGGAAGCGCCTTACCTCCAACATTTTGATTTCCGCCTCAGAAAATTTCCCACTTTCGATTAGTACGGAGATTCTATCGACGAGCGTCAAATCAACCCCGTCAATCTGGGCGTATTTTTCGGCGCGGATCTGCTCGCTCTGAGCTGTCCATCGCGGATACTGCATCTTGCCCTGATATCGAACAGAGAGTTCATAGACACCTAGATGGTCTACCGAGAGTTCATAGTTCCCTTCAGCATCTGTCTGTATATCTTCAACTCTGCGCCCGATCCAACCATCATCGAAACTTCGTACTTGATGGAGAGAAAACTTAAGATTGGTATTAGAAAGCGGTTTGTCATCAGGAGACAGAATACGCCCTCGGATGTGAACCTCCGGCTCGCTTTCGGCAAACGACAGGGAAACCGTGCGTAGCGGCATAATCTGTGCCATGCTCAAGGGCGATGCCAGCAGGAGTGTAAGTCCGCCTACGAGTATGCCGGTCCTTCGCCTTAGATGAAGATTCAGGGGAAAACCGTTATCAAGGATGGCTTTCACACGGTTTTTTAGTTGTGAGCGTTGGTGTCCAAGTGCCAACGCTAACTTTGTGCGATGAACACACTGGTCCAGCATATCCACCAAACATTGCGCATAATCCGCCCGTTTGCCTGTCGCTTGGATAACCCAACCGTCACAGATTTGCTCCTGAACATCTGCCAGATGCTTACGCACAAGATAAAACAGTGGATGGAAAAAGAAGGGGATACCGATGGCATGAACCAGCAAGTTAACCAACCAATCTTTTCGCTGCAGGTGTGCCAGTTCATGGAGAAGAATGAACTCTAAGCGGTCATCCGTAACATCTTCGTGAAGCAGAATACAAGGGTGCCGCCACCCAAACGAGATCGGGGCGCCTATCTCTTCCGAAACTAGCAAGTTAACTGGGCGTCTTATGGCAAGCTGACCGCAAAGGTTTTCGAGCAGTTGCTGCTGTTGCGCCCCGGCAGGACGCCCCAACCGATGGAGTCGCCTGAGTCGCCATGCACTGTGGCAAAGTCGTAGGGTAGACCATGCTATGCCGATCACCCAAGCGAGGAACACGATGTGTTGCCAAGTTATACGTGAGAATTTCGTTGGGAATCCTGACAAACGATTTGCGACTTGCGGCGTAAGTTCGTCACCGGTTATTACCCGTCCGCTGACTGACGATTGATGGTTAGAGGCAGCCGTTAGTTGTGGTCGAGGGGCGCATGGTACGAATGATTTGCGTCCGATGAAATGAGATTCCGGGCAGGATGGCGTTCAGACCAAGTAATATAGGAAGCGACACCAGTGCCGTCAGCCAAAGTGAGTGGCAGATCGCATGGGCACGCCGAAGCCGGTAGACAAGCAGCCAAACAATTCCCACTATTAGTCCCCACTGCCATGAGGTGTTCAACAGAAAGATTAGCTTATCCATCTCCGTTCTCCTCTCGATAGGTGACAATTGATTCGCGTAGACGTTCCAGTTCTTCCGGCGATATTTCTTGAGTTTCCAGAAGCGTGTTGACAAGCTGCTCCACAGATCCATCAAAAAGACGCTCAAGGAGATCGCCGAGCATCGACTGTGAAACCTCGTTCTCTTGAATCAGTGGACGATAGACGTATGTACGCCCGTCTACATCGTGGGTCAGAAACCCTTTCTTCTCAAGGTGGCTCAGAGTCGTTGCCACGCTGGTGTAAGCTAGCGCTTGCGTAAGGGCATCGCGTACGTCGTTGACGGTAGCTTTGCCGAGTCGCCAGACAATCTTCATCACCTGGAGCTCTAAACGGTGCAGTTTTTGTGATTGCATTTCAATTTCTCCAATCTACTAAAGCTTTAATACTAATGTGATAGTATAATAATCTAAAATGATAATAGGCGTCAAGAAAAAATAAATATCACGATTGCCTTTCGATCAAAGATGTGCTATAGTCATTGTATCTACCTAGATCAAACGAGGTGTTTATGGACAATCAAGGTGCGCTTACACAACGTCCCAATCTGCTATATATCCATTCCGATCAGCACAACCCCGCTGTGACCGGCTGTTACGGTGATCCATTGGTGCAGACACCGCATCTGGATGGGCTGGCAGCGCGAGGAGTCGTATTTGATAATGTCTACTGTCCCTCTCCGATTTGTGTGCCTTCACGGATGTCGATGTTGAACGGACGCTATCCCTACGAAAACGAGGTTTGGGCAAACAGCCACATTCTTGACTCTGGGAGTCCGACCTTTGCACACGCGATAGGGGCAGCCGGTTACAGTCCGGTCCTGATTGGGCGGATGCACTCGCTGGGACCGGATCAGTTACACGGTTACGTCGAGCGGTTGGTCGGAGATCACGGCTCCAATTATCTCGGTGGGAAGGGGGTCGATCACGGGACGCTTACGGGCACGGCGGGTCCTGCGCGTGTTAGTCTCGAAAAGTCAGGGCCCGGTCAAAGCGCGTATCAGGTTCATGATGAAGATGTGACCGTTGCGACAGTGGATTATTTGAACCGTCTCGGCGTCCGAAAGCGGGCGGGTGTAATGGACGAACCGTTCAGTATCTCTGTTGGGCTCATGCTGCCCCATCAACCTTTCGTGGCTAGGCGGGAGGATTATGACCTCTACGATGGGGCAATGACGATGCCGAAATACCCTGAACCTTTCTCCGATGAATTACATCCTTATTTTCGATGGTGGCGAGAACGGTGTGGTATCGTTGAGGTTTCTGAGGCAGAGATTCTCAGAGCGCGGATAGCATATTGGGCATTGGTCACGCGGATGGATAAGATGATCGGCGAGATCTTGATTGCGCTCCAAGAAAACGGCTTGGCAGAGAACACAATTATCCTCTATATGTCCGATCACGGTGAGCAGGTGGGAGAGCACGGGTTATGGTGGAAGCAGACCTTCTACGAGGATTCGGTGAGAGTTCCTACCATCCTTTCGTGGCCTGGCGCGCTGCCCGAAGGCGCAAGATGCGACCGGGTGATTAGCTCCTTAGACCTTAATGCGACAATGTTGGATACACTCGACGCGCCAGCGTTGCCAAATTCTCGTGGCAGAAGCGTACTCCCGCTTTTGCGGGGGGAAGGATCGGGGTGGGAGGACATCGCCTTCTCCGAGTATTGCACCGACGAAGGCTGCTACCACAGAATGCTCCGAAGTGGCGATTGGAAACTGAATTACTACCACGGTCAGCCGCAGCAGCTGTTCAACCTAAAGGAAGATCCTGCCGAGCTGCATGATCGGGCGGAAGACGTAACGTGCCGAGAGATTCGAGAGACATTGACACAGCAGGTGCTGGACGGTTGGGATGTGGAGAGCATCGCGGCGAAGATGGAGGCAAAACGCGCGGAGGCGAAGATTCTGGCAGGTTGGGGACGTCACACGCGACCCGAGGATCAATACCGGTGGAATTTGCTGCCGGAGATGGACTATTTGGATTGAGATGAGCCCACAGTTGTTCGACTAAAGACTTGTTAATTTTTCCAAAAAACATGCTATAATAGCATTACCGATTTCGATCCCGGAGAATCGTATAATAGTGTTATTGGCTATCTTCGACGAAAAGGGACTGAAAGGCCAAATCCATAACACTACTATTTTGAGGAGTTACCTATCATGAATACCACCGAATCAACACACAATATTGATCCATTTGAACTACGCAAACTGTACAAATATCTTCGTGTCGCCGATGTCTGTGACGGGATGGACGGGGTTGGGCACTTTGATACCGGGCTGATGTCCCCTGAAGTTCGACCGCTCTGGCACGGTATGCGATTCTGGGGCGTCGCCTTCACCCTTCGTTGTGTCCCTGCCAACCGTCCGATGTGGAAGCTAGATACCACCGAAGAGGTTGTTCGAGCACACGGGGTCTGGTTTAACGAAGTTGGAAACGTCAGTTATCGCGATCAGATCCAGTCCGGACACGTCATCGTAACGGGCACAGGCGGTGCACGGGAAGTCGGTTTTTGGGGGTCTGCCAACAGCTTGAACATGATCGCGTCGGGCGCGGTTGGAATTATCACGGACGGATATTGTCGTGATACAGACGAACTGATTCTCCAACAGACCCCGATATGTTCCCGTGCGCGTGGGCGCACGATTATTCCTGGTCGTATTCAGGCGGTGGAGGTCCAAACGCCTATCGGTTGTGGCGGGGTACAGGTGCGTCCCGGCGACATTATCGGTTGCGACGGTGACGGCGTGGTCGTTGTACCAATTGAACTTGCGGAACAGGTCGCAGTACATGCGCGCGCAGTGCTGCTTGCGGACATGCGCGGACGGACGGAACTCTATAAGCGCTTGGACATGACACCGGACGAGACGGTTGATCATGAAACCGTAGCAGCTTATTATCGCCAATTCGAATAGTTAGGTGCCGAGATAGGAATCTCGACCTACGGACTAGCTAAGTTTCGACCTCTAGATCATTAACGAGGAAAAACCCATGAAAACAACGTATCGCGCAGGAGCCATTGGCAGGACGGGCAAGGGCGACTATGGCCACGGTCTCGATGTAGCGTTTCAGATTCCTCCCGATTCCATTGAAGGGCTTTCGGACGTACGGTTCGTTTCCATCGCCGATTCAGACCCGGAGGGGCTTCGGGCGGCTGGAGAACGCACCGGGGCAGAGCAACTCTACCGAGACTATCGCGAAATGCTGGAAAAGGAGAATCTAGACTTGGTGAGCGTTGGTCCTCGTTGGATCGACTGTCATGCGGAGATGGTTATTGCTTGTGCCAACGCCGGCGTGAAAGGGATTTTGTGCGAGAAGCCATTTGCCCGAACCTTGGCGGAAGCCGACGCTATGATGGAAGCCTGCGATCGCAACGGGGTGAAGGTGGCCGTCGCACATCGGCGAGCGTGTGCCTACGAACAACACGCCAAGAAACTGGTCGATGAAGGCGTAATTGGAGAAGTTCAGGTGCTGCGCGGTCACGGCAAAGCCGATCGCCGGGCTGGAGCAATGGACCTGATGGTGCTAGGCACGCATATGATGGATAGTATGCGATATTTTGCCGGTGCAGATGTCGCATGGGCGCACGGGCATGTAACCCAAGATGGCAGAGAGGTCACGTCCGCAGATATCCGAGAAGGAGACGAAGGCGTTGGATTGTTGGCTGGCAATGGCTTAGCGGCGTATTACGTTTTTGAGAACGGAATCACTGCTCACTATGAATCATATCGGGGGAACCCCTCCGGCAACCACTCGAGCAGCCGCTGGTTCGGATTTGAGGTTTACGGCACCGAGGGGATTATCTCACTGCGCAACTCGCCCAGCGGAGAAATGTATCTCTATCCTCACGGACTGTGGATCCCAGGGGAAGGGGAGTGGGAACGGATTCTTCTGGACGGATGGGAGAAACGACCGGATGGCAAAAGTCGGACGGGGCAAGAACAGATGCACCTCAGCAATCAGATGATCGTGAAAGAGCTTATCCAAGCGATTGAGGAGGACCGTGATGTGATCGCCGTTTCCAGTGGAGCGGATGCACGCGCGGCACTAGAGATGATTATGGCAGTGCATGAGTCACAACGTTTGAAAACACGGGTACCCTTCCCGCTAAAGAACCGGGAAAATCCGTATGAATTTTAGTGCAGCGAGAAGGCTGATTTGTTGTAACGCCAATTTCCTGTACCGGTAGAGCTGATAAAACGCAACGAATGCTAAATTTTTACTTTTTTTGACCCGCTTAAAGATCGGAATTCTTTTCTTGGGGGTACATTATGCTGATTGGATATGTCAGCGACGAGCGCTATGTAGCGCTTCCCGATGTGTTATTGGAATTTGTAAACGAATCAGGTTCATTTGAAGCCCGTTCACGAGCGACGGGCGCAATCTACGCCGACCTTTCACCAGGACCTTACAAGGTAACACTCTATAAACCCGGCTTCGGTGCGAAGAGCGTTGAGGTGACAGTCCGAGAAGATCAACCCTATCAGTTCCGATTGCTCTCGGACTGTTTACTGGGGTATGCTTGGCCAAAATGGGTTCGGTCGGGTGAGAAATCCGAGTTCCGCGTTCACGCCGTCGAAGCGTATCAGCTTTCGTTGTGGCGATATGGGTTGCAGAAGGAATTTATCCGGGACCTCGGCTGGCATGATGAGCATGGACCCCGTGCGACGATGCAGATCTCTCCTGACGGAGATTACACCCAAACCGGTATTGAGTGGAACAAGTTCGGATATACGAATCCCCACCACCTCCAGTTCGTCGAAGCACCGGCTCGAAGCGGGCTTTACTATTTTCACGCCAAGGCGGAGTCAGGCGCGTTCTTTTCCTTTCCCTGGATTGTTGCGCCAGCGAAGCCGCAGGCATCTATCGCCGTATTGGCTTCCAACATCAACTGG
>JAKZSX010000447.1:0-5424 GCA_047517405.1 Candidatus Poribacteria bacterium | reverse complement strand
CCGACGCTGGAGTTGACCTACTCACCTGATTATAAGCTGGATGTTCCAGAAGATCTGATGCACTTTGCTATTAGTGTGCCGGATTTGGTTGCTTGCTGCGACACATTGGAGAAAGCGGGGCTTGAAATTTGGCCCGATGGCTGGCGAGAACAGTTCACATCGGGAGGCATGAAGATGGCTTTCATTACCGATCCAGATGGTTACGAAGTTGAATTGCTGGAAGATATCGATGAGATTCTAGCGGGGTTGGAATAGCTGAACGAAACCGATGTTGTAGGTTGGGTTGAACGGGAACCGTGAAACCCAACGCCATCAGCGTCCCAGTTCCCATAGGTCCGGCGTCCTCGCCCGACCCACTCGGCCCATCCAATACCCGTAGTCTTACCCAGTTGGGTTTCACTCAATCTATTTATAGGAGAGTGTTGTCGAAAAGGGGAGCCTCTATTGTCCTTGATAGGGATTCGCTTTTAACCGTTCAACCCAACCTACGCTTCTGAATTGCATTAATGCACCAATGAACCAATGAACAAATAGTTTTCACGTTTCATTTGGTTATTGAGGTGTTTGCTCCTCCTGATAGATTTCTTCCAGTTGTGTGGTTGTGATGAATCCAAGAAATCCCATTCCGATGGAGATTGCGTACATCCCTGCATAGCCCACGAATCCGATGAGTTGCCCTGCAAGCATTGGCATAAAACTGAACGGAAAGAGGATTGTGTTCAAAAAACCAACATAGCTTGGACGATTCAGGCTCGGTGCAATATTTAGCAGATACGCCATGAAGCCTATTGACGAACCGCTCATTGATGCCCCGTTAAAGACAAACACTAGGAAATAGCAGGGCACCTGCCACGCCGGCGATAGATATTGCACCAAAATTGCCGCCAACGGTGCCGTACACGCCAATGCCGAGGTGCAGCTGAGGATGTATCGTACACCATACTTCTCCCCTAGGTAACCCCACAGTACGTTTGAAATGACACCGCTGATGGAAACAACAGCGAGAAATGTCCCAATGGTTGCATCTGGAACCTCTAACCTGACCAAGGCGTACGGTACATAGAACGGCGTGCACATCCCAGCCACAGTAGTACAAATCCGGTAGTAAAAGAACCAACGATAATTCCGATCTGTCCTGAAGAAGTGCGGTCCCTGCTTCAGATGTTGTCCGAACGGTTGACGTGCACTTTGGACAGGACGGATGGGTTCGCGAATCTGTAAAAAAGCCGTGAGTGACAGTCCAATTGCACCTCCCGCACACCCGAACAATAGTGCATAATTAGTCGGGAATACCAGTCCAGATTGAGGATTCAGGACATATCGGATAAAGAAGAAGCCGATGAATATGCCAAAGAATCCACCCGACAACTGGCGAAAACTGAAATATCGAGATCGCCGCTGCGGTTCAATGGATTTGGAGATAATATCCATATATGGAAGCGTTGAGACTCCCATGGCCGACGATCTGATGAAATAACAGCAGAGAAAGCACGCTGCAAGTAAACCGTTGTTGCCGGAGCCGACCATAAGGGTGCATAGGACCATTGCGATCCATGCGAGCAGTCGAAGGCTCATACCGAAGGCGTAGAAGGGCATTTTGCGCGGACGGTGTTCCAGCAGATTCGAGATCAGCAGTTGGGGCCACATCCAACCGGCTCGCGTCATCGAACCGGTCAAGCCGACAAGTGTGTTTGAGGAAGTGAGCTTTAGGATAAAAGCGGGTAAAACGATTGTCGAGTCTGCAAATGCAAAAGAGATTCGTATGAATGTGCCTTGAACCACAGCAATCCAAAAGTTGCGGTTCTGTTCCTGCTCGTTTTCTTTTTCCTGTCGATGCTCTGGCTCTGGTCCGTTCGTCGGTGCAGCTTTCATGGTCAGTTTGGCTTTCCTTCTCAATCTTCATAAAATCATGGGTGTTTACAAATTACGTTGAGCACCGCCTGCCGTCCTTCTTCTTTTACCACACGCAACGCGCGTTTAAGTGCTGGCAGCACCTCATCCGGTTCCTCGACCCGTTCCCCATATCCGCCATTCGCCTGACAAATCACCTCGTAGGCTGGGGTGGGTGAAAGTTCACTGAGGGGAAAATTGTTGGTTTTCACCGCCCATCCCTCTGGATGAACCGACTTGGCTGCCCCTCGCACCGCTCCCCAACATTGGTTATTAAAGATAACCACCAGAATTGGTAGGTCATAGGCTTGGGATACAAAGTGGCAGGATGTGGGCACATTGAAGAGATAGCTACCGTCACCGACCGTAGCGACGACAGTTTTTTCTGGTGCGGCCAGTTTGGCTCCCAACCCCGCGCCTATACCCCACCCAAGTCCAGCGGCAGGTGAAGGACCAAAGAAGCTGCCAGGGCTGGTCAAATCCACCTGTGTTGGCACCAGATCGTACTCATTGATCAGTATAGTCTCCGCATCCAAGACTTGGTTAATACAGGCGGACAGCCACACCGAATCAATCGGTTTATCCCCTTTGACTGCCTCCGCCTGTGCGTGCCAATCCTCTCGCTGCTTCTTATGTTCCACCCTCAATGTTTCAAAACGGTCGGCGATCTTTTGCGCCGCCTGCTCCTGATACGGTTGCATCTCCTCGGTCAGCAGGCGGAGTGTTGCCGTCGGTTGAGCAGCCAGTGCAATGTCTGCCGCATGGCCACGAATTGGATAGCGGTTGTAGAGAGGTTCATGCCCTAGCTGAATAACGCGCGTCGTTGCTTTGGGACTAATTGCAGTAGGCAACCAAGGAACGTCGGTATCAATGACCAGCACAACATCCGCTTCCTTCAGATATGGGGTAGGATTAAAACCGAGGTGAAGTGGGTGAGACGTGGGAAAGTTCAGGTGCGTGTTTCCCACCCCCACCACGACCGGAATCGCAAAAGATTCGGCAAACGTGACCAGTGCCCCCACAGCTTGTGGATCTCTTCCCACCCCTGAAGTGATAATGAGTGGGTTTGTTGCCTCAGCAATGAGCTTGGCAACCTCCTTCACTTGAGCGGCATCGGGAACGTTCGTTTGGTGCGCCTGTTGTCTTGGCACAGTGCTGATGGTCAGTTCTGCCTGAGACTCAGCGAGCACCTCCCGCGGAAGCGTCAGATACACGGGCCCAGCCGGCTCCGAGGTGGCGATTGCTAACGCTCTATCCACCACCGTCTCCAACTGTGCGAAATTCCGCAATTCATAGTCCCATTTGACAAATTCCCGCACAAGGTTTGCCTGATCAAACGACTCCTGCGCCCAATGGATAAGCACGTTCCGGGAACCGGTGAAACCGGCTTCGGTCAGGGGGGTACGCCCCGCGCTGAAGATGATGGGAACCTGCGCCCGCGCTGCGTTGATGATAGCACCGGAGGCATTAGCGGTCCCGACGATTACGTGGACCATCACGACCTGCGGTTCACCCGTAACCATGTAGTAGCCGTGTGCCATACTCACCGCGACGAACTCGTGTGGGACTGTAATGGGGCGTGGATGTTGTTTTCCTTCTTCGGCAAACTTAGCGAAGGCATCCACTAGTGAGGCGAAATCGGTGCCGGCATTTCCGAAGAAGTATTTGATTCCTCTTTCGCGCAGCAGCTCAAGATAACCTTGGGCGGTATTTTCAATTGATATTGTCTTTTGCACTGTTCTGTTTTTCCTTCTGGCGTAACGGCATATCAGGTCCGAGGATTATACCTCGGTTGTCGAGGTGCGCGATCTCGGAAAAGCCGAATCGGACGGCCCTTAAGCGGCAGCTCGACCCGTGCCCCGCCACAAAGATGTGATTCGATGGTTGCGAAGATTAGCTCTGTGCCAGCATGTGCGACTCGCACCCCACCGCGGGGTGGCTCGCCGGTGTCAAGCGAACGGACGAGGTCTTCCACAAGCCGCAGGTTTGGGCTAGCGGGCTCGTAGTCGGGAAACGCTGCATCCACAATCGTCGGCTGTCCCCGGTAGCCCGGCGGTCCCTCCTCTCGCATTCGATACACGCCGTCGGGCAAGGCGGTCA
Organism: Candidatus Poribacteria bacterium; assembly: GCA_047517405.1. Lineage (GTDB taxonomy): Bacteria > Poribacteria > WGA-4E > WGA-4E > PCPOR2b > PCPOR2b. The sequence continues at coordinate 1,434 of JAKZSX010000447.1, read as the reverse complement.
AGCTCCCTTTCTCGCAGTTGATTTCCCACTCAATTTCGCGGCTGGGGGTTACAGCATACGCTGTAACGTCATTCTCAAACTGGATGATGCCGTGTCCAACCGGGTCCTCAGTCAATCGGTCCCCCTCAACCCGCCAATTGCCCTTCGTCAGATGCGCTTGCACCCAGACCGCACGCCGGTCACTGTTGAGGAACAACAGATTATCGTAGTAATGACTCGCCCCATTAAACAGCGTGCTACCGCTGAAGATGATTGTCTTCGGGGCACCAAGTTTGCCGCTGTCGATGATTTCCTTCATTTTGGTGAAGCCGGGATGCCATCGCCGCTGGGTGCCGAGGTTAAAGAAGACACCGTTTCGCTCGCAGATTTCAACCATTGCGTCGGCTTCCGCCATTGACGCCGCCATCGCCTTCTCGGCATAGATTGCTTTGGCACCGTGCTCGACAGCGTAGATAACGATCTCAGCGCGATGCTCCGGCTGTGTGGCGACGCTGACGATGTCGGGCTGTTCCTTATCAATCAATTCTTTGTAGTCGGTATACTGTTTTTCTTTCGGGATGTTGTACTGCATCCCAACCTCAGCCATGACCTCTGGACGAAGGTCTGAGCACGCAATTAGGTCTGTTCTGTCGCAGGCGGCAAATACTGCCGTGTGCGAGTAGGGGGGCACATGCCCTGGTGCCCCGACGACCTCATTGTCAATGAACGCTCCCATGCGACTGCATCCGATAACCGCTGCTCGATATGTCTGCAATGTCAATTCCTCCCGATACACGAAATATATTACAACTCAAGTTACCATCTAAAGCCCCAGCGGGGCGACATGTGTCAACTTGCGTTTCTAGTCCTCATTCTGTTCTAATTTCCTCATATGCGATCTATGTTTACATTAGCACAAAACGGTGAATCTGTCCAAATATTTATGTGGCAATATTGGGAAAGATCGATTCAGAAAGTGTTAGATATTGTTTATGCGTAGCCTGTGATTCACTTTGTGCTTGCTTTCTTCATACCTTGACCCTTCCTAAAAAATAGAGTTGACAATCCCCTAAAAAATGGGTTATCATATACTAATTAAGAATTTAGGAACGCCTAAATATAATTTTTGGATGGTCAATAATGATAACCCATGCGATGGAAGATTATCTGAAGACGGTCTACTTGCTGCAAGAAGGTCAGGAGAAAGTCTCTACCTCTGCTATTGCTCAGCAAATGGATGTTTCTGCCGCATCGGTCACCGGTATGATCCGAAAGTTGGCAGCGATAGGCTTGCTGAATTACACCTCATATCAGGGCGTTGAATTGACAGAAGGTGGGAAAAAAGTCGCTCAAGAGATTATTCGCCATCACCGGTTACTAGAACTTTATCTCGTTGAAATTATGGGATTTAGCTGGGACAAAGTGCACGATGAGGCGGAGAAACTGGAACATGTT
>JAKZSX010000446.1:0-8838 GCA_047517405.1 Candidatus Poribacteria bacterium | reverse complement strand
CCCCTCCCCGCCAAGTGCCTCAGCGACGCGATCAAACCGTATTTCGCCGAACACCGTTCCCATGCGACGCTCAGGCGAGCGAGAATCCGCTTCTATACCCCACGCACTATCGTGCGCGACAACGGCAACATAAGGTGTATTGAATCGTAATGCCGTTTCGATTTCCGTAATCGTAAAACCTGCTGAACCGTCACCGCTCAAGAGTAGCACCGGTTTGTCGGGTCTCGCTAACTTTGCAGCGACTGCGCCCGGCACACCCCAACCGACAATTCCGCTTGCACCGCAGGTAAACCAGTGCGCCGGGTGACGGTTCCAGAGGGTCATGTGCGCCCAGCGTCCAATGTTTCCACCATCAAGCAGGAAGGTCACATCCTGATCCAGAAACGGTTGAATTTCCCGGCAGATTCGTATAGAGGCAAGCGGGGTTACATTCTCATGCCCTCGTGTCGCCCACTTTGCTAACAGTGCTTCGCGACCTTGACGCACCTTTGCCAGCCACGCCTGATGATTCCACTTGCGATTCTTCCCTGCATCGTTCATCCCCTCAAGGACAGACCGTGGATCGCCAACAATCCCAATCTCCGGCTCAATTGTTTTTGACAACTCATTCGGATCCGCATCAACACGGATAAAACGGACTGACTCAGAGAAGATAGGTGGACGACCATATCCCAGCCGATAATCGATTCCCGCGCCTAATACCAGTGCTAGGTCAACCTCCGCAAGGCTGGCAAACGCACCATTGGTCTCACCGCCGAAGGTTGTACCGACATACTCATCTAATGGCATTTCAATACACCCGCGCGACCACATATTTGAGAAAATTGGGATGTGTGTTAAGCCAGCGAATTGGGCGAGGGCATGACCAGCGTCAGCGTAGAATGCTCCGTTCCCGACAATAATGGCAGGGTGCTCTGCATCACGCAACTGTTCAACCGCATCAAGGATCAGATCTGGATCGCCGGGGGCTTGCGGGTTGACGTGGGTGATGGTGGGCGGAGATGACTGCAAACGGGCAACCCCTGGCTCTGGCATCTGTGCACCAAAGACATTGACGGGTATAGTCAGATGCACCGGACCCGGACGTCCAGCGAATGATGCCCCTAGTGCATTGGTAAATTCATGTTCTAAGATATCAATACAATCGACAAACTTGGCATATTTACAAACCGGTGCTGCCATACCCACCTGATCCAGTTCTTGGAAATGTCCCATACCGCGTGTATCCGTAGTGGCACAACCGCTAATCAGGAGCATCGGCCCACCATCCCAGAAGGCGTTGGCAAGTCCGGTGAGGGTGTTCGTGTGCCCTGGTCCCGCGCTCACAGCAACCACCCCAATCCGTTTGGTCATCCGTCCCCATGTATCCGCCATATACGCGGCGGATTGCTCGTTTCGCACGTCAATCACCGGCATCTGTAGATCCACACATGCGTCGAGGAACGGTTTGAGTCCATTACCGCAGAGCGCGAAGACATATTCTACGCCGCGCCGTTTAAGCGTTTCAACCAACCAATGTGCACCGTTCATATAGTGCCTCCTGACAATCTTTCAAAAAAATTAGAATTCGAGAGTCTCAACGCTGCGGTTCAGTGTGCCTATCCCCACGAAACGCCTCAACCTGCGCCGCGGTTGGCATAGATGGGGCTGCACCGAGCACGGTTACAGCTAAGGCACCCACGGCATTGGCAAAGGCAACCGCATCCACAAGGTTTTCGCCCCGTGCGAGCCCCGTTGCGAGTCCACCGCAGAAGGCATCCCCCGCTGCAGTCGTATCTACTACCTCAACAGCGTAAGCCGGAACCTGTTGCGTCAAATCGGAAGTCAATAATAGCGCGCCTCGCTCGCCGAGCGTCAAAATTACAGCAGAGAGCCCTTTGTTCAACAACACTTTGGCAGCGCGTTCTGCATCCGCTGAGGTGGAGACCTTGACACCTGACAGCGATTCGGTCTCCACTGCGTTGGGGGTGAGAATGTTCACCTGCGCCAAAAAGTCATCCGGCAATTCCTGTGCCGGGGCAGGGTTAAGCACCACCGTTGCACCATTGGATTTCGCGATCTCTGCGGCGCGCTGGGAAGCCGCAATCGGGACTTCTAATTGCAAAAGGAGTACATCCGCGGCGGCGATCGACTCCGAAGCCCGTTCTATATCCTCAACACCCAGACGCATATTCGCCTGTGGAACAATCACGATGCTATTATCTCCATCAGGGTCAATCAATATCGACGCAATACCTGTCCCAACCTCCGTATCTCGGCTGACATAATCCGTGTGGATGCCCTCTTCGGCGTGGGCAGCCATCAACGTGTCTCCAAAAAGATCCGTTCCTAGCCTGCCAATCATCGTAACATCCGCCCCCAAGCGTGCAGCAGCGATCGCCTGATTGCTCCCTTTCCCCCCGATAAACATACCGAATTCTTCCCCCATGAGGGTCTCGCCTTTTCGTGGGCGGCGTCCCGCTTTGACCACGAGGTCCATATTAAAACTTCCCACAACCACAACTTTCGGGTTCCCTTGGCTCATTTCTACCTTCTCCCATCAACGGCGTACCTAGGCCTGCGCAGCGATGAAACTCAGTAGATTATAGTCTGACGGATCCTGTTTGTCAATAGGGTTAGTCCGTTTCTGCTAAAGCTTCTGGACCTAATATCTGTGATGTGCACGGCGAAAAAACGCTTGTCGCACACGCCTGGTTATGATAGAATGGAGTCATAGCCGAACTAACAACAAAATACGCTACAGATCCGGGAATCGGAGGATATCATAGTGAATCTCATCGTTATTGTATTGGATAGTTTCCGTCAAGATCATGTCAGCACTTATCACAAAGGCACACCCGCGTTTGAAGGCATCGCACCATGTCAAACCCCTAACATCGATCAGTTTGCGGAAGAGTGTGTCGTTTTCGAGAACGCCTATCCGGAAGCCTTACCCACGATCCCAATCCGCACCCAGCTGATGACGGGACAGCGGACGCTTCCATACCGTCCTTGGCAACCGTTAACCCCGGAAGATTTAGCAATCGCACAGATCTTGAGTCAAGAGGGATACGTTTCTGGACTCATTTCAGATACCTATCACTACCGCGCACCGAGAATGAACTTCCACCGCGACTTCCATTCCTACCGTTGGATTCGCGGGCAGGAGTACGACCCCTATGTGTCCGCCCCTCTGAAACGGAACCTAAACGACTATATCAACGAGAATTTCCCCCAACAGTGGTGCAATCGTATCACTCAGTTTCTGGCAAACACTGATCAATTCGCAGGTCCAGAAGATTGGTTTGCCCATAAGGTAGTGGATGAAGCAATAGAGTGGCTTGAGGGTAACCGTCCGCATGAGAAAGTCTTCCTCTGGATCGATTCCTTCGACCCCCACGAGCCGTGGGACCCGCCGGATCCGTGGGATACCTATACCGATCCGGATTATAATGGACCCCGTATCGTTATGCCGATGGGCGGTATGGCAAGTGATTGGGCAAGCGATGCCGAGATTAAGCACATTCAGGGGCTTTACGCCGGCGAGGCGGCTTTTGTGGATAATTGTCTGGGTAGACTCTTTGACCAATTGAAACAGCTTGGATATTATGACGACTCATTAATCTTCCTGCTCGCAGATCACGGACACCCCCTCGGCGACCATGGGAAATTCCTCAAAGGCGCAGACCGCATGTACAATGAACTTCTCAAGATCCCCTTTATGGTGCGTTTGCCGAAGGGCGAAGGCGCGCGCCGAACCGGTGCAATCATACAGTTCCAAGATTTCCTTCCGACACTGCTTGAGATGCTCGGATTGGGGAATAACATCTCATCAATGCACGGCGATAGTTTTCTCAGTGTCCTCAAAGAGGACAGCGACTCGCACCGAGACACTATTATTACAGGATACCACGAGGGTGCAGATCGGTGCATTCGGGATGCCACTTGGAGCTATATCCAGCGTCCTGAAGGCGAACCCGATGAGCTCTACAATCTCATTGAAGACCCGCGTGAGCGGAACAATCTCATTGACCAGCAGCCGAATGAGGCTATCCGTTTGGCATCGCAGTTCGGGAACTACTTCTGGCGACACGGGAGTGCAACAGCGGTCAAGGGGATTCAGGGGAAGTACGAATTGGCTTCGGGGCGAGTGGAGTAGAAAACAGCTGTTAATCTCTAGAAAGTAAGGAAGGATTCACACCTTGCAGTTCGCCTCTCACTTCCCCATCCCGACGCCGCCCTTCTACGGTGCAAGAGTCGTCACCGATATCTCGTTGGAACAGGTCTACAACTATATCAATCCTGTGGTGTTGTTTCGTGTTCAGTGGGGTTATCGCCGGCAGCAAGGCATGTCGCAGCATGAATATGATCGCTTTATCGAGCGGGAAATTGTGCCGATATACCAACATTACAAGCAGCTCTGCATCGATAACGATTGGTTGCGTCCGTTGGCGGTATACGGCTATTTTCACGCACAGTCGGAGGGCGATGATCTCATCATCTACCATGCTGATGCCCAAACCGAATGGGTCCGTTTCACTTTTCCTCGCCAGACGCACACCGAAGAGCGACGCTGCATCACCGATTACTTCGCCAGCATTGATTCTATTCAGATGGATGTGGTAGCATTTCAGCTTGTCACGGTTGGACCCACAATTACAGAGGTTATGCAACACACTATGGCTGAAGGCAATGAAGGGAGATACCAGCATTTGCGCGGGATGGCTATCGAGACGACTGAAGCGCTAGAAGAATATGCCCACAGACAGATCCGCCTCGAACTTGACATCGCCGCAGAAGATAGCCCGTACGTCCTCGATCTGTTTCATGGGAGCTATCAAGGGGCACGTTTTCGTTTCGGGGATGCCGCCTGCCCAGACTTAGGGGCACTCGCCAAACTATCGCGGCTGCTTGAGCCGGGGCGGATTGGTGTTGAGCTTTCTGAGGAATTCCAACTGACGCCTGAGAATTCGGTCGCTGCGATTATTCTGCATCACCCGGAGGCGAGGATATTTAATGTGCAATCATCTTGAGCTTCAAAGTCGGTCTTCAATTACGGAGAAACCATGAGAACATCCCACAGATACTTAGATCCCACAGCCCTTTCCCGGCTCGGCGGCATGGAGCTAGTCGCTCGCCTTGTTGTGGAGGGTTTTATCACGGGACGGCACAAGAGCCCGTATCAGGGCTTCAGCGTTGAATTTGCAGAGCACCGCCAATACATGCCCGGCGATGCAATCCGTGATATTGATTGGAAGGTATACGGTAAATCCGACCGTTACTACATCAAAAAGTTTGAGGAGGAAACCAACCTTCGCGCCTATATCCTACTTGATTCCAGTGGATCGATGAACTACAAATATGATGACAACGGCATCACCAAGTTTGAATACGCCTGTTATCTCGCCGCATCGCTGACGTACCTCATGCTCAAGCAGCGCGACTCCGCAGGTTTAGCGGTCTTTGACACGCATATCAGGCAATACATCCCACCGCGCGGAGCTGCAACCCATCTGCACGCTATCATGTCCACCTTAGAAAGCATTCAACCGGGCGAAGAAACGAGCATCAGTAGCACTTTTAATGAACTTGCCAAGCGGATTATTCGTCGCGGATTGGTCATTGTGATCTCCGACCTCCTTGATCAGCCGTCAGAAGTCCTCTCCGCCCTCAAACATTTTCGTCATCGCAAACACGAGGTTATCGTGTTTCATCTGCTCGACAAAGCCGAGATGACATTTCCGTTTGAAGGTCCGATTGTTTTTCGCGATATGGAGACGGATAACACCCTCTCAACGCAGGCAGAAGCACTCAAAGCTGGTTATCTGGAACAATTGGGAGAGTTCATTCAAGCTTATCGCCGGGGGTGCGGTGCTAGCTTAATTGACTATGTACAGATTGACACATCAACGCCTTTTGATTACGCGCTGTCGTCCTATCTGTCACGCCGAAAGTAAAAAAGATGAATGCAATAGAAATGGTATCACAACTCCGATACATTGAGAATTCAGAGCAGCTTGAGGAAGTAATGTCCCGACCTACGCCGGAGGTCGTTGAAGCGATGGGGGAAATAGCGGGCGACCTGCTCATACTCGGCGTGGGGGGAAAGATGGGACCGACGCTGGCAAAGCTGGCAAAACGCGCTATCGACGAATCAGGTTCGAGCAAGAGGGTGATCGGCGTGTCCCGCTTCTCAACGCCGGACTTACAAGCCGATCTGAATCAGGCGGGCATTGAGACCATCCCATGTGATCTACTCAACGAAACCGAATTGCAGGGGTTGCCCGAGGTTCCCAATATGATTTTCATGGCGGGCAGAAAGTTTGGCTCCACAGGAAATGAACCCCTGACGTGGGCGATGAATACCTATCTGCCCGGACGGGTTGCCGAAAAATATCGGAACTCCCGTATCGTCGTCTTTTCGACGGGAAACGTCTATCCACTAACCCCTATTCCCCACGGCGGCGCAACAGAAACGAATCCTGTCGCGCCGATCGGCGAATATGCACAGTCCTGTCTCGGTCGCGAGCGGGTCTTTGAGCACGCCTCAAATCAGTTCGGGACTCCTCTCGCAATCCTTCGTTTGAACTACGCCATCGATTTGCGGTACGGCATCCTGCTGGACATCGCGGAAAAGGTTTATGGTGAGAAGCCCGTAGATCTGACGATGGGTGCCGCCAACGTCATCTGGCAGGGAGACGCAAACGCAGTTGTACTGCGTACGCTCCTGCACTGTCAAAGCCCACCGATGCTTCTCAATCTCACAGGGCCAGAAATCGTTTCGATTCGCTGGCTCGCTACACGGTTCGGTGAAATTTTCGGGAAAGCACCCTTCTTTGAGGGAGTAGAAGCGGATACCGCACTCTTGAGCAATGCCGCTCGCTGTCATCAGCTTTTCGGTTATCCACGGATTTCACTTGAACAGATGGTGCAGTGGGTGGCACATTGGGTAGAAATCGGAGAGATGACCCTCGGAAAACCGACGAAATTTGAGGTGCGAGATGGCAAATTTTGAGTTTTGGTCGAAACTTAGATAATAGGTTATGTCCAAGTCCAATTGCAAGGAGACAAAAGATATGAAGTTTGCATTGATAGTTTTGAGTGTTTTAACCCTAACCTTTACCACCGTGATGCTTGATACTTGGGCTGTCAATCAGGTGTTAGGTCTGGATGGCAGTAGGGATTATGTTGAAATTCCGCCCTCAGACAGCCTTGATATTACAGGTGCTATCACCCTTGAAGGGTGGGTGTTTCATAAGGATGCAGAGACTGCCGACTGGGCACAGGCATGGCTATCTAAATATACAGATCGCTTGCTGTCTTGGAATATTCGCAGCGATGGGTTCTTCATCGCCCAAGATATGTGGGAAGAAGATATGCTCCGCTATGGCGCGCCAAAGGATGAGTGGTTTCACATCGCTTGTGTCTATGATAGCCAAAAACAGAAAGTCTACCTCAATGGGGAACTTGCAGCAGAGCGAGATTGGCCCGGTTTCATTGCTTCAAGCCACTCACCTGTTAAAATTGGAACGTTCCATACCCAATATTGGCCCGGTATGCTTGATGAAGTCCGTATCTGGAACCTCGCACGCACCCACGAAGAGATCCGGTCAACGATGAATGCACCCCTCACAGGGGATGAACCCGGCTTGGCGGGTTACTGGAACTTCGATGACGGCACCGCAGATGATTTGTCCCCAAGCGGGAATCACGGTGCCCTTGAAGGATCTACCCAGATTATAGCAGCAGCCCTGCCGGATAGCTTCACACCCGCCAATGCAATTGGTATTGAAACCACAGTTGTCAACCCAAGCGAGACATTTACCACGAATATTTCCGCTAGTCTCACCGAACCGCTCTATCGCTTTACCTTCGACCTGAAATTTGACCCTGCCCTTCTAAAGGTAGTCGATATTACAGAAGGGAACTATTTAAGCCGAAATGGCATTGATACTACGGTGTGGGAAAAACCGCATGTGGATAACGAAAAAGGTGTTATTGCGGGCATTCGGTCTCATCGAGCTACAAATACCGGTGCTGAAAGCAAGAAGGGAATTCTAGCGATTGTAACTTTTGAGGCGAAACAGGTAGGCAGCAGCAATATCTATCTGGAAAACCTTCGTCTTGTGAGTGCTGAAAACGCTCTGATAACAGCGCACACACCAGCCGGCGTCGTAGACATCTTCCCGCACGGGAGGCTTTCTGGGACCATCATTGACGCTGGCGACAAGACACTAATCTCAGGCGCACGGATACAGGTGTCAAATAGATGGTGTCAGCTGCGACATATCTATTCCGACCGGGAGGGGAGGTATACCCTCAATGAGGTTCCCGTTGGGGAGGTCAAGATAAAAGTGGCAAGAGACAGAGCCTACTCTAGGGTAGTGACTCGGACGCATGTCAAACTAGGGGAAATGAGGACCGGTTTCGATTTTGAGTTAAAGCCGTATCCGACCCCAGAAATACCAGCACCCGGCGAAGAACCGACGCGGATTCGGCACGAGGAAGATGATGATGAGGACGAGGACGAAGATTTGTAACCATGGAGCTACAATCTTCAGAGGGTTTTTCTAAAAACCCTCTCCCTAAATTGTGGTGTTACTTGACAATCACCATCCGCCTTGTAGCAGTATAATCCCCCACCCGGAACTGATAAAAATAGATCCCGCTCGCGACGGATTCACCGTTTTCGTTGCGTCCATCCCAGTACGCCGCACGATTCCGAGCAGTATAGGATCCTGCCGGCTGATATCCCAGATCCAATCGACGCACCATCGTCCCTTTTGTATCATAAATGGTAAGTATCACATCGGCGGCGTTAGCGAGGCGATACGGTATCCACGTCTCTGGATTGAACGG
>JAKZSX010000445.1:0-9060 GCA_047517405.1 Candidatus Poribacteria bacterium | reverse complement strand
GGTCTCACCTCCAGACAAATAATCACGATGCGTCTCAATCATATCCTGTAACTTTTCAATGACACTTTGTAAGTCATCTAACGCCACGACTAGCTCCTCTTATCTGTGAACTTTAATAATGCAAGTTGCTAGATAGGCTGTCGGTCGAGTTTCCATACTCGACACCTACTAGAAATAACCAGATTTACTACACACATGTCGCCCCTCTGGGGCTTTAGGGGTAGTTGTGTCGTGCTTGCTATACACATATCGCCCCGCTGGGGCTTTGGAGACATATCAACACCCCTATATACATTGCGCTCCGCCCCGATGCTGCGATCGGGGTTCAAAGCAACTGGGGCTTTGTGTCGGGCAAAATGCCCAACCTACAGATACACATATTGCCCCGTTGAGGCTTTAGATGGCTACTTGAATTAACACTAGCAACTCAGGTCTTAACACTCAAAATTAGCTACGTTGCACGCAACAATTTCAAAGCTAAAACCTCTAAAGCCAAAGTTGCATTGACGTTGCGTTGTAGCATAGCTTTCGTTTCAAAAATCGCTTTGATTGCGGACTGCAACTGCAGCCGTGAGTAGCGCGCCGTCAGTTGTTTGAGTTGCTCAACATGATGAACGTGAGTGAGCAGATCCGTGGGAGCCCCTTGATGGAGCAGCACTAGATCGCGATACCATGTCACGAGATGGTCGAGTGCTTCTGGTTGTTGTGTCCATTTCTCTGCAATCCGAAAAGCGTCTAACCGATTGTTGGCAATCATGATTTCAGGAATCTCTTCATCGAAACTCGCTCCGTCTTGAAGCAGCGTCAGTGCTTTGCCAACAGCACCCCCGGTTGTCGCAGCAACCCTGAGCGCTTGGCTTTGGTCAATGTCGAATCGCTCCATCAGATGCCCGGCAAGCTCGGAAACTACTAGCGGATGGAAGGGGATGATTTGGCAACGGGACCGGATTGTGGGTAGCAGCGCATCGAGATTTGTAGTTAAGAGGATTAAGCCCGAGTCGGCGGGGGGTTCTTCAAGGGTTTTGAGCAAACAGTTTGCGGCTTCGAGATTCATCCGCTCCGCTTCGGTCAAGATGTAGACTTTTCGTACCCCCTCAAGCGGTCGGTAAATAATCCGTTTTTGCAATTCGCGGATCTGATCGATCTTGATCCAAGCCCCCGATGGGCGGATAATCTGAAGGTCGGGGTGATTCCCATCGTCGGCTTTGCGGCAGGATAAGCAGGTGCCGCAGGCTCCCTCATCTGACGTGCGGCAATTGATCGACTTTGCGAAATTCAGGGCAACAGTCTCTTTTCCGACATTAGCGACTCCAACGAACAGGTAGGCGCCCGCCACGCGATTTGATGCGATCGCATGGTACAACTGTTTGAGGATCTGGTGATGTCCGATGATGGCGTCTCGCATAAAGTCGCTCACCTTTGCAGAAAAGGTTGGATTACCGCCTGAATCTGTGCATACACTTGCTCTGGATTGACTTGGGCATCAATAATCTTGAGGCGTTGCGGTTCCTGTTTTGCCAGCGTCTGGTAGCCCTCCCGCAGCCGTCGGTGAAACTCAATATTTTCTCTTTCCAAACGGTCTAACCCACCTCGGCTTTTTTGGACGCGCTGTAACCCAATCTCTACGGGCAGATCCAACACAAAAGTCACATCCGGTGTAACGCCGTCGGTCGCAATTTGATTCAGGTGATTTATCCTTTCCAGATCTAATCCACGTCCATAGCCTTGATAGACGACCATTGCGTCCGCGAATCGGGAGGAGATGACAATTTTTCCCGATTCTAGCGCGGGTTTGATGACTTCAGACACATGCTGCGCCCGTGATGCGGTGTACAGCAACAACTCGGTTGTCGCTGCCATCTCACTGTGATCTGGATTCAGCAGCATGTCACGAATCTGTTCGGAGATGGGAGTGCCGCCCGGTTCGTGTGTCAGGCATACATCGTAGTTGGCACATCTCAGATCTGCGGCTAGGCGTTGGATCTGTGTCGTTTTTCCTGCTCCGTCCGTGCCTTCAAATGTGATAAAAAATCCTCGGTGCGCCACAATTTTTTTCAAAAGGCTTATTCTGGATGAGGTTTAGATTCACCTACATCCCCCGCGATATCTGCCTCAACCTCTTCTTGAGTAGATTCCGTTTTTTCTGGGGGAATCACTTCAAAATCCGTTGCCTCCATCAGGTGTCTGTACTTGATGAAGATGATGTCTTTCTCCCCACGATAAAGCCAACCGGATTCAGCCGTAGAAAGGTTATCGACAAGGGGAAGTTCCCCGCTTCGGGTACGAATTGCAGAGGGCGCTGCAGGTTCCGTTTCGCTGAACCGACTTCCGTACCCCGCAATGATACCGTAGCTTGTCTCGTTTTGGACATAGCGCAGTGTAAAGGTCAACCGATCCGACTCGTCATAATTTACCCCTTCAATTCTTGCGCCGGTGCTTAGGTGAATACTATTGCCTTGGACACGACAAATTTCAGTAGAGATATCCGGATCGAGTCCACGTAAGGCGTAGAGGTTCACCATGATGTCTTCTGGATTGATATGGGGCCCACGCCCCTCTGTACAGAAACCGTAGAGACCGTCGGGGTAGGTCCCTTTCAGTTCCCCTTCTGTCCACTGTTGGTACATCCCACTGACAGTAATTCCTTCCGCAACCTTGGACCAGAACTGGCTCTGAGCTTCAGGAGTGTGTCGAGCAAGATGCTGAAGCGCGTAGGCATAAACCAAGCCGTTCCATTGAACGGGAACACCGAACCAGGGGTGGGTATAGAAGGTTGAGCCGAAAACCGGTATAGACCCGAAGCGCATAGCGGGACGGTCTGACAGATGCCAATGATACAGGAAAGGGAGACCCGTTTTTGCCCACTGTTCCGCCGCTTCAAGATACTGGTTTTCTCTAGTGACTTCGTAGGCTTCAACATAGGCACCGACGGCATGGGCAGCAGCGAGAAGATCCGGTGCATAGAGTGGGCATTCCCACGTTTGGGCACCGCGTGGAACCTTAAAGTTCTTCATGAAATTTAGTCCCTTCAGTCCCGCCTCCAACGATTCTGCATCGCCGGTCACACGAGCGTGTTTGAGCAGCATCCGGGCGGTAGGCGCACAAGTTCCTAAAACGGCATCTCCTTCATTTCCTAACGTTTTTGTTCGATCCGTGGTCGGATGAAAACACCAACTACCATCCTCCTCCTGCGTCTCGATCCATCGCGTCACAATCTCTTTGAGGCGATCTAATCCTGCTTCGACCTCCCCGAAGTAGAATGGCGCTTCCCACTTTAAGATATGGCAAAGGTCCGTGGAACTCAGTCCCGCCGGTCCAGCTTCTTGGATTGTACGTTTGACGATTTCAAGCGCACGCTGCCTGACCGATTCATCTTTTATGGTGTTGTTTTGCGTTTGGATGAGGTAATCGTACCATAACAGCGTTGCAAAACTGGGGGCATTTCCCGGTGCCCAACCAACACAGTGCTGTGATTTTCGGGTATCTTGATCCCATACAGTCTGCATGAAACCGTGCCGCGACAGCAGAATCTCGTCCGTATCGCTGCGTGGTGCTTCCAATGGTTCAGGCACACCGTAGGCATCTGTCCAGTGGGAAATTGCATCAAGAATGGAAGCGTTTCCATCGATAATGATTTGTGCTTTAATCGTTATCGGTCGGTTTGCTTTCAGAGGATATGGTGTCGAGGCTGCCAAGTGATTCTCTTCAACCCAGTCGGGGACGGTAGGCACAAACAAACTCATCAAGTGGTTCTTTTGATGGTTATACCAATTCGGGGAGGCAAAAGCTGCTGATAGCATATTGTGCTCGCCATCCCAAGTTTCCAGCGCATCCCACACCAAGCCAACTAGCGTCTTTTTATGCTCAACAGCCATCAACGGAATCGTAATTTTATAAGGGTGGGGAACAAGTCGGTTATTATTCGGCGGAGTAACATCTCGCGGGCTAGACGATGGTTCATTACCTTCCAAGAATTCCAAGCCGGGGAAGAGGGCAGCAGTCTTACGCTCACCAAACGTCCCATCTCCTGCGTAAAGGGTCGGACCGTTGAAAGCGGTTAGTTCGCGGTCCTGATCCACAGTTAAGCTGTATTCCACCTTGAGCCGTTTGGATTCCTCAGACAACGAAAAACGTGCTTCATAGGACCAGAGCACACCGTTATCATCTCGCTCCTCAGAGGATAGCAAAACAATTGATTCGCCACGATTATTTCCGGCGAGCCGGTAGACTGTCGGGGTGATTTTGATATGTTGAGGGGTTCCCGATGCGTCACGATAGCGGATTTCTGAGATTACATTGCAGACTGCAACCTGTCGGTAACGTCCATTTTTTGTTACGAAAAGCAGACAGTATTCAAATCCACCATTTCCTCTGGCGAAAAGTGCACGTAAGTGCTGATTTTCGGTGATGACATGTCCGTTCTGATCATACGTACATAAATCCGAGGTGGTTTGATTAGAAATTCTAGGAATGGCTGGTAGAGGTATGACATTCTGCTCGACGGTCTGGCGAATTTCACCTGTAGGCGTTTGACATCGAAGTGCCACAGATGGCAGCGCGACTGATTCACGTGAGAAACTGCGAATATTCCATGAAAATTTTGTTTCTTCACCGGGATTGAGCCTTTTCAACGACTGTGTCGTACGTCCGCGTCGCAACTTAATCCGATTAATTGCAACAGTCGCTCTGTGGATAGGTTCAAGTGGAACCAGCCCGTTATTACGAATCGTGCATTGCAGATCAAAATCCTCTCTTGCGGTAACGAGGGCAACGGCTGGTCCGGCGGTTACGATTTCTAATTTTGGTTGTTCTGTGTACAACGCCAACTCAACAACCGATGTCTCTGCTTTCGCTTCCATCTGTTGGCTCAGTTCATCTGCAATTTCTGCAGCCAGTGCAGAGACATCCAGATCGAATTCGGCAACCGAAAGTTCAGGGGTTCCTCCCTCTAAGAGTCCCAGCGCAAGTCCGCGTTTGAGCCGCGGTTCATCTTCGCCTTTTTCAAGCAGCAGTGATGTGCGGGTCAGCTTTAAGACGCGCGGATTTCCCCATAAAGCCCAGTCATAGTTAGTATTACCGGCACCGTTGCAATTGGTCAGAAAGGCGACTTGAACCTTGCTGCCGGCACAATCGGAGAGGTCAATAAGGCGTTCCTCCCATTGGCAATCCTCGGAAACCCCTTCAAAACGGCGTTCATCTGAAATCTCGATGGCAAACTGTACCCCATCGGGTTTCGTGTGCGGGAGTTCGAAATCGACGCCATCCCTCAAGCCAATGCTGAAATGCAAAATCAGATTCTCGTTGGATTCCACTTCGGGCAGCGTCACCTCATACTGGATTCGTGCATAACCTTCGGCAGGAGGATGTTCAAAGAGTGCGGCTTTCTTTACACCTCCCACACTATCCTGAGTACTGGCGGAGGTTTGCTCAGCATGGCTCAATTGACTACCCTGAAATTCATTGACAAAATTATATACCTCATCAATCACCCCAAAACTGAGTGGCACTTTGGCATCTTCGATTACCTCTTCATCCGAATCTGTTGCGATTGCATCCGCTGCTTCGTCTGCGGTGGCTTCAACTTCTGCCTCAATGACTGCAGCGGTTTCCTCGATCTGTTCGTCTGTGAGAACTTCAGCAGCAACATCATCAGAGGAGGTTGTTACTTCTCCGGCGTTCTCCGATGTGAACTCGTCCGTTGCTGTAACAGTTTCGTCCTCAACATTATTGGAATGCGATTCTTCGTCTGTTGTCGCTGCTGCGGATAGCTGCGGATCCGTTTCCGGCGTATCTTCGTCGTTCTGTTGATTTTCGCCTGGCTCGACCGTCGAATCGGAACTATCAGCTTCGCTAGGCTCGGAATCTGTCATTGATTCTTGTGTTTCTGCTGCTGGCAGGTTTTCTTGCGTCGTGTCGTCGGGTGGATTTTCTTCATCCCCCTCTGTTTCACCAGCATGAATAAGCGTCCATGCCAGGAGTCCCTGGAAAGTTGTGAGCATTCAACTCCTCCCAAAATTGTAGCGAATAAACAGGTAAAATGAGCACATGAATTTATTTGACGTTGGATCCACTGTAAAATGGATGTTGATGGGCACCGTAGAGCCTTGAAGGTATCGGGAATTTGCTATGCTCTACTGGTGGCACCTCTCTACTTTAAGCCTTCACGAATGGGAGTTATCTATAATTATAGAAGCACTTCAGACCTGATCCATAAAAAGGGGCACAAGTATGAGAAGTCCCGCGTATGTAGGAACTAACGATCTCTAGGCATTACAGAGGATAAATCGTTACTACGAGACTTGAGGCATTCAACTGCGTAAGTCCTAAAATCATACATCGCGTTTTACGTTTTATGTTTCAGCTCTCTGCTTCTCCTCCCATTGCGCCTTCAGTTTCTTCATTTCATCATTCAACACCGGTTCCGGCTGTGGGGTTTGAGCTGTTTCATCGATAAGCCATCCCCCATCTTCAGCTTTGAGAACTGGTTTTCGTTGCTGGACCGGTAAGATCTGGAAGGGTTTATGCGGTTCAAGTTGATACCAGTAGGCAACTGAGGAGGTCTCATTACGGAGGTGATTCCCGTGTCCGTGCTCAATGGTAGCGCGAATTTCCTTCTCAAATCGAATCGGATTTTCGAGATGAAACACATACGACGTTTGATAGCCACTTGTGTTAGACTCATAAATTGACGAACCGTTATGCCGAAATGCGTTGGGCTGCATACCCCACGCTTGGTTAAGGTAATCCTCCGAGCCTGTGCCGTGGAGATCGGGGGGCCACTTATAACCATCAACCCAAATCATATCGTCTCCTTCACCCCACCATGTGCCTTGAAAATTGGTGATAGAGAGATTACAGCCGATGTAGTGCCCGCGTCCTTCTGCTTCAAGGATGAGGTAGTTGTTGTTCCAAGCCAACCTTTCTGCGTTGACGATGTTTGCCTCCGGCGTGTTGACCTGAATCTCGTGTCCCCAGCCATCACACGGATTTTCCCGACGAAACTGGGCGTGGAAGTAAGCCACATCATCATTGAGGGGTTGCTCATAAAGTTCATAGTCAATGTAGAAGTATTGACGGTGCATTTCATCGCCTTCGTTGACAAGCTCGATCCGTGCTGATTTGTTAAACGGCATCTGCACGTAGCAATTCAGCGCACAACCCGTGTTGAACTGATTGTTTCCTGCGGTTGATGCCGAGAACAGTAGTGAATCGTAGGAATTTACAATTTCGTTGCCCAATCCGAAGAAGTCTCCAAGAGGACACAGGACGCTGGGATGTTCTTCATCATCCCAAAAAACTCGCAGGAGGACATTCCGGTAGCCATCGCGTTGCGTCATCCAGATATGGTTGATGCAACCGGGTCCCTTGATATCAGCGAGGACACGCGTCTCGTTAGGTTCAATATTCCAAGCATCGTTATTTCTTCCAGTTGTATCCCACGAAGAGGCACGCAGAGAGCGTGCTTTTTTCACACGGGTCAACGAAGATAAAAGCCCTTCAACATACATAAATGATTTTGCTCCTTATCTGATAACCAGTGAAACGTGAAGCGTGAAACGTGAAAACAATTTGTTCATGAGTTCATTGGTTGATTGAACTGATGAACCCTATACATTGCGCTCCTCTGGAGCGCGGGGATCAGGGTATCGGCATTCTATAGACATGTCGCTCCTCTGGAGCGAATTGACAGGGCAATTACGTTTTACACATCACATCTCGCGTAATTATAGCATATCAACTGCTATTCTATCTACCTGTAGAGATCGAGAGATACGTGTCTGTCAAGCCTGCATCTCTTCCGCAACAACTCCCACACGACAGATTCGTTTGAACGAGCAGTATCGGCAGACCTTCGTCTTGTCATGGGAAGTCAGTTGAAAATCCCCGTCCGCAATTGAGCAGACGTACTGGTTGGCATACCCGACCGCTTTATCAACGATAGATCTGAACGCATTGAAATCCGAATCAGTACCCGTATCCTCAATTTCATACCATGAATTGGGTAACAACTGACGGTTTTGACGTGAAGCGTGAAATGCCCTTTCGTTGTAATCCCTATCCCCAATGCCGAGTTCCGCTCCGCTCTCCTCCTGCAAGACATAGTAGACACCTCCCACCCCCTGAACCGACTCAAGGTCATCCACCAAACCTTGAATCGAGGGGGATTGTTGCCGCAATAACTGTTCCACGACAGCGACGTAGAGTGGTAATTGGAGGCTACGTCCCTCAAGGATGTCGTTCAACTTGGGTGTGCTGCTACCGGTTTTATAGTCTCCGATGACGAACATCCCGTTCCCCAACTCGACCCGGTCAATTCTCCCTGACAAGGAAACCTCCCCGACCATTATCGCCTCTGTGCTGCCGAGTTGTGGATCGGTTGGCTCTGATCTGACGTTGGGGCCAAACCTAACTTCAAAATAACGAGGTTGTACCTCAAAATTTCGTTTCCTTTCTGCCTCAAGGAATGTGGGCAAGACGCCGGTTCTACCGTAACCGCCGATGAATCTTTCTACCTCGATATCCCAAAACAGTTTTTCCGCCCTTTTGTCCCCAATACCAAGGGCTGCCACCTTTTTATCCAAATGTTTTCTTGCGATCTGCCGGAGGTCTTTGACTGCCTTCTCAAACTCTGCATCCGTACATTCAGAAATCGGCGATTCGGCGCGACGGCGATCGTAAAACTCAAACAAGATGTCGTGTGCCAAGCTCCCTTTCTCCTTACCTACTAGCTCCGTATCCTCCTCCTCGGTTGAGTTGAGTTCCAGTACCTCACCGGAGAAATATCGGAATGGGCACTCGCCATAGGTTTCTAATTTAGTCACTGAATGGGGCTCTTTACGTTGTTTTTTAAGTTCGCTGTGACTTACCGGAGACAGCAAGTCCGAGACGAGTTGTCCTTCGTACTCTCGGTCATCATGTGTGACGGTACGACTCTTTTCCACCCGGATGTTGTGCACGATCAAAGGAAGCGTCGGCAACATCGTCGAAGGGACAGCGGGCTCCTCCAGCCTCTCAGCTTCTGAATGCTCCCAAACATACGCCCCATAATTTTTGAGGAAG
>JAKZSX010000444.1:0-3639 GCA_047517405.1 Candidatus Poribacteria bacterium | reverse complement strand
AGGCGGTCAGATTTTTTCACCGCCAATCTTTGTGATACATGGCCATGGATTTTCAATCGGTGCATCCGGTGAGGCAGCCAGTGCTGAACTCGCTGAATTGGCGGAAACTGGCAACAATGGTCCACTCGCTGAATTGGCTATGGGTTCAGATGCAGTAGGCAGTGTCGATGCGCTGGGTGCCCCTGTGCTCCCCGGTGGGTTTGTTTCAGCGATGGTCACCGCTAGTTCTGGTATGGGTTATCTCTCATTAGCGACGATGCTTGTGCAAACCAACGACGGCATCGTTTTAGGTAACAGTTTGCCTCTCTTCGACGAGGATGGTAACCCACGCTCGTTTACCATGGATCTAATCTCCTATGACGCGGGTACGGAAGATAACAACGAGTTGGCTACGCATGTTCCGGGGCCACCATTTGGAGGCATGGAACGTGCACCAACTGAAGACGTTATTGCAGCTCACCCCGGTATCGCCGGTGCTGCTGATGTGGGAGCTGCGTTTGGTTGGACAGAACCTACCGCAAGTGTGACTGTTGCACCTGTTGGCGAGATGCCACCCGTGGAGCCTCCTGTGGAACCCGAACCAACCGTGGAGCCTACGCATATGTTTGAGATGGCATTGGCACCCGGTTTGAACATGATCTCCTTGCCACTGATGCCGGCGGAATCTTACACGGCGAGTTCGTTTGCTGACATGATTGATGCAACCGTTGTGATTCAGCTCGACACAGCGATGCAGCAATTTGTCGGGTTCACCGCAGATCAGGAGGGTGACGGATTCGCGATTGAAGGCGGTAAGGGCTACATTGTCAACGTTCCTGGCGGTGGCATGGTTACCTTTACGGGAACGGCGTGGGGTAACACGGTGGAGGACGCCGCGGCTGCACCAAGCGTCCAACTGCCGAGTACCGCATGGGCGTTCGTCGTCAGTGGCGATCTGCTAGAAACTGATGCTGGTGTATCCTACACGGTCGTTGCGAGAAATCACCGCACCGGTGAGGTCGCAACAAGGCTGGTTTCCAGCGACTACAAGGAGTTCAACGCGGTTTGGGCAGACCTGACGCGGAAGAGCGTCATCGAAGCTGGCGATAAGTTAGAGGTTACCCTGTTAGATGAGTGGGACAATATCGTCTCAGGTCCCTTCACCCATAAGGTTGGGATTGAAGACTTGCGGAACGCTTACTTGAGCTTAGCGCTGACTGTTGGTGATGTGCATCCGGCAGAGACGATTTTGGGACAAAACTTCCCGAATCCGTTCAACCCTGAAACATGGATTCCATACCAACTTGAAAAATCGGCAGATGTAAGTCTCCAGATTTACGACACGTCCGGTGGTATTGTACGGACGATTGATCTCGGCTTTAAGTCGCAGGGGTTCTATATGACGCGTTCCACGGCGGCGTACTGGGATGGTCGTAACAACATGGGTGAACAGGTTGCCTCTGGGGTTTACTTCTACAGTTTGCAGACCCCTGATTTTTCGGCAACACGGAAGATGCTGATTTTGAAGTAGGTCATTTGGCCTATTCTTAAACTTGATTTATCTGGTGTGCAAAATTTGTTCTGCAAAGCGCAACGAATTTTGCACACCATAAAATGTATACGCTTCTCAAAACAGTGGGAGCATCGGGCTATCGGACAGAGGATATTGTTCATTGCCTCATGCTCCCATTTTTGTGTGAGAGGTTGCTTGCAAATTGAGCGGAGAATGTTTCATGAATAAGCGGATGACCTCAATACCTATTGTGCTAGTGCTCTATACAACCCTAATATGTATGCCATCTTCGGTATATGCTAAACAGGGGATGAGACAGCAGATTCAGCTGAAGGCAGGAGCGGCATTGCAGCGGATCAAATCCGAGTCAGAAACCGCTGTCCGTGCACGATGGCATAGGAACCGGGGGACAGTCCGCAGCCTTTACAATTTGACACTGCCTGCCCCAATAGGAACGCTAGAAACATCAACCCGTCAATGTCTTAACGACTACTGTGACCTTTTTGCGATGACTGATCCGAGCATCGAGCTGCGTCTCACGGACATCCAAAGCAGCTTAACAGGTAGGCATGTTCGATTCCATCAATACTATAACGGTATCGAAGTCTATGGTGCGGTGGTCTCCGTCCATACCAACCGTTCTGGGCAGATACGAGTCATCCACAGCAATTACTTCCCACGGATCAACATCAGCACAGCGGCATCGCTCACCCCGGAAGGTGCAATCAATATCGCCATTGCCGAGACCGGTGCATTCGATTTACGTAAGCCACCCCATGCCAACTTGGTAATTTTTGCCAATCGTGATGCGGTGCAGAGAGGCGACTATACCAATGCGTATCGTCTCGCTTACCGCACAATCGCACACTCCCGTCAGCCGATCGCAAGTTGGGAGTATATCATTGACGCCAACACCGGCGAGCCGTTGAATCGACGGAGTCTACTCAGGTCTGCTGATGGACAGGGGCGTGTCTTTAACCCGAATCCTATTGTCGCCCTTAAAGATTTCACGCTCATGGACACGGATGATTCTGCTGGTGCCATACCAGAAGAAGCGTATACAGATGTGATTCTTCCTGAGTTGGACGGTAGTGGCTTTCTTGATGGTCCCTACGTGAGTACGAAATTAACCAAAAGCCGCGCCAACGAGCAAACGCTGGAGTTCAACTACCTCCGAGATGATCCCCGATTTGAGGAGGTGATGGTCTATTATCACGTTGATGCCGTTGGACGTTATTTGAAGGGACTCGGCTTCGATTTCGTGGACGATTGGCAGATTCCTGCAAATGTACATTTCGGTAGGACCAGGGCTGCTTTCTACGACGATAGTGAGGGCTCGATTAATTTCGGAGATGCCGGTGTTGATGTTGCCGAAGATGCTGAAGTGATCATCCACGAATATGGCCACGCTATCCTTGATCGACAGGTCCCTAACATTAACAGAGGCGAAGGTGGTGCTATACACGAAGGGTTTAGTGATTTTCTCGCAGCCAGTTTTTTTAGTGCCGTAAGTGACGGTTTTAGTGACTCGATCGTTTTTGAATGGGCTGGTTCAGACGACCCTGAGATTGCCACTCGTCCCGTGAATGGTAACAAACGCTATCCCCAACACGTTATGGGTGAACCCCACGCCGATGGGGAGATTTGGTCCGCGGCACTGTGGGAAATTTTTGAAGCGATTGGACGTGATCCGTCAATCCGCTTGGTTATCGAGAGCCATTTCTTCCTCTCGCCCGACGCGGAATTTGTCGATGGGGCATCAGCGATTTTTATAGCCGATCAGGAACTGAATGGCGGCGTAAATTTCGACTTCATCTTGGGAATTATGGAGAACCGTGGATTCTTTACGCCGCCCAAACTGGCATCCGATGATTTTGAGGAGAACGATACAACGGATACAGCAGCCGCGATCGAGCTTCCGTTCGTCAACGAAGAGTTGTCGATTCACACGGCAGACAATGATGATTACTATAGATTCCATCTGGATGAGACAATGCAGGTCGGGTTGGGAATTGATTTTCAGCCCATCTACGGCGAGCTGATGCTTACATTGACTGGACCTAATGGCATCGAGCTCGTTACCTTCGAGACGAAGGATGTTACATCGCTTGAATTAGTGCCGGGCGATTATCTCGTTGCAGTTTCTG
>JAKZSX010000443.1:0-7577 GCA_047517405.1 Candidatus Poribacteria bacterium | reverse complement strand
GAAAAGTGTTCTGTGGGCATATTGAACGACGTAATATGACCCATAAAGTGGACTGTCAACCTCCACAATGCGGTATTGTTCTTGCTCTCCCATCTTATCCTCCTCTCCTTGTTGCAAATCTTCGATATTCCATATTGGCATTGTTCTGGCTTTGTGCCGGGACTGTTTCAATTTCACGCTAGCCATCCACGAATCTACGCTAATGCAAAGATTGGGTTCAATTCCACAATGGTTCGATTAAAAGCGCGGGACGCGGACCAGACACGATATATTTGTCTTGTGTTTCAATTCCACAATGGTTCGATTAAAAGTGGCAGACATGGACAACGCCGAGATCGAAAGGATGTTGTTTCAATTCCACAATGGTTCGATTAAAAGAGGTTCCGCGTCCTCGACAGGCTCAACCGTTTCGACGTTTCAATTCCACAATGGTTCGATTAAAAGCGTGAAGATTGCGAGATCCTTAAATCGTTATCAGAGTTTCAATTCCACAATGGTTCGATTAAAAGAACTGCGAACACCGTGCTGAAGCGCGTCAGCAGATGGTTTCAATTCCACAATGGTTCGATTAAAAGCCCGAAAAATCAACTAAAAATATTATACAAAACCCGCACTATTTCTACAAGGAGAAAACTGTCGTTAGGTTCAAAAGTCGTCAACGTCCAGTTGTGTAAAATTAACGGAAGGTTGACGAGATCGCGTGGTTACGCTTCAAATCCATAATAGTGGGGCAAAACAGTTACCTTATGGACTAAGAAAATTGCCCCAGAAATTGAGGTTGACGACTCACCATCCACGTGAAAAGACCTCAACCTTTTGTCGTGCACCCGTCATAAGACGCTGGTCTATACTTATCCCCATCCTTTAGACAGAATCGTACTGTTTTCTGCGGGACATGGTATGAAAACTCCTTTCTTTTTCTTGGCGTTTCTGAGCCATATTTTCGCACAGATGATGACCGTTTTGCCAGTCGGAAATCCATCTTATTCAACTGTCTAGGTTTGGGGGGAATGATACTTCTTGTAGGAGTCCTTTGTAAACGCGATTCTCTTGACGCGCGCAAAAAAGCGTTGATATCAGCGTGGTGTTGTGTTATGTTATATGTTATATGTGTTAAAAGTCGCATAGTGTTCGGGCTATGCAGATTAAGCCACGTGATAACGTAACGGCTGTATCTTATCTGTCTCCCCATTTGCGAATTCGCATGAAATCGTCTCCACGCTTTTCGTTGAATTGAATCGATCTAATTTTAACGACTCTAGATTTAGTGAAAACAGGATAAGTTTATGACACGAGACTGGAAAACAGGTGAACCGATCGAGAATGCACATTATTACTGGGAAGATCTGATTCTCAAAGATGGATTTGGTATCACGCAGGAGGATTGGAGCACTGTGGTCGAGCAGACTGCCGAGCATGTTCGCAGTTGGTCTGAACAAGACATCACGGGACGTGTCTCTTGCATAGTCAATTTACTCCTTCCGCCACTTTCGACTTTGTGGAAAGGAAAGAAAGACAAGCTTCCATTCCGATGGTTGCCGTGCCATTCACTCCCAGGGGCAACGGTTGCTGACCATGCGCTGACCGCTTCGGCAATTGCGTTCTGCCTTGGCTACGATAACGGTTTCCGGTCTGAGATCAAAACGTTGGATCAACTCCGCCTATCCGCTTTGACAGCAACATGGGAAGAGGATGGACTCGGCGAAATCTACGATGCCGTATGGTCTGGACTTTCGCCTATTGCGCCAAAAGCAGATGGTGATGTGCAGGAACGTATTGTGCATGCGGCGAAAGCAGTGGCTTCTAAGCGGCTCCCTGTGGATTCTAAAGAACAGTTCAATACACACCCCCTTAATCGGGATCAAAAGCAACAGGTCGGGCTTGTCCTAGGTGGCGCGACAAAGATAAAAGGCTACTTTCTCGAATCGGCACGGTTACCGGAGATTCGGGGGGCCAGTGCATTACTTGACCGTATCAATCTTGAGGATATTCCTGCCCTCTTCGGCCGCGAAATCCCGACCGACCTGCAACGATCGGAGCGCATTCGTGATAATTTCTGTACACGGACCGGGCATCGTTTGTCCGCGCCGGAGTGCATTATTTACGCAGCGGGCGGGAATACCCTCGCGTTTACCCCCACCTCTGTAGTTCACGAAATTGCCGATGAGATCGAGCGAATTTATACACACGAAACACTTGTTGCGAACAGCGTCGCAGTCGGTGATATGTTCGATTTGCTTGAGTTGCAGTATGGACTGAAGCCCGATCAGTTTTGGATTAAAGAATTTCGCGAAGCATGTGAAAACTCAGAAACCTCGCAACTCATGGAAAGCTACTATAGCGGCACAAAGGACAAAGATTTTCTCAAAAGAAAATGTTTCGGTGAACTAACGACGAAATTAGCACGTGCACAATTTCATCGGCGCGAGGGAAATCCAACGCCGGAACGAGCTACGCGACGTGACCTCCCGACGCACATCGAAATCGGTTCATATCAGCAACGGTGTGAAAGTTGCGAGCGGAGACCTGCAATAATCAATGAGCCTCGGACTCTTTGTGAGGCCTGTACTCGAAAATATGTGGCTGGACGGGTTTCAAAGAAAAATATTGACTTTAATGACCTTGACCACTACTTGAAAGTGCTGGGAGGATGGCACCCATCAAGCCGGGATTCCCAAGAGGGATGGCATTTAACCAATTGGAGTTCGCTCTTTGAGAATTATCTTGAGGCAACCGGAAAAGTGGAATGCTACGTTGATGCGATTGAGTGCCTCAAACAAGTTGATGGTCCTCAAGACCTTGAAAATATTGCTAAGGCAAGCGATTCGGCAGGGTTCATTACGTTCATCTACGCGGACGGCAACAACATGGGCGGATATTTGGAGAACGTCGGAACACCTGCACAGTATCGGCAGTTTTCGGAGCGTGTGTTTATTGCACTCCAGAAGGCAACGTTTGATGCACTTGCGGAGCATCTCAACCCAACCTCCGACCTCCATCCGTTTGAAATCGTTAGCATCGGGGGGGATGACCTGTTGCTGATTGTGCCAGGAAGTAAGGCATTTGAGGTAGTTCACGCTATCGGCGCAAACTTTGATCGGGAATTTAATAGTCACTCGAAATTTGCCGAGACAGAAGAAGAAACATTGTGTAAATCGCAACGATACATGCCGAAAGAGTGGTTCACTAAACAGACGATGCAACCAGCAATTAGCCTTTCTCTAGGCTTTGTCATTGCAAATGAGCATACGCCGGTCGGATTCTTGGAGCATCTCGCTGCCAGCCTGCTGAAATCAGCAAAAGGCAAGGCGAAGACGCTGAAGAAACAGGGAGTCGGTTACCTTGGCGGAACGGTTGATTTTCTGGTGCTCAAATCCCTATCAATGATTACGAGCGAACTCAGCGATTTCCGCAAACAGTTTTACAAAACGGATAAAGAGAATTCGCTAACCATGCGCCCGTTCACCTTGCATGAACTTTCCGGCTTCATCCAAACCGTCCAAAAGTTAAAAGAAAGCGATTTCCCCCGTTCGCAACTCTATCAACTTCGGCAATCGCTCGGACTCGGCAGGCAAACGTCAACGCTTGATTATCTCTACTTCCGAAGTCGTCTCAGAGATGGAAAGGGAAAACTGCTCCAACAGGAGCTTGAGCGCAATTGGCAAGGTGCATCTGACATCACAAACGGCCTGGGAGCGTGGTATGCAATGCTGCAGAAAAACGAAACGGATAAAATACGCTACGAGACGTTGCTTGTTGACCTAATCGAAGCCTACGACTTTATCTCTGGATCGAACGACTAAATTGAGGGAGGCGGTAGTGAGAAATTCATCAATTGAAAAACAATGGCGAATTACGGCAAAGGTTGATACTGCGCTCTGCATCGGCGATAGCGGTTCCAGCGAAACAGGCGCGGATCGGTCAACGGTCAAAACCAGTGATGGGAAACTTTATATTCCCGCTTCAACGCTCAAAGGTCTTTGGCGACATGCCTGCGAGGCGATTGCAAGAAGCCAAGGACAACAGGTCTGCATCAGTCCGCGCGCCGAAGAGATGTGTGCGACTGCCCACTGCATCATCTGTCAGGTTTTCGGGTCTCCCACATTGGAATCGAGAATCTTTATCAGCGATCTGATAATTGATACAGATTTGGGGACAAAATTAACAGAAATTCGAAACGGCGTGACTATCAATCGGCGGCGACGGGTTGCAGAAGACCAACGCCTCTATTTTACCGAGACCAGCCTCCCTCACGCTGACTTCGCGTTCTCTGGAGACGTAACAATCGGTGGTGAAATCACGGACTGCCAGCTTGACCTGCTACGCGCCGGACTCAATTACATTCATGCGATAGGGACAGGAAAATCTCGCGGCCTTGGTTGGTTGGAGATTGACCTAAAGGAGTGTGAACCGAATTCCCAAGAAACTCCGTCAATAGCCTTAGCCCCAAAACCATCATGTTCAGAGGATTTCACCGAGTTAGCGATTGAGGTCACGCTGGAGTCACCGATTATCACAGGCGGGCGTAAACCAACGGGGCAGGCAGTTGAGGCGGTTCAACACATTCGCGGCGGATTGATACGAGGTGCCGTGGCTAAGGCGTGGTTGGCAGATTCAGAGAGTGGCGAACCGGACGCTGATTTCAGGCAACTGTTCCTCAACGATAGTGCCGGAATCTTCCGGAATTGCTACCCGGGCTCAAGTGTGTTACCAGCAACAGCTACTGGATGCAAGGATTTCGCCGGATTTCTGCTGACAGACGACACAGAGAAACATGGCATTTTCGACACGCTTCTTGAGAGACTCGTTGCGGAAAAGGCGGATTGGTTCTATCAACCCAATTGTCCCCATTGTGATGGTCGTATCGAAGCACAAGGCGGATTTTACGCACAACCGAATGAATTCTACGAAAAAAGGACACTCAACACAAGGTTGCTCACACGCGTTGCCATCAACCGACAGCGTAAAGTAGCTGCGGATGAACTGCTGTATAGCCTGACTGCCGTTGATCCGTTGTCGGTGGAAGGAAAAAAAGTGAATCTACACGGTTCAGCGCGGGTCCCGTCAGTCCTCGTAAGTAGGGTTGCCGATACCTTGCAAAAACAGGTTCAACGGCTCGGCGGTGGGACATCGCGTGGACTCGGACGGGTTTGCGTAAAGGTGACAAAACATGAGGATTCAGATTCGCTGGAACAACGCATTTGCGATTTCAACAAGGCGTTGCAAGGAGTGTGTAAGGCTTATTGCCACCTGCCTAATGTCGAAATGGATGCGTTTGAGGGCACCTACTTCAGCGTGGATTTGCAATCCGACGCAATTTTGACAGCGGAGGACGGCTGGCAAAGAAGCATGATTCTCACTGCACCGATGCTTCAGGAAATGGCGGGTTGTGATGCTGAGGTAGCACTCATCCGCAGTTTTGCAAGCTACGATTACGTCGGCGGGTGGAATGCAGCATGGGGATTGCCGAAAGCGACAGACCTTGCTACCCACATGGGCAGTGTTTTTGTGTTTCACACCGCTGACATTGACTCGTGGATTTCCGCACTGAAAATGCTCGAAAAAGTAGGGATTGGGAGTCGGAGCGAAGAAGGATTCGGACAGATTTTAATTTGCGATCCGTTCCATCTTTGGACGCGAGAAAAGGTTAAATCAAAAGCCGCTTGGCTGAGAAATGAGGAGGAATCGAAATGAGCCAAACAGGACAAGTCCCTGAGCAACAGAAGATTCTGTTGATGGAGCGGGAGATTGGTTTGCGAATGGAGAAACTCATTCCGGAGATGCAAAAGATGGCGGAAGGCTACAATCTCAGAAACGAACGCTCACCGTTCCGGAACGTTTTGAATGTGGCAACAGAGCCCGGAAGTGGTATTGAAGTCACCAAGAATTTTATCCGTTATCAACTCGGTCGGAGTGGGGCGAATCGGATGTGGAGCGACACGTCTGATGGGAAAAACTTCGCGGTTGCATTGGTTGACGAAATTGATGGATTAGGTAAAGAAGCGGAAGCCGTTGTTAAAACGATGGGCGAAGATACGAGTGCCGAATCAGGTAAACGCAGGCTTCAAGAGGTTCATCGTCGTTTGATGCAACTCTATCTAGGCAACCTTGCCCGGTATCAAGTTTTCCTCGCAAACGAGAAGGGAGGCACGTAATGTTTGATAAATTCCACTCCCGACTCAATTTAAAGGGCGAGGTCGAAACGCTGACAGCAATTCGCATCGGTGCCGGTCGTTCAACATCTCCTGTGAGTGCCGATCTCCCTGTCGTGCGAGATGCCTCAAACCATCCGTATATCCCCGGCTCAAGCTTCAAGGGTGTATTCCGGTCTTACGTTGAGAGTGTCCTCCGCAGTCTCACGGACGACAGGCGTGTCGTCTGCAACCCAACCAATGAAAATGAACAGTGCATCACACGGGAAGAGATGGCTGAACTTCGGCAGAAACGTGACGACCAACAGATTTTGAATCAGACCTGTTGGGTCTGTCAATTGTTTGGGTCATCGTGGTACGCCTCCAAACTGCAAATCCGTGACTTGCATGTGCAACAGGACCTCTGGTTCGATCAGTATCAGCAACGGGATGGTGTTGCAATTGATCGGGACACGGAAACGGCTTCAGATGGAAAACTCTACGATTACGAAGTCGTCCCGGCGGGTGTCCTATTTGATTTTCAAGCAATTGTTGATAATGCAGAAGATTGGCAGCTCGGCATGTTGTACCTCGGTCTTTCTGCCTTTAAGAATGGTGAATTAACCATCGGCGGGGGCAGTAGCCGAGGGCTTGGGCTAATCAATCTATCACTCAACTCCGAGTACTACATTGATAGCCACCATGTCATGCAATACCTGACTGATCGAAACTACAAGGGTGAAACGGTTGATTGGCAATCGTGGATAGATGCGTTTCAAGCCAAAATCAAACAGCAATCGGAGGCACGTTAATGCACAAACGAATTGTCAACCAAGTCATTATTGAATTAGCGATTTCCCCCGTTGGACCGGTGCTCATCAAGGCAAGCGACCAAGGCGCAGACCCGACTAAGCCAGATATGGAGTTCGTTGAGACGTACCACGCGGGTGGGCGGAGTGTTTATCTTCCGGGCTCCTCGCTCAAAGGCGCGGTTCGGGCGCATTGCGAGCGGATTGTGCGAACGCTCGGCGGCGGACACCCCAATGATGGAAATATTTGGGCATGTGACCCATTGAAACAGAACTCGCCTTGTCGGAAGCTGAAAGAACGGCACAAAGAAAAGACTGATTCCATCTACAAGGATTCATGCACGGTCTGCCAAATCTTTGGGAGCACCGACATCGCAGCACATGCACGTATCGCGGATGCCCACCCGGTTAACCTAGCAGAGATTCAGTTAGAAGAGCGTAACGGTGTCGCAATTGACCGCGTCTACGGCTCAGTCGCTGTCGGCCCATTCAACTTTCAAGTCCTCACGGCAGGTGAGTTTACAACAAAAATTACTGTGAAAAACTTCACAACGGCGCAGCTTGCACTCATTGCGCTTGCCATTCGTGATTTTGACCAACAGCGCGTGGGTATCGGTTTTGCAAAATCTCGTGGATT
>JAKZSX010000442.1:0-3449 GCA_047517405.1 Candidatus Poribacteria bacterium | reverse complement strand
TTTTCAGGATTTAGGCAAAGGAACTGAAAAGGTATCAGTCACCCGTTGGCGCACGGGATTGCTCCTGTCGGTCCCCCACATCTGACGGTGGATCTGGATTTGGCAATCCAGACCGAGCGTGAAGCAATCCGCTTTCAGTTTCCAGCCTCCAGAGTGCGTAAGTCCTAATGTTTTTATCTTTGCGTCATGGCATCTTTGCGTTCCTTTTCCGACGTTTCAGGTTTCACGCTACGCGATACTTTTCAATTACGTCCATGTCCACTGTGATACCAAGTCCTGGTCCCTCCGGCACCAGAAAATGCCCCGCTTTGATTGTTAACCCTTCTTTCACAACGTCGGCGATGCGGATGTGGGGCAACTCGTCACAAGGCAGGGTCGCGTTGGGGAGCGTGCATTGCACATGGACGGAATAGGCAGCCATTATGCTCAAGCAGAGACCTCCGATCTGTACCCAGCAAGGCACATCTGCGGCTTCAGCCAATGCAGCAGATGTGCGTACCTGTTGGGCAGGTCCTCCCAAGTTTAGGTAGTCGACGCACTCTGCCTTGAGCGCTGCCAGCACTCTGTCCGGCGGTCCCAAGTGCAGTGCTTGGGGGATGTGGGTTTTCTCGCGCAACAAGCGATACCAATCCAAGTTATTTGTCAGGACCGGGTCCTCAAAGTTCGCAACTGTTCCAAAAGGTTCAAGCTGTTCCGCCAGACGCGTGGCGATATGTACGTATTTGAATCCCATATTGGGATCCAAGCCAACCGTGTAATCGGGTCCCGCCACTTCCTTTATGAGACGGACCGTTTCCACGACGTCCGAAGAACGCGCCTTCAGTTTGTGGTTCGTAAATCCCAAGCGCGCTCCCACCTCTGCCTCCGCAGCTGTTTCGTGCGGTTCCATTGTGGTAGACCAGTAGGAGACCGGCACCTCATCGCGTACCTTTTCACCGAAAAAGCGGTGGACTGGAATGCCATGCATCTGACCGGTGATGTCCAACAGCGCACAGGTGAACGCATCGGGTTGGGCGAATGGGTCTAACGCTAATACCTCCTGACCGATGTAAGACTGCGCCGTCCCCTCGTGTGTAGATCGTGTACCTAGGTACTCGCCCCAACCTTCTATGCCTTCGTCTGTCTGAACGCGGCAGAGGGTGATGTCGTAGATCTTTGGAACGTATTTAGCAATCGGTGGGATTGGGGGAATTTCTACCTCGTAAAGATCGACTTGCGTAATTTTCATCAATAGTTCTCTTTCTACGAGTGGCAAACGCACGAGCTTGCCACGATCCGCATTTTACAGGTTTCGGTGCAGTCAGTGGTCGCTGGTGTACAGTGGCTGAAACCTACATTGTTATCAGGGTTGAATTCATCACAGATAGCAGATAATACGGCATGAATCAACGACAATCATGGAACCATTGCCATGTCTCTCACGTTTAGGAACGTTCCTGTTGTAACCGTCGAATTCGCGCCGGCATGTCATCGTTGACAATCTCTATAGACCGAATACCCAAGCTGCGGTCTGTCAACGGAAGATCGACCTTCGCACCACCGCGCCGGTGGGACTCCCGCAAGCCCACAGCGACTTCCAACGCCGCCCGTCCATCGTCTCCTGAACATTTTGAAGGCTGCCCTGTTTCAGCAGCGTTAATCAGGTCCGCAACGATTGTCAGTCCCATGCCCTGCATCCGCACGGGCCAAGGAAACGGAACCTTTGCCGGTCTATCGCGCCCCCGACGACCGCCGGGTACGCTGTGGATAAGTTCAAACTCTTCTGCGTTGTTTAGGGAGCGGATACGTCCCTCTGTACCAATCACATCGACCTCCCACGACGCAGCACCACAAGGCATACTCCGAAGATAGGCACGCACTCCGTTATCAAAAGCGAGGTATCCGTTGCCCATTAGGTCATTCTCACCGGCGGCAGCTTCGTCCGACTCCATCTCTCCAAAAACCCATTCCACATTTCCGCCAGCCATATAGCGCAAAATATCGATGGCGTGACTACCGTTATGGGACAAGCCGCATTGAGCATAAACGGTTACTTGCAAAAGCTCACCCAGCTCACCGGCGTCGATGAGTCTTCGGGCTTCGCTGAAGAAGGGATTCCAGCGGCGGGCACAGTTGACCGCCAAGGCAACACCGTTTTCCCTGCAGACGTCCACCATCGTATCTGCTTCCTCTAGGGTCAGTGCAATCGGCTTTTCCGCCCAGATAGCTTTGACTCCCGCACGAGCGATATCCTGTACGATAGCTGCCCGGACACGCGCCGTCGTGCATACACTGACGAGGTCTAGCTGTTCTTGTGCTAGCATCTCCCGATAATCGCTATACATATGGTCAGAACCAATGCCCCAACGTTCTCCAAAGATGGCTGCCTGTTCCTCGTGGAGATCTGCCCCGGCGACCAATTCGACATTGGGTGCTGCGTGGTAACTTGGTCCATGGCAATAGGGCAGGAAAAGTGAACCACCTTGTGTAATTTCATCGTCAAAGGTGCTGCCCATTCTGCCCAAACCGATAACTGCGGCACGATAGGTTGACATAGATTTGTCCTCCGGTAATATTTCGTTCAAGCCTGATTAACCGAAATCTGAATTTTTCATACGAAGCTTCTACAGTATGTTGTTCACATATAATTTCAAAAAGGATCTATCTCTACTAGTCTTAGGCGTATTTTCGTAACTCCTCGACCGTCGACACCTCATCTAAGGCATCCCGCGCCTCTAGCGTTAATCGCCAGTCCGCCGATCCGAAAACCTCATCCACATGTTCGGGTAGGTCTGCGCCGTGAATTGGGGCCGTTATTTCTGGATGATCTAAAATCCACGCCACCGCTACCTGTGCAGGTGTTCGATCGTGCGCTGAGCCGATGTCAATTAGCGTCTGTACAATCCTATCGACTCTCTCTGTCATTGCTTCTGCAAAGTTGTATTTATGTGGACTCAAGCCCCATTCAGGACCCTTCCCCCAAGGGGTGTTCGCCGGCGGTTCCTGTCCACGACGGAAGTGCCCGCTCAACAGTCCGATGGCGAGTGGACTGTAGGTCATAATTCCTATGCCTTGTTCACGGCACAGTGGCATAAAATCTGGTTCGATTTCCCAGCGGTTCAGCAGGTTGTACTGGTTTTGGATGCAGACAAACGGCTCTAAGTTGCGAAGCGCGCTGATTCCGAGGGCTTCCATCACTTTCCACGCGCTAAAATTACTGCAACCGATATACCGAACCATTCCGCTGCGTACCATATCGTCTAGCGCACGTAGGGTTTCTTCAAGTGGGGTTTTGGGATCAAAGCTGTGGAGCAGGTAAAGGTCAATATGGTCGGTCTGGAGTCGCTTGAGACTGGCATCAACTGCCCGTATCAGATTTACGCGCGATAAGCCGGTGTGATTCGGGGTATCCCCAAGCGATCCAAAGACTTTGGTACACAGCACAATATCGTCGCGTTTCTCCTTTATCG
>JAKZSX010000441.1:0-7952 GCA_047517405.1 Candidatus Poribacteria bacterium | reverse complement strand
TCAAGTGTCAAATACCGCGAGAAAACGGATCCGCTTACAAAGGAAAAAACGCATCATCAATAAGTGATTCAATCCCATACCATTTTAGAGTCCAATTACCGATTCTAGTAGTAGGTCTATAAACCTTAAAATGTTCCCCTTCCTTAGGTAAGTACTTTCGGTCTTTCAGCCATTCTATAGTAGATTCAAGGCTCTCTGCGGTCCTTAACTTAGCTATCAGATGGTCTGCTCGGATTACAGGTATTTCCGGAGATTGCACATTAGCGTATCCTATCCAATTATCTGAGACAACAATCCCTTCCAGTCTATAACTAGCATCAATTTTGAGTTTTTCCAATAATGGTTTGTGATTATTCGCAAAAGCCCGCTTAAGTTTAAGCACTTGGGAAACCCCTTTCTCGATTTCTTCAGATTTCTCAATACGTTCACGGGCTACCGCTGGCGCAATAAACCATTTGAGTTCTAACAATAAACACGTTTTTTCGGAATCCTTGATGATAGCGATGTCAACATCTGGTAGGTCTGACACATTTCCCCAAATGAGCCGAAAATATCTATCAGATAAATTATTAGTGAAACGTTGTCTCATAAATCCTTCTTTTTCATTAACTAATTTTGCGTAAATTCCTTTTTCAGATGGTAATTTATTTAAGAGCCTGGTGAAATTCACCTCTGCTGCGGAACAAATCCATAGATGAGGCAGAATTGCACAAGTCTCTGAATTCAGTTTAATTAAAGGTTGTAAAGCGGGTTGAGGATGTAAAATGCCTTTATTTCCATAGGACAAATCATCAAAGATACTTTAGTACCTTTGCGTCTGACACACCAGAATATCTAACAACGCGCCTTAGGAGTTCATCACAGGTTGGTGCATAAATGCTATCAGCACACCCCATGCGAGAACATCCCATACGCATAGCCATACACCGTGCTATCCAGCGAATATGTGCTATAGCACAAATTGCTTCAAAAACCCTCCGAAAATCTCCCAACGAGTAACGACTAAACTTCCATTCACTAGGTAATAGAAACATTTTGTCAAATGCAGCTTTCAGACAGGTTATTGTATCCGAAATTATTTTTGGCTTCAATTTATAGTGAAATCTATCACCTTGTACCCTTAGGGAATGCTTGATCGCATTTAGCGGGAAATTATCAAAATTCATCAAAGATAATGCTTCTTGCTCTTGATATGGGTCGATCAAGACGTTGTATGCTTCATACTCTATACCTGTGAAAAAATCTCCCGTTGGTTGAATTGTTGATCCCTGAAGTTCCAATCCAAGCACCCCGTTGCTGGCACATGTGTATGCAAAAACAAACCAATCATATTTCCTGCCTAACTCGAATAAATCTCTAGATGCTTTGTATAGGTCATCATCAAAAACACAGGGGATTTGACCACCTGGTTCGCAAGCACCGTAGAGCCAAGACATAGGATGCTCAATTTCACCAACAAAATCACTAGCTAGTCCATGAAGATCTTGTATTCCATCTATTCCAGTAAGTTTCTGTATCAGTATATCGTCTTCGGCAGCCGCTAGCAAATACCACGCAGCAGTCGCAAATGGAAGATTCATCAGAGGATTAGATTTGTAATGGTGGTCAACTTGGCTTTCTATTTTTCGTAATTCGGGCGTGAGTCTATCTTTCATAATAAGATCCTGCCCTTCTTTAAAAGGACGCTATTTATGGATTAAAACCCACCTGTACGATAAAGATTCAGTGAGATGCAAAAATCACTTCGGGAAAAATACGTCCTTTTGTCCCAATCCTTCTGACGATTCCGACACAACTATGCGTTTCGGTTCGCCTCGTAAAACTCGGATATATCGTTTTTCAGTATTCACACCTAGGGAGCTATCAGCATTGTAGTAGTTCTTTCCGACAGATTCGCAGCCGGGACATTTTCGTTGGCGTTGCGAAACGGGGTAGTGATATTTCTTCCCAAGTTTCCAGCAGTTACTCGGTTTGATTGGGCGTCTTTGCGTACTCCCTTGGAGGGTAACCATGCCTCCCAGTGATTTTTATAAACATCGGCATAATTGGGTTTGAGTTGTATCGCCTTGTTAAGATCTACGATGGCAAGGTCAACCAAGCCCTTCACCTTGTAAGCTACGCCACGGTTGTAATAGGCCTCGGCATAGTCAGAATTGAGTTGTATCGCCCTGTTAAAGTCTGCGATGGCAAGGTCAACTTCGCCTTTATCACAATATGCAGTCCCACGATTGTTATAGGCTCTAGCATAATTGGGGTCGAGACTTACTGCTTTTGCATAGTCTTCAATGGCATCGTCATAATCGCCTTTGTGATAATAGACAACTCCGCGATGATTATAGACATTGGCATCATCGGGGTTCAATGTTACCGCTTTGGTACAATCTTCGATGGCATCGCCATAATCGCTTTTGCTTTGATAAGCGTAACCGCGACCACAATAGGCTCTGGGATCTTTAGGGTTCAGTTCTATTGCTTTGGTAAAGTCTTCGATGGCGCGGTCATAATCGTCTTTGCTACGTTCATAATCACCTTTGCTCTGGTAAGCGTGGCCACGACCACAATAGGCTCTGGGATCTTTAGGGTTCAGTTCTATTGCTTTGGTAAAGTCTTCGATGGCGCGGTCATAATCGCCTTTGCTACGTTCATAATCACCTCTGCTCTGATAAGCTAGACCTCGATGCATATAGGCTTGGGCATTATCAGGATTTAGTTCTAATGCTTTAGTAGTGTCATCAATGGCGGAGTCATACTCGCCTTTTTGGTGGTAAGCCATGCCTCGTGATAAATAGAGCTGAAGTGTGTTTGGATCTAATTCTATTGCTTTGGTAAAATCATCAATGGCGGAGTCATACTCGCCTTTGTGGTATGCCTCAATAGCGCGTCGCACATAACCTTGAGCATCGAGTTCAATATGTGGGTCCAATTTTCCCAATAGAGAGCCCAAATAGTCAATGCTAAAGTTCTTCAATCGACCATTTCTTAACGCTGTCATTTTCGATCGACTTATTCCCAAAAAATCCGCAGCTCTCTTTTGAGTCATTCCCTGATTAGCTATCAAGCGATTGATCTTATATGCCAATTTCGCTTTTGCTAATCTTTCATCAGGTGAGGGAAGCCCCAAATCCTTAAAAACATTTCCTGAACTGGGGGTATAGTCTGCCATGATCTATCCTCCTTGCGCTAACTCCTGAGCTCTTCGCAATCGACGTTTGATGAAATTGATTTCTTTCTTCGGTGTTTGGATGCCCCTTTTGGATTTCTTTTGAAAAGCGTGTAGC
Organism: Candidatus Poribacteria bacterium; assembly: GCA_047517405.1. Taxonomy (GTDB): domain Bacteria; phylum Poribacteria; class WGA-4E; order WGA-4E; family PCPOR2b; genus PCPOR2b. The sequence goes on along the minus strand of JAKZSX010000441.1, from coordinate 4,674 downwards.
ACGTAAATTTTATCGCTGATTTTGGTGGTATACACCGCTCGATAGGTATCACTTTTGTAATTACTTCGGATTTCCATGACACCCGAAAATCCCTTTAACGGTTTAGCTTTCGGATGCTTATCTCCAATTTGTCCGATATAAAGCGCGTATCCTATTTCATCTTGAACATCTGCGGGAAATGCCTTCAAATCTTCGTGTGATGAACCAACCCAAACTACGGGTTGTTCCTGTTCGGTCTCTCTCATACCGAATCCTTTACAAATCAATCCTCAATATTCACTCAGCTTTGTCTGAATCACTTCCCAATCTCATACGGTCATGATAATGATAGACTTTGAAAGAAGAGGGATAAGGGCAACTACTGCTTTTCTGGTACACGTTAAGAAATCGTGCAACAGAAACCGAGTAGAACAACCACAAGGGTTATCCATACAAAAATAGGGCACCCACAAGGGGTGCCCCTACGTTGTCTGGTCTCCTCTCATTTTCCTTCAGTCAATCCCCTTAATCCAACTACGCAAGGGGGGTGCCCCCAATCGGCTTAAAGCAAACGCGAGACCGATTACAATTCTCTGGGGAAACGAATCGATCATCCGGTCCCACCACCGTCATCGTGCAGTTGCACCAGTAGTTTGAGAACGGATTGGTCTCCACAAGGTTTTGCAGGTTCCCGCCGGGGGTATAGAGTGCTTTGGTACATAAGTTTTGACATATCGGTTTATTCAAGAGGGACGATCCTTTTTCTGCTAACATGTTCGTTCTCCTTATATGGTATGTAGGCAGATTTTCCAAAATTGACGCAGCTACGCTTAAGCGAGGGTCATTGCCGCGCGACCAATAATGTTCCGAGTTAATGGAACCTTATAGCCGTTGTCAGTCATCGGCTCTGCGTTAGCCACCGCTGCCTCGCCTGCCTGCTTTGCTACCGCTGCTGTGATATGTTTACCATTCAATGCTGTTTCAGCTTCCTTGGAACGCCAAGGGATAGGAGCGACCCCACCGAGGACCACGTTTGCCTTGCTGCAAGTCCCACCGCTCATCTCAAAATTAGCCGCAACGCTCACCAAGGCAAAGTCGAAAGAACCGCGTTCACGGACTTTGATGTAAGTGCTCTTTGTGTGCGCCTTCGGTTGAGGGACGTGCACCTCCGTGAGGACCTCGTTCGGTTCAAGGACGTTTTCACGTTGCGGATTGACATCGGGCAGAACGAAGAAATCCTCTAACGGCATCATCCTATCTCCGTTGGGTCCCACAATCTTGACTGTAGCACCAAGGGCGATGAGTGCCGGTGCCGTATCAGACGGATGGACGATATAGACAGGACCCCCACCAAAGATTGCGTGATACTTGTTCAATCCCTCGATTGCGTAACAGGTATCGCCGCCCTTTTTCAGACAGATGATGTCAGGATGGCGATAATACCAGCAGCGCGGACGTTGACACAGGTTACCGCCAAGTGTGCCAACATTCCGAATCTGTGGCGATGCGACGGAGGCAGCAGCCTCTGCCAAAACGGTGTAATGGTGCTGAATAGTCGAGTGTGCAGCGATGTCAGTGAGCGTTACGAGCGCACCAATGGTTAAGCCTGATGCATCCGCTTTAATCTCATCCAGACCGGGGATAGATTTGAGGTTGACCACCTTCTTCGGCGTTTCAATATACTCCTTGAGCTCGCCGAGAAGATCCGTTCCTCCCGCGATTACTTTCGTTTCGCTCCAATCGTCGCTTAATAACGAAGGGACCTGCTCGACATCTGCCGCATTGACGTAAGCAAAATTTTCCATCTTTTCATCTCCTCCTACTCTTCTAACTGAGGGCGTTGAGGACTTTGTCCGGCGTAATCGGGAGTTCCCGGATACGGACGCCGATTGCGTTGTAAACAGCGTTAGCAATTGCCCCCGCCGTCGGGATTGCCGGTGGTTCACCGATTCCCGTTATTTTTCGGTCGGTATCGTATGCGATGGATTTAATCTCAGGAATCTCCATCGTGCCGGGGACTTTGTAATCCTCAAGGTTCGCGTTAATCATCTTGCCGGTCTGACCATCCATGATACGCTCCTCAAGCAGCGCATAGCCCAATCCCATGATAACAGCACCATTGATCTGGCTTTCCGCTGTCAGACGGTTGACCACCAAGCCACAGTCTTGAATCGCGACAACCTTGATGACCCTGACAATCCCTGTTTCCGTGTCAACTTCGACCTCGGCAAACTGTACGCCAGCGGTATCGCCGATACGGAGGTTTTCGTCCCAATCGCCACCTTCCGAGATGGTCTCCATACCGAGATAACCTGTCGCCTGTTTCCACGAAACGCTCAGCCTTAGATCTGATGCGGTGTAAATTCGACCACCGGCGGCGCGTAAATCCATAGGTTCCGCTTCCACCAGCGGTGCGATATGTGCAAAGAGTTTACGCTTGGCTGCCATCGCCGCGGTCTTTATCACCGGTGCCACAGAACCGATTGTCTGGCTACCCCCGCTCCCGCGAGAAGGCAACCCCGGTTCGGTATCGCCGATTTTGACCGTGATGTCTTCGGGACTCAGCCCAAGTTCTTCTGCAACGATCATCGCGATGACCGTCCGGATACCTGTGCCGATATCCTGCGTACCGGTGACCGCTTCGACCGCACCACTTGAGTGGATGGTCACGCGGGCTTGCGTTCCTGCTCCACCACCACCACCCCACAATCCGCAGCCCATACCGATGCCACGTTTCTTAACGTCTGTACCGGATCCAGCGACTTTGTTGCGTCGGTGCCAGCTAATCTCCTGTGCCCCGAGCGTATATTCGGCTTGACGAATCTTGTTTCGTCGTGGATCACTATCGCTGTTCATACGACGAAATTCTAATGGATCCATGCCCAGCTTTTCGGCGAGTTCGTCCATTAACGAATCCATGGCGAACGCACCCTGTGGGTGACCGGGCGCACGCATGGCGCGAGCACTGCCCGCGTTGATCGCAACGGCGGATTTTTCAGTCCGGTAATTCGGGACATGATAGACATAGGGGCCAGTGAAACCCGCTCCACTACCGATGCCTCCTGTGCCGTAGCCACTCATATCGTAAGCGATGAAGCGACCATCTTTCGTCGCGCCTGCACGAACCGTCTGTGTCATTGATGGACGATTGCCGGCAACGAGGTGCTCAGCCTTACGCGTCAGCATCAACTTAACAGGTGCCCCCGCTTTTCGAGCGAGTTTCGCGACAGCGACGCCTTCCACGCCGGGCCCAAACTTACTGCCAAAGCCACCGCCCATGTGTTCGGTGATGACGCGCACCTGATTTTCAGGCAGCTCAAAATGTTGTGCAAGATTTTGGCGCGTACCAAAAACCGCCTGCGTCGAAGCCCAAACGGTCAGGTTATCCCCGTCCCATTCGGCGACATGCCCATGCGTTTCTAAACAGACATGCGTTTGAACCTGCGCGTGGTAGGTCGCTTTAACCTCGACAGCCGCTTCAGCGAAACCTGCCTCAATATCCCCACGCTCGTCAACTCGCGGTTCAGTCTGATTGCCCTTCCAATCGTCACGAATTTGGGGTGCCCCATCCGCTCTCGCGCTCTCGACATCAACGACATAGTCCAATTCATCATAGTCGAATTGGATTAATCGAACCGCATCCTTTGCGATGTCGTCGGTGGTGGCGGCGATGGCAGCTATCTCCTGACCCTCAAAGCGTACCCGTTTACCCGGATCAATTAACAGGATAGCCGCTTTGACGCCGGGCAGCGCCTCTGCCGCACTGAGATCTATGCTCGTGATGGTCGCATGTGCAACAGGTGACCGCAAAATGCGACCGTAAAGCATTCCAGGACGCTTAATGTCAAATGTATACTTTGCTCTTCCAGTTGCTTTCTCAACGCCTGACAAACGCGTGACGCGTTTGCCTATCAAGCGCGAATCCTTCGCTTCTCCCCATGATGCCATTTTCTAGCCTCCCATCTTGCGCGAAGCCGTTTCGACCGCCTCAAAGATAAAGGGATAAGTTCCACAACGGCAGATGTTGCCCGCCAATCCTTCCTTAATCTCATCAGGGCTTGGACTCGGATTCTGATCTAACAACGATTTCGCAGCCACGACAAAACCGGGTGTGCAGAAACCACACATCAGCGCATCGTGCTGGACAAACGCTTCTTGGACTGGATGTAACCGATCGCCGTTGGCAAGTCCTTCGACGGTGGTTATCTGCTTCCCCTGTGCTTCAAGCGCAAGGGTCATACAGGAGTAAACTGCTTTTCCGTCAACCTGTACCGTACACCCACCACACTCACCGCGATCACAGATCTGCTTTGCGCCGGTCAGATCTAAGTGGTTGCCGTTGGTGTCGAAACCGTCCCGCAAGACGCTCAACAACGTCGTGCGCGATTCGACTTCGACCTCATGCGTTTTGTTGTTGATATTGAGTTTGATTTTAGCACGGGTGATTTCATCACCCATCTGGGCTTCCGCCGCCGTTTCTGTACCAACCAAAACATTCGGTACAACGCTTGCGGCGACCGCACCGGTGCCCACGCCTTTCAGGAAACGCCGCCGCGATATGGGTGTTCCCTGAGTTTGTTCTTTCTCTTTTGACATGTCGTCCTCCTATCTTAGTGGTCAAAAGTCGGACAAAAGCTAAAGATCGGTTGCTAACGACTGATGACCAACGAGGCACTCCAGAAAATTAAATGATAG
>JAKZSX010000440.1:0-12670 GCA_047517405.1 Candidatus Poribacteria bacterium | reverse complement strand
ACAGAAGATGATTGCTGATGGCGAAATCGGGCGGGTAGGGCACCTGATACGGCGGCGATACAGCTATTTCAATCCCACACCGGCGGGGAGCAACTCTCGACATTGGTATCTCGATCTGGAAATGGGGGGAATTTGCGTCCTCTACTGCTTTGGACCGCACGAATACGACATTCTGCACTGGTATCTTAATTCGCCTGTAAGACAGGTCTACGCCCAAGGATCAGAGAGCACCGATCTGTACCGAGGACAGAAGGACTCTTATACTGCCATGATGACACATGAAAACGGGGCGGTGAGCGTGCTGTCGCAAACTGTTGTCTCTCACACCAGTGCCCACGATCAGTACATTGTCGGAAGCGAAGGCTCAATGATGCTAACAGGCGATAAGTTGACCGTCAATGGACAGGAAATATCGGTGGATGGGTCGAGCCGAGAGGGTATGCCCAACCAGATTCGGGAGTTTGCGACTTGCTGCCTTGAGGGCCGTGAACCCGATGCAAGTGGACACTCTGTGCGTCATTCAATGGCGGTGATTGAAGCGGCTAAACTGAGCGCTGAACGGAATGCGCCGGTTCTGATGTCTGAATTTGACAGAGATTGATAAGCCAATGCGACCCGCTCACACCAAAGCACATTTGAATAAGACGAAAGGAAATCCTCTATGAAACCAGGTCAAAGAAAGTACGGAACTGTAGTTGGACCCCACCCGAGGACTGCCAACGCTGGTATGAATATCCTTCAATCAGGCGGTAACGCGGTGGACGCTGCCGTCGCAGCTGCCTTCACCGAAGGGGTTGTTGAACCGAGCCACAACGGTATAGCAGGTTACGGTGGATGTATGGTTATCTACCTAGCGGATCAGCGGAGGGTTGTCGCCATCGACTACAATACAGCGGCTCCCGCTGCTGCGTCGGATCAGATGTTTACTATTGAAAAGACCGATACTCCGGCAGGCTATCGAGTGCCGGGGAGAGTCAATCTCCACGGACCCTTGGCAATCGGTGTCCCCGGTGTGGTGGCGGGATTATGCTTAGCACTTCAGCAATTTGGAAGCATGCCACTCGCTGAAGTGATTAAACCAGCTATTCGATCCGCTCGTTATGGATTCGTTCCCAACACCACCAATCGAAACGGCATGGCTGGGAACGCAAAACGGTGGCTTCAGGATTTTCCAGAGACAGCGCGTGTTTTTCTGAAAAACGGCCGTCCGCCGAAGCCGGGTGAACGGTTGACTAACCCCGATCTCGCCCGAACCTTGGAGACCGTTGCCGAAGGTGGATCTCCCGCCTTCTATCAGGGGAGTATCGCACAAAGGATTGCCGATTACATCCAAGAAAGTGGTGGGTGCTTGAGCGTTGAAGATTTTCAGCGTTATACACCACGGGTACTTGCGCCATACGCAATCAGTTATCGGGGATATCGGCTCTATACAGCCCCGCTTGGTGCAGGAGGATTAACCACCTTGCAGATGCTCCGGTTAATCGAGTCGTACGACGTTGGAAGTACCTCTCTCGTTGAGCGAACACACCTCCTCGCAGAAGCGATGAAAATCGGCTGGCACGAGCGGCTCAGTCGATTTGGCGATCCCGATTTTGTGGAGATTGATGTCTCAGCGGAACTTTCGGATGCATTCGTTACTAAATTTGCACCGCAGTTGAAAGAGGGTCTGAAATCACCGAAGCCGGGTAAAATTGTGTATTATGAACCGCTCAATTGCACTAGCCACATCTCCACAGCAGATTGCAATGGAAACATGGTGAGTCTCACACAAACGCATGGCGGCGGGTTTGGCTCAATGGTTACCGTACCGGGGACAGGACTGCTGTTTGGTCACGGAGTCGGTCGTTTCGATCCGCGACCGGGGTTTGCTAACTCCATCGCTCCCGGCAAGCGTCCGCTGCATAACATGGCACCGATGCTCGCGTTGGGGAATGACGTTCCTTTCGCTACGTATGGCATCCCCGGAGGCCGTACCATTCCGAACAATCAACTCAGTATTTCGGTGAACCTCATTGATCTACAAATGACCGCTCAAGAAGCACTAGACGCACCTCGCGTACACAACGAAGGGGCAGAGCCGATTGGCGTTGAAGAGCGCGCCGGTGCGGCGGTACTCGACGAACTGCGAGAACGGGGACATCAGGTCGAGCCACAGGTAGGCATCGGTGGACCTGGTCACGCCATTGTGCTTTCCGACGATCCGACCGTCCAATCCGGGGGCACTGACCCACGAGGCGAAGGTCGGGTAGTCTCCTTGTAACAACACTTGCTCTGAGCCTCCCTTGGACAGTTCAGTGAAACTCTTCCGAAGGCTAGTGCACAAACCCTCTCAGAACAAAAAATTATGAATACTTACCAAACCAATCTTTTTATTAACCCGCATGCTCACCCTCCGCCGGATTACGGTCCGGCGCACCGGGCGTTACTGAATCAGGATGCCTTTGCCGATGTGAAAGCAGAGGTGGCGAACTTGCCCGGCTATCAACCGACACCGCTGATCGCATTGAACGGTCTTGCCTCGGCGAACGGTGTCAATGCCTTGTGGTGCAAGCACGAGGGGTATCGATTCGAGGTGGGAAGTTTTAAGCCAACGGGTCCCGTCTACGCAATGCTGTCCGTGTTGAAGGGTGAGATCAAAAAAGCCACCGGTGTAGAAACGGTTACGACGCAGGATTTGATAGATCGAAAGTATGAATCGGTGACACAAGAGATTGTCGTCTCGGCGGCAACGTCGGGCAACCACGGACGAGCGTTGGCGTGGGGTGCCCGTATATTCGGTTGTCGGTGCGCCATTTACATGAACGATGGTGTTAGTGCCGGTAGGGAGGAAGCGATAGCCGCCTATGGCGCAGAGGTGGTGCGGGTGCCGGGAAACTATGACCAAGCGGTGCAACGTTCCTTTGCAGATGCTAAGACATTAGGCTATTTTGTGGTTTCGGATGACAAGTCCGCCGAGTATCCCCACATCACCCGCGAGATTATGCAGGGCTACGCAATGGTCGCGGACGAAATTGTTCAACAGTTCATCAATGTCCAACCACCCACTCATGTTTTTGTTCCCGGCGGTGGCGGTCGATTCGCGGGTGCAACCTGTGGGCATTTGTGGAATCGATATGGAGACAATCATCCGCAGGTAGTTGTTGTTGAACCGACCGCCTCTGCCTGTCTATATCAAAGCATGATCGAAAACAGAGCAGCAACTGTCAGCGGGGATGGTCGGTCACTGATGGACGGGCTCGTCGTTGAATCGGCTTCGTCCCAAGCGTGGAATATTCTAAGGGATGGTGCATTTGCTTTTCTTACTATCCCTGACCAAGCAGCTGTTGATGCTATACGGCAAGCGGCGGCTGGCGTCGGAGGAGATCCTCCAATAGTCATTGGTGAAACAGGAATTGCAGCGTGGGCAGGATTTCTGGCATCGACTCGCGACGAAAATCTGCGCCAGCAGCTCGGACTCGATTGTAACAGCCGGATTGTCATTATTGCAACCGAGGGAGCGACCGATCCGGAGGTTTATAGCAACCTTGTCGGCGCGAGCCCGGAGGCAGTTCTAGCGGGAACCAAACCTCAACCAACGGAATAGGGAAATTACGAATGGCAGATTGCGTACTCCAAACCTTGATACCAGACATCGAACGCCTTACAGAAACAAAGGTTGCGAAGTATAAGCTGCCCGGCATGGCATTGGGTATTATCCGTAATCAGGAGCTCGCATGGTTCGGCGGATTCGGCGCAGTGGATCTGGATTCGGGCAAAAAGCCTAACGAGAACACTATTGCTCGCATCGCTTCAGTGACCAAGACGTTCACAACAACTGCGGTTATGCAGTTGCGGGATGAAGGAAGGCTCAACCTAGAAGATCCACTAGCACAGCACATTCCCGAGTTCGCTTCGGCTCGTGCCATCCGTGGCGATGTCGAAGGCGTGACGCTCCGACGATTGCTGACGCACCGCTCCGGATTGGTCACTGAGTCGCCAACCCACGGTTGGAACGATCTTGACTTCCCAAGCCGCGAAGCGATGCTCGCCAAACTGCCGGAGACAGGGATTGTCATCCCGCAGGACTCCGCCTTCAAATACTCGAACCTTGCATTTGGGTTACTCGGCGAGGTGGTGTACCGGCTCACCGGCATGCCATACACCGAATACGTCCACACCAACATTATCGAACCGCTCGGTTTAACATCCACGGTATTCGACCTCACGGACGAATTGCGTCCTCACTTTTTCGTCGGCTATAACCCGACACCCTACCAAGACCGTCCCGGACGCGCTCCCTACGCCCACCTGAACGGAATTTCGGCGGCGGGTCAACTGCATTCCACTGTCAGCGACTTGGCAAAATGGATATCGTTCCAATTCCAAACCGATGGCGGAAATCGTGGCGGTGCACAAGTACTAAAGGGGAAAACACTCGTGGAGATACAACAGCCGCAATATGTCGAGTCGGACTGGTCGGCAGGGCAATGTCTGGGCTGGCGAGCAACCCGTATCAGCAACCATATCTATCACAATCACGGTGGTGGGATTCACGGCTTTGGAACACAGGTGTGGTTTAACGTTCCGAGTAAAACAGGGGTGGTCGTTCTCATCAACATGTGGCCCCCGCACGGCGGTCTTGAGACAGCGCAGGAAGTGCTTGAGATGGTACTGAATGCCGATGAAGCGGTACTATCTGTACCAGCACCGCCAACGCTTGAGCCAACGCCGGAAGCACTGCGGCGTTTCATCGGTTATTATCGCGCCGAACCGGGCATTGATGTGAACATCGAGGTACGTGATGGCAGCTTACGGCTTGCGGGTCACGGTAGGTCTCCGTATTCCTTACACGCCCCAGCGGTCCTTGAACCGACTGATAAAGAGAACGAATGGCTCGTTCACGGTGGGCGTGCAGCAGGAGAAATTGCAGTCTTTACGTTTGATGATAATAACCGTGTGATAAGCTACGAGTTGGGTGCTTTTGTGTTCAAAAAGCTGGTATGACGACCCCGTTGAACATGAAGATTATCTTTTGCGTCATCCAGAATATAGTTCTCTGAATGATTCGTGGATTGTTCTACCGCACCCTTGAGATTTTGGGGACCCGAGCGTTTGGGCTATACGCAAACGGATACCATTCATAATAGGCAGCATAAGAGTAGTACGGATTTTTATTTTTGTGCCATTCTGTATCGGTGCGAATTCCCTCGAAATACTCTAGATCTAATTGCCCACCCTTGACGATCCCTGAAACTTTGATTGGACGATTTTCCCTTCGGGCGGATGCCGTCATTTGCAGCATCGATCGGATGCGAGGCTGGTTCTCGAAATTGACCGTCTCCGTGCAACTAACACTGTTGATAACAATCCTCCATCGTCCTTCGCTGTAGGGCATTGGAGCCAAGAAGTCGCCGTGCTGAGGGGCTGCGGGAACTCCAAGTATTGATATGCGCTGTCCTTCGTAACTATTCAGTTGTGTCCCTCGGTTATCAACGGTGATGGATTGATACGTCTTTCCACATCCCAGCCAAGTCACACAACCCCAGCATAAAAGTAGAATAATCTCTACCGGTTTCACGCTTTAATCCCTCCTCAATCGACCAATAAACCTTTTGGGTAGGATAGTATACATTGTAACGCCGGTCAAGCTATAAATGCTTTCCTATCGACTGGCTTGCCGATCAATCGTTGCTTAATCGACCTGCCAGTAAAAGACTTCGGGCAACCCCTCCGGATAAGCGTTCGCAGGGTCATAGGTTTCGCCGGTCGCACTTTCCATGATTAGTGCCATATATTCTTCCCAGCGAACCGAATCATCGCTCTCCGCTAGAATGCGAGCGGCTTCCGCATAATCGTCCACTTCCATATAAAGGAAGAGTTGCAAGCCGAACATGAAGATGCTCATTTTATAAACGCCCGCGCGCTTTAGATCTGCCAACACTTCTTGCCACACCTGCTGGTGCCGTCGGATATATTCCTCTTGCTGCCCTTCCTTCACACGCATAGCAAAAGCGACACGTTGCATTGGCATTCCTCCTTTGAGATCCCTATTCTTTAGCACCCGGTATCGGCATGGTACTGAGCAATCCCCCATCAACATCAAGGGCAACGCCCGTTAAAAAGGCAGATTCGTCGGACAAAAAGAACATCACAGCGTTCACTACATCTGCCACGGTCGCATTGCGCTTGAGTGGAATACCCACCGCAGTTTCTGCGAGGATTTCATCGGTTTTCTGACCTGTTGCACCAATTTTCCAGTCGAGTACTGTTTGCCCCATACCGGTCGTTGAAACACCTACCGGACAGACACAGTTGACGGTCACCCCGTAAGGTGCCAACTCGGCAGCCAACACCTTGGTCAAGCCAACGACGCCGAACTTGGCTGCACAATACGAGACAATCATCGGACAGCCAATCTTTGCCGCATCAGAACCGATGTTGACGATACGTCCACGCCGTCCACTTTCGCAGATCAACGGCGCAGCTGCTTGGCTGCACAAAAACGGTCCCTTCAGATCTACGTCTACCACGCGGTCCCAATCCTCCTCACTAATGTCTGCCAGTGGAGCGAAGTGGATGACGCCCGCTGAGTTAATCAGTGTATCCAGACCGCCGAAGGTTTCCTGACAAACCGCCACCGCCGACTTTACTGAAAGGGGTGAAGTAACGTCGAGTTCCAAGGGCAGTAGATCGTCGGCGTTATCCAAGTTTCGGGCGGCTTCTTGCAACAGCTTGGAATCAATGTCGCCGATTGCTACGCGCGCACGCTGGGAGAGCAGCGTCCGGGCGATAGCTAACCCGAAACCGCTGGCACCCCCAGTGATGAGCACACGACGCCGGGCGTCTTGTATATCCGACATTTTCTCAGCTCCTTGTATAGACCACCCCGCAATATGACAAAGTCAAGTTACCTTTGTCGGATAAACTTCTGTAAGCGATGATCCGCCTGCACTTCACTGACATAGAGATCGCCGTGCGAATCCACCCAGATACCGTGTGGACAGGCGAAGAACTCGCCGGGAACAGTGCTACCGCGCTCACTACCCCATTGAGTAATGATTTCACCATCCAGTGTCAGAATCGTGACACGCTGATCCAATTCCGCAACGTAAACAATGTCGTCGTCATCAATAAAGATGGTATCTGGATGTAGGAACCCACCCCACTCGTCGATATATTCGCCATCAAGAGTGAAAAATTGGATGCGGTTGTTGGCCCGGTCTGCGACCATCACACGGTTGTGACGGTCTACCCGGACGCAATGCGGCAGATCGAACTCGCCTGGACCCGTTCCCAGCGCACCCCAAGACATAATGTACTCACCATCTGGGGAGTATTTGTGCATCCGTGCGTTTCCGTATCCATCGCTGATGAACATCTCGCCGTCGGGGCCGAGCGCGAGGTCGGTCGGCAAATTGAAAGGTTCGCCTTCCGCACCGGGTTGGCCGGGGGTCCCCAACGTCATCAGGAGCTCTCCGTCAGAGGTGAATTTGTGCATGACATGCACCTCTCGCTCAACACAATAGATATTATCTTCAGCATCAATGAAAATGCCATGCGAGTCCTCAAGGATGTCCTCTCCCCACGAAGCGAGGAAGTTGCCTTCGCGATCGAACACAACCATCGGGCGTTCGCTTCGGCTGTAAACATAAATTCGGTCTTGTGAATCCACTGCGACCGCGGGAATCCAACCAAATTTCCAACCTTCGGGGAGCTGTCCCCAACCTTCTTGCACTTCATAGGTATGGCTACCTGAACCATATAACATAATACTGTACCTCCGGGTAGAATTTGAACAATTCGTGAGTTAAATTACGAATACTGACCAACGGTGTGGTATACTTTCATGGATACAATCAAGTTGAAGCCCTTCCTGTCTCTTTTGGGACTCTCTCAGAAAGCGTATCTGTTGCTAAAAAAAGATAAAAAAAGAATGAAAGAAAAATTAACACTCTTACTGACAGCAGCAGTTATCATACTGTTCGGTTGTGCCCGAAATTCGGGGGTGGTTAATGCGCAAGCATCGGTAAAAGATTATTCAGACGATCGCATCCTCACAGCCCTTCCTTACGACGCGATTCCTGCAATCCTAAATCCCGAATTTGTCCCGGCCACCAAGGCAAAAATAGCGGCTGACTCACCAGTCATTGGTGTTAGTTTCAATGGCGAAAGTCACGCCTATTCGATCTATCTGCTTAACGGACACGAAATCGTCAACGACGAGGTCGGCGGCGTCAAGATTGCGACGACGTGGTGACCGCTCTGCAAGACAGCTATCGTGTATAGTCGTGAACTTGATGAAAAAACCTACACATTTGGCGTTTCTGGCAAACTTTTACGTGATGCGCTGCTTATGTATGACCACCAAACCCAGACCCTTTGGTCACATATCACCGGCGAAGCGGTGGAAGGTGAACTCAAGGGGAAGCAGTTAAGGATGTTAGCCGGTACACCGCGAATCACATGGAAGGATTGGAAACGCAACCATCCATTGACAAAAGTGCTCTCTGTCCCAAATGATTTTCGTCGTCCGGAGAGACGCATCCAAGATGTAAGAACCGATAACTACGCTAGGTATCATGCCAGTCCCGACGCAGGTATAAGCGGCACACAGTATACTGATGGTCGCTTGATGAATAAAGAGCTAGTTGTTGGCGTCCGCATCAATGAAAACTATCGCGCTTATCCTTTCACGACTTTTAAGAAGCAATCGATTATCAACGACGAAGTAGGTGACGTGCCGTTACTAGCCTTTCACGATTTGGAGTCGAATGCGACCGCCGTTTTTCTCCGCACTGTGGACGGACAAACATTAAAGTTTGAGCCAGCGCAAGGTTACTTCGTTAAAGACACCACAACGAAGACAACATGGAACCTTATCACAGGGATGGCAACGGAAGGCAAACTCAAAGGACGCACGCTAGAGCGATTACCGGCGATGAATATCTACTGGTTTGCTTGGGCACGCTACCATCCCGAAACAACTGTCTATGAATAAGGCTTTATTGCCTGTTACACTTCCTATCATCGGATATTTGGTATTATACCACAACTATCGATGTTAATGGAAACGTTTGTTTTCGTACAAATCGGAAAGCAAATCAAATCGGAGAGTTAAACAATCTGACACCAAAACTATATGATTGCACAATTGCCAAAAATGGAGTAAAATCTTCTGTGTGATGTACCAAAGTACTTGGCCATAAATACCCTCAAAGTAAAAAGGGAGCAACAGATGAAGGATCGATTAAGAGTTGGCATTGTTGGCGCACGCAGAGGAGCGGGACATATCCGTCCCTTCACAACCATTACAGAAACAGAAGTGACCGCAATCTGTGATCTGAGCGAAGATACTCTTCATGAGGTCGGAGATCGATTTAGTGTTCCGAAACGGTTCACAGACTACGAAGAGATGCTCGCAGATGATATTGATATCGTCGTGCTTGGAACACCCGAAAATCTGCATGTGCCGCAGTCTATTGCGGCAATGGAGGCAGGGAAGCATGTGGTCAGCGAGGTGACGGCGGCAACCTCCATGGAACAGTGTTACGAGTTGGTCAGAGCGGTGAGAAAGAGCAAAACGAAGTATATGATGGCAGAGAATAAGTGCTATACGCGGTCAAATATGCTGGTCGGAAACATGGTGCGCCAAGGCTTGTTCGGAGACATCTACTTTGGTGAGGGTGAATATCTTCATGACATCAAAGTGCTGCATCACGACAGCAGTGGCAATCCAACCTGGCGATATTATTGGCAGGTCGGAATAAACCGATGCAACTATGCGACGCATAGCCTCGGTCCGGTGATGGACTGGTTTGATGAACGGGTTGTTTCGGTGTGTTGTCTTGGGACTGGCGTGCACACCGACCCAGAACACGCTATGGAAGACACCATGATGATGTTGTGCAAGACCGAGAGTGAGGCTCTGATTAAGATCCGGATTGATATGCTCTCCAACCGTCCGGCGAATTCATACCTAAGTTTGCAGGGAACGAAGGGTTGTTACGAAGGCACACGGGGATTGGGGGATGTGGAGAAGGTTTGGTTGGCAGATTATCATCAACAGGGCAAGTGGCAACCGCTGGCAGACTTTGAGGAGGAGTTTCTACCGGAGAGTTGGAAAAATCCGCCAGAGGAAGCGGTGAAGGCTGGAGATGTGACTGAGGAATATTTCGAGATGCGCGGTTTCGTCGATAGCATCATTAACGACACCAAGTCGCCAATTGATGTCTATGACGCTATGGATTTCACAGTGCCGGGACTAGTTTCTGAGGAATCGATTGCGAATGGCGGAAAGCCCGTTGAAGTTCCTGATTTTCGGGATATTGACTAGATCCTGTTGACATTTGGGTGTCGAGATATGAATCTCGATCTACAGAGGTGGTGCGTTTCGGTACATATGTCGCCCCGTTGGGGCTTTGGGGGGGAGATTTCTCGTCTCAGAAATTGAGCCTGAAACCGGCTTCAACCGAGGTTTTCTGAATTGGCTCAAACTGTGTCTTACCTGCCGTATCTTCTACCCGCCGGAAACGATATTCGCGGAGAACTGCGACCTCAAACCTCGGAAAGATCTCATATCCGATTCGCACGATGAACGCGGATTTACTATCGAGACGGAAGAGATCCTCGAAAAAGCCCGGATCTTTGCTCCCTTCTTTCTCTGAAAAACCAGGATCTGGCTCGCCGATGTTGCGTTTGACATAGAATGCCCGGAACGATGTCCGTTCAGCTATACCAGATTCTGTGATACCAAGGTATAACTTTGGTTCTGTGTTGGTATAATCCTCAAAAGTCGCAATGAAATTGACCTGTGGAATCGGTCTCACGGCGATCATCGAGAAGTAACCTTGCCTTGCTTGGGCTGCATCGTCATCTTCATCCATCCCCAAAAAGTCAGGAGCAACGCCTTTGGCAGCGTCGTAGGTGTAGTCAAAAATGGTCGGGTAAAATTGTGCGCCAAAAGTGCGGTACTCCAACTTGAAAAGGGCTTGGGAAAGCGAGACACCGATTCCGATAGCATTTCCCATCGCAACATCATTTATCTCATCAATCTCTTCCGTTTTCGATCCCGGTTTCGTGTTTAAGACAGCAACATCATCATATATATCCAAACGCAGTGACTTGTTGTGAACAAGCGGGAAACCGATATCGACCCCCAATGCGATAAGCGGATCTCCGCCCGGAATCAGACTCGGATCGGGTTCAATGTCCGTTAGATAGGTTGCGCCCAATTCAAGACTGTTGAGGAGTGGTATACCCCCCTCCTCCTGTTGCAGAGGACGAACAAACATCCGCCCGCCGAAAACGGTTGGATCGCCGACATTATTAATGATTGTTTCAACCCCAATCTTTTTCGTCTCCGAACTGAGGTTTAGGCGCAAGCCGCGGCGATCATAGTTTGAATATCCCGACATAATGAACCCGTGCCCGATAGTGGCGTAGTCCAGCGCACCGAAACGGGTGTAAAACGATTCGCTGAGATGGCCATAACGCACATAGCGCACAATCCGAAGGAGGGTACTTATATCGTCCCAAGTCTCGCCATCTTCAGCGAGGATTGTGTGTTCGCCATCATTAGAGGAACTGTAAAGCAGGACAAGACCGAGCCCAAATCCGACTTTACCGAGATCTATCTCCGGCTGCAACTGAAACCGTAGGAACGGTTCGCCATTGATGAAGGTGAATCCCAATCCCGAAAGTTCTCCCCTACTCAAAGCCATTTCTTCTGGATTCGGTGGTCCCCCATATGACAGCACTGTTTCGCCTGCAATTTCACTTTGTCCAACCTGTCCATAAGTTGCCAAGACGAAGCCCAATGATAACATTCCTATCCAAATGGCAACGCACTTGCCCCGGTTCATAAATTTCCCCTAAAAATTTTTGTATAAGTTCTTGTCCAAGTAGATAGTTCTCTCCACCGATTTGTGGTGGTATCCCCTTATCCAAAGACACGGAACAGAATATCAAAAACCGGATGATCATCAACACGATGGCTGAATTTATCCCGACACAGCGTTATCTTTCCACGCCCGCTTTGGAACTTGAGGCGGATTTTAATTGTGGTACTCGGGATCAGCGCATCAAGTGCAAAAACTTCATAGAAGTCTCGTCGTTCTTCCGGTTTGAGGCTGATAGGGAGGCTGTTGCGGAGTAAACTTGGAAAGAGCACCGCGTGCGGTACTTGGTATAATTCCGTATCTTGCCACCTGTGTCCAATCTTCGCTTGGAACTGACACGCTTGAATTGTAACAGGGACCTGATCGCCCTCGTTATAGATACGACACGAAACGAGAAACAGCAGATGTCCACCGCGTGTAATAAAGCAGTTCGCCTGTTTTGTTAGTAGCTCGACTCTGAGATGGCTTCCGCGTCGCCTTCGACTGTGGGTTCGCCTGCCGGCGCGGTCTGCATAGAGGTCATAGATCCATTTGGAGGCAGCAAGTATAACAGCGATAATACTGAGAATGAGGGCAATTGTTGCACGGTCCATTAGTGATTCAAAATTATCCTTACGTCAGTTACCCCACCCTGAAGGGCTGGGGCTTGTTGCCCGTTTCCCCGGGATTTACAAGGTTCTGCGCTTCTTTCCTCTCACGAGGTGTTTCGGGGGTGTCTGTTACCACCACACCTCCACGCAAGGCTACAGCAGCCTTTTTGATATTTATCGCAGCGTTATGGTCTCGGTCCAACA
>JAKZSX010000439.1:0-7501 GCA_047517405.1 Candidatus Poribacteria bacterium | reverse complement strand
CCACCCTCTCTGCCAGAACATGCGAAGACAAGCTCCCCTTCCGCTTGAACCAGCTGATTGACAGTTGCGCGGAGATTGAGAAAAGATCCAACGAGAACGCGCTCAGCAGCACGGCAGGCTTGTAGGGTGCGCGTTCCGTTTGTCGTTGTCAAGACGATTTGCCGGTTTGAGACAACCGCTTCGGTATATTCACGCGGTGAATTCCCCAGATCAAACCCATCAACCTTCATCCCACCACGCTCGCCGCCGATCAGTGTGTTCGGTTGATCCGCGGCAAGGCGAAAGGCATCCTCAGGGGTTAGGACCGGTGCGATGGCTGTTGCGCCGTTTGCCACAGCGAAGGTGATAGTGGTTGTCGCACGCAAAATATCAGCGACGACAACCGTTTTGCCGGTGAGATCGGAAAAAGGGAGGAGATCTGGTGTGAAAACGACATCAATAGAAGAAAGCATAGATTATACTCATGACAGAGCAGGGTGACAGCACTACAATTTGGGGTAAGCGGATGTAAAGTGGGTTTTACCAAGCGAACCCCGAATCTAAAAAGTTTGTAAAGACCTGTGCGTTCAGAAAGCGTTCATCGTCCATAATCTTTCTGTGGAGCGGGATGGCTGTCTTGATGCCTTCAATGGTAAACTCATCCAAAGCCCGCCTCATGCGTGCAATCGCTTCCTCTCGATTTCTACCGTGGGCAATCAGTTTCGCAACTAAGGAATCGTAATAGGGTGGGACAACGTAGCCAGGATAGAGGTAGCCATCCACGCGGATGCCAATTCCCCCCGGCGGCAGATATGCGTCAACCGTTCCTGGGGAAGGGGTGAGACCGTTATCGGGGTCTTCCGCATTAATCCGGCACTCAATGGCATGTCCGCTCACCTGAACGTCTGATTGACTATATCCGAGTTCTTCACCCCACGCCAACCGGATCTGCTCCTTAAGCAGGTCAATTCCTGTAGTCATCTCTGTCACCGTATGCTCGACTTGGATGCGCGTGTTCATCTCCAAGAAGTAAAATTCCTCTTCGGAGTCTACGACGAACTCAATAGTGCCGACATTGTTATAGCCAATTGATTTCGCGGCTTTAGCGGCGGTCTTGCAGATTTCATGACGCACTTTCGATGATAAGGACGGAGCAGGGGCTTCCTCAACCAACTTTTGATGCTTGTGCTGGATGGAACATTCCCGTTCGCCCAGATGGATGACATTCCCGTGATTATCCCCCAAAATCTGCACTTCAATGTGGCGGGCATTCTCAATCCACTTTTCAACATAAACTTCGGTGCTGCCAAACGCAGACTGTGCCTCTGCTTTGACTGTGTGGAAGAAGTCCATCAAGCTGGTGCCGTCATACGCGATTCGGATGCCACGTCCACCGCCGCCAGCAACCGCCTTGATACCTACCGGATAGCCGATCTTTTCTGCGATTTCGACCGCTTCTTCGGCACTTTCAACTAATCCTTTTCTGAGGTTCCGCCGAAGCTTCCGACGGATGCTGCCGCTTCCTGGCACCAACCTAAGCCCCGCTTTCGACATTGTTTCCCGTGCTTCCGCTTTGTCGCCCATTGTTCTCAGATTCTCTGCCGTTGGGCCGATGAAGGTAAGTTGGTGGGCTTGACAGATTTCGGCAAATTGTGCGTCCTCGGATAAAAATCCTGCACCGGGGTGAATAGCGTCAGCGTCCGTTAGTTCCGCAACGGTAATAATGTTCGAAGGTCTGAGATAGCTTTCCGTTGAAGCGGGTGGTCCGATGCAGTAGGCTTCATCCGCATACTGGACGTGCAGTGAATCCTTGTCAGCGGTCGAATAAACAGCAACGGTCTTGATACCCATGTCCCGGCAGGCACGGATAATCCTAACCGCAATTTCACCACGATTTGCAATTAAGATTTTCTTAAACATTTTTTTGAACCTTTAGAGGTTAGCGGTTCGTTATCGCTCTGACGCCCTACGGAGTGGCTCATTTTTTTCGGAGGCGTCTTACTTCAGCGGAGTTAATTTTCTTCGACTTGTCACTTACGCTCATCACTTATATACTCTGCAACCAAGACGCCACGTTCATCTTTGTTCACAACTTTTAGACGCTGCCCCTTGTACTCGCTGATGTTCATTGAATTATATGGCGGTGAGTGCCAGTAGATTGTAAGTGCCTCAGCATCCCTGAGAACTTTCCGCCAATCTGACCAATCTGGCGGATCATAAGCATAATCTTTACTCGCAATTCGACCGACTCTTATTGATACGCCCTCTTCCTCCAACAACCATTCAAGGCAGTGTTGGTTAAATCGTTGACTGAAGGTCAAACCTTCCGCCTTTCCAATGTAGAGCAGGGAATTCGCCCCAAAGATGATATGGCGACCATAGATCTGGTATAAGCCATAGTCATCGTTCTGATCATTGAGTTTTAATACTTCCTCAATAGAGAAAGGGCCTTCCCATTCAACTCTTACGGATCGCATGTTGTATTCACAGAATTTCTTTTTTTATGAGGCTAACCGCTGTTACGACGCTGGTCGTTCATGGCATCGACGATCTCTTTGAGTTAAGCATCCGCTACTACATCAACTCCACCGCTTAGAAATAAAACCATAACGGCTGCCAAGGTTCTGAGAAACAATTGCATCATCCCATCCCTAGCAAGCCGCCAATTACATCGCCATATTTCGCAATCAATCCCGCGAATACCACCGACACCATCGACATGAGCTTGATGAGAATGTTAAGCGACGGACCTGATGTGTCCTTAAAAGGGTCGCCAACGGTATCACCGACAACGGTTGCGTTGTGGTTGTCAGAACCTTTACCGCCATATTCCCCACCCTCGATGTATTTCTTTGCATTATCCCACGCACCGCCGGCATTTGCCATCATCACTGCAAGCACGAATCCGGTCGTCAAACCGCCGGCAAGTAACCCAAGGACGCCGGCAACGTTGAAGACCAAGCCAACAACCACCGGGGCGATAATAGCAATCAGCGATGGAAGAATCATCTCTCTTTGCGCTCCCACAGTCGAGATCGCAACGCATCGGGCGTAGTCCGGTTTTTCTTCACGCTTCATGATACCGGGGTGCTCGCGGAATTGACGACGCACCTCCTGCACCATCGCACCGGCGGCACGCCCCACCGCTTTCATTGTTAAGGCACAGAAGTAAAACGTCATGACCGCACCGATGAACAGACCGATCAACACTTTCGGGTTCATCAGGGTTACATTGTAATAAGACATGAACTGGGCAATGCTGACCTTAACGGTATCAACCATGCCTTCGCCGGGGATGTTCAGTTGATCCTGGTGTGCCATGTGGATAAGCCCAAATCGAACCTCCTCAAGATAAGCGGCGAGGAGTGCGAGGGCGGTCAATGCAGCAGACCCGATGGCGAAGCCCTTCCCGGTAGCTGCGGTCGTATTTCCAAGCGCGTCGAGTTGATCTGTGCGCTGACGGACACTCGGATCGAGTTCAGCCATTTCAGCGTTACCACCCGCATTGTCTGCGATTGGCCCATACGCGTCGGTCGCTAACGTGATACCAAGCGTTGCGAGCATGCCCACCGCGGCGATACCGACGCCGTAGAGTCCCATCAACGTATCGCTAGCTCCACCCGGTAGATAGAAACTGACAGCAACGGCAGCGATAATTGTTAGCACAGGGATGGCGGTGGATTCCATACCCACAGCAATTCCTTCAATGATAACCGTTGCGGGTCCCGTTTCCGATTGCTTGGCGATGCCGCGTGTGGGAGCATAATCGTGGGAGGTAAAGATTTCTGTCACCTTGCCGATAATGAGACCGGCGGTCAAGCCTGCCACAATGGCACCCCAAATCTGCCACATGTTGGGGAGCTCAAGAACCCACAACACCGGAATCGCACAGACAGCGATGCCAACCGCGCTCCCGTTGATGCCTAGGTTGAGTGAACCCATCAACTGCTTCATCGTGGCGCCTTCTTTCGTGCGAACCATGTAGATCCCTAAGATCGAGAGGAACACACCAATCCCCGCAATGATCATCGGTGCGGAGAGGTACTTCAACTGAAGCGCGATGTTATCATAGTCTTTCGCCGCAACCGCCGCGACGCCGAGTGCAGCGGTGGCGAGGATTGAACCCGCATAAGACTCGTACAAGTCGGCACCCATACCGGCAACATCCCCTACATTATCGCCGACGTTATCCGCGATCACGGCGGGGTTACGCGGATCATCTTCAGGGATACCGGCTTCCACCTTCCCTACGAGGTCTGCACCGACATCAGCGGCTTTGGTGTAGATGCCGCCGCCGACACGCGCAAAGAGTGCCTGTGTCGAGGCACCCATACCGAAGCTCAGCATGATTACAGTGATCTGGGGAAGAGGATTGGTGCCCAAGAAGCCCGGAAAAATCTTCGGAAAAAGGTAGTAAAGAATCAGAAACCAACCGGCGATGTCCAATAGAGCGAAGCCGACAACCACCAACCCCATCACTGCACCGGCGCGGAAGGCGATTCGCAGGCCTGAGTTGAGGCTATCCATCGCAGCACTCGTCGTGCGAGCTGATGCGTTCGTCGCGGTTTTCATGCCAAGGAAGCCACAAAGCCCTGAGAAGAATCCGCCCGTCAAAAACGCAAAGGGAAC
This sequence comes from Candidatus Poribacteria bacterium, assembly GCA_047517405.1. GTDB lineage: Bacteria > Poribacteria > WGA-4E > WGA-4E > PCPOR2b > PCPOR2b. Next base: position 2,893 of record JAKZSX010000439.1, on the reverse strand, counting down.
AACCTTGTTTTGGGCATTCAATCCGAAAGCCATGATGAGGAAGATAACGCATAGCACAACGAAAACAATCCCCACCACTTTATACTGCTGTCTCAGATAAGCCATCGCTCCTTCACGGACAGCTTGGGCGATCTCACGCATCACCTCTGTGCCTTCACTCTGCTTCATGACCGATTTATAGAAGACAAATGCGAACCCCAAAGCGAACAATGAGCTAATTGGGATAAGCCACCACGCGGTGGGCAAGGGTGGAAGGGATTCTGATTGTGCAAAGGCAGAATTTGCGACTGCCATTCCCATCCATGAAGTGAGAAATATTAAACATCCACGGCTCCTTCCACGGAGCCAGTTGAAAACTGTTTCAATCATAAAACATCTCCTTTAGAAGTAGGGGCAACCCTTGTGGTTACCCTCTTTGGGCAGGTACAAGACCTGCGCCCTACAGTTTTACGTTTCACGTATACCGAGTACCTTCATCGCTTCTCCGACAATATAGATGGAGCCTGCGATGCAGATTAGATCCGAGGGCGTGGCGATCGATTGCGCCAACGGTATCGCCTCACGGACGCTCGGGCAGACATGGAAATTCGCCCCGGTTTCTAACCATGCTTGTGCAATCTCTTCGGCAGGAATGACACGAGGGTTATCAAATGCCTGCGTTGTAATAATTTCAGCTGCAAACGGACACAAGACCTGACCAATGGCTTGCAGGTCTTTATCCCGCATCAAGCCCACAACAAGAATCAGACGGCGATAGCGAAAAATCTCACGGATGGCTTTGCACAATGCCTCCGCTGAAGTTGGGGAATGTGCGCCATCCAGCAAAATGACCGGCGACCGTCCCACGACTTGCATACGTCCCGGCCAACGAACCTCTCTCAACCCGTCATAGATACTAGTCCGGGGAACCGTGTATCCTTCCTTACGAATACGCTCAATAGAAGCGACAGCGGTTGCTGCATTGAACGCCTGATGTTCACCGAGTAGCGGTAAAAAGAGATCCGGATAGAACGCCGACTGCGTTGTAAGGTCAAATGTCTGTCCACTGATGTTCCAGTCCTTGCGCTTTAGGTGAATATCACGTCCAACCGCATCTATTGGTGCGTCCCGATCTGCAGCGACATCTTCAAATACCGCCTGCGCTTCAGGGATTTGAGGGGCTAGCACAACCGGGCGATTGGGTTTTATAATCTCGGCTTTTTCTTTCGCTATCGCTTCGTGCGTATCTCCAAGTATCGCCGTATGCTCCAAGCTAATCGGTGTGATAACACTCACGAGCGGATCGACCACATTTGTTGCATCTAGCCGCCCGCCAAGTCCTACCTCAATAACTGCGAAGTCAACCGCATTGTCCGCAAAGTAGGAGAAAGCGAGGGCTGTATAAATCTCAAAGAATGAGACACGCCCAACTGACTTCAATTCCCCCATCGCCTCAATTGACGGCTTCAGCCGGTCAACGGATCGCGCAAATTCCTCCTCTGAAATGAGTCGAGAGTTGATGCGACACCGTTCACGAGGGGAAATCAGGTGGGGTTGTGTAAACAAGCCGGTCTTATAGCCCGCGTGAGTCAGGATTGAAGCAATCAGTGCTGCCGTTGACCCCTTCCCTTTGCTACCGGCGACATGAACGACCTTCAACTGGCGATGTGGATTCCCCAATTGCGTTAGTAGATGGGAGATACGTTCAAGATTATAAAAGCGTGCCTGCCTTGAGAAATCAGGGCTCCTCTCGGAGTTGATGAATGTATCGATATAAGCGAGAGCGGCTTTGTAATTCAATTTTGGCTCATGTCCATAGATTCAGATCCTCGTAGATTGGGAATTGCCCACAAAGATCTCGCACTTTCTTCCTCACACCCCGCTTGGTTTGCGCGCTTCTGCGCCCCTCAAAGGTTTCCGTTATGAAATCGGCAATTAACAGCATCTCCCCCTCTTTCATGCCCCGCCCTGTTATCATCGGGGTGCCAAGACGGATGCCACTCGTTGTGGTCGGCGATCGCTTATCCAACGGAATGGTATTTTTGTTGACAATAATTCCCGCTTCCTCAAGGTGATCTGCGGCTTGTCGTCCACTCAGCTGCTTGTATGTCGCGGTTAAATCAATCAACATGAGGTGATTGTCCGTGCCGCCGCTTACCAAGCGAAAGCCGTTGTTCATCAGTCCTTCGGCGAGTGCTTTGGCGTTTTTCACAACTTGGGTCTGATATGTTTTGAAGGCAGGCTCCATCGCTTCTTTGAAGGCAACTGCCTTCGCCGCGATTGTGTGCATAAAGGGACCGCCTTGTATCCCCGGAAATACCGCGCGATCGATCGCTTCGGCCAGTTCACTGCGACACATGACAATTGCGCCGCGGGGTCCACGCAAGGTTTTGTGAGTCGTTGTGGTAATCACGTCGCAGTGAGGCACCGGATCCGGATGTACATCCGCGGCGATGAGGCCCGCAGTATGGGCGATGTCCGCCATCAGATATGCACCCACGGAATCAGCAGCTTCTCGCCACCTCGCAAAATCGAACCAGCGCGGGTAAGCGCTACCTCCCACAATAATCAACTTGGGCTCGTGTGCTTTTGCTAGTTTAGCTATCGTATTTATGTCGATCTGTTCCGTCTCTGGATCAACGCCGTAAGACACTACATTGTAATATTTACCTGAAAAATTCTGGGGAAGCCCGTGGCTTAGATGACCACCGTGATCCAGTTTCATCGACAGAATTGTATCACCCGGCTCAAGCAGTGCTTGGTATGCTGCCATATTGGCTAAATTCCCAGCGTGCGGTTGGACGTTGACATGCTCAACACCGAAAAGCTGCTTCGCACGCTCGATTGCGAGGCTTTCTACGCCATCTACGAATGCACAACCGTTGTAGTAGCGGGCACCGGGAGCCCCTTCGGC
>JAKZSX010000438.1:0-3377 GCA_047517405.1 Candidatus Poribacteria bacterium | reverse complement strand
AGGCAGTGGCGACTCTACCACCGTCAGACCAGTTATCGACTCGATAGCTGCTATGAGATAGACCTCGCCGCGCTGCTCACCGACAACGGAGACTTAGAGACCTTCCGCTATTTCTACTGCCTCTTTCAGCGCGATGCCTTTATCCCCGATCCGAGTGGGACATCCTTCCTCGACCTCGTATTGACTGAAAGCCAGCAATACACTGTCGCTGTTTCCGATGATCTTAAGAACCGCGTCTATGATGCCCTACGCCTGCTCATTGACGGCTTCCTCAATTTCCCGCGCAACCGTTTCGACGCAGCCAACCCGCTACTCGGTAAAATTCACACCAACTGCCTAATTTTGCTCTACCGTGTCCTGTTTATCCTCTACGCCGAAAGTCGGGGACTGTTGCCCGTCGAAAATCCTGACTACGCCGCACGTTACAGCCTCGCAGCACTCGCGGAGACGGTTCACGAAACACTGGATCAGGGCGATCTAATCATCCCGACAATCAGCGACTATTGGGCTCGGCTGCGCGGACTCTTTACGCTCATCAACGACGGTTGGGACCACCTCATCCCGCAATATAACGGTGGGCTTTTCAACCCAGCGTATCACCCATTCCTTGAGGAGAACGAACTTGGCAACAATGCGCTAGCAGGGGTTATCGAACTCTTAACACGGACGGAGGAGGGCGAACGCATCGCATACCGTGACCTTGATGTGCGCCATCTCGGAAACATCTACGAAGGTTTGCTCGAATATCAACCCCAAATCGCCGCCGAAGATCTGGTCATCGTCTCAAAGAGAGGAGGCGAGACAGTCGCCCCAGAATCCTCCCCCAATCAAGAGATCGCCTACCCAGAGGGAGCGGTCTACCTCCTGACCGACAAAGGCGAGCGGAAGGCGACTGGGAGCTACTACACCCCCGATTACATCGTCCGCTACATCGTCGAAAACACGCTTGGGCCGCTCTGTGAGGGCAAAACCGTTGACGAGATCCTATCGCTCAAAATCCTCGATCCCGCCACAGGGAGCGGTCATTTCCTCGTCGGAGTTGTCGATTATCTCGCCGAAGAGCTGATCACCCACCCGGATGCGGCACACATGACCGAAACGGCGAGCGAAGAGACAGAGCTCGCCTACTGGCGGCGGCGCGTTGTCGAATCCTGCGTTTACGGCGTTGATCTCAACCCGATGGCGGTGGAGTTGGCGAAACTCTCCCTCTGGCTCCACACGGTCGCAAAGGGAGAGCCCCTCTCATTCCTTGACCATCACATCCGTTGCGGCAATTCCCTGATCGGGACGAAGATTGAGAACCTGCCGAATCTACCGGAACTGAAGAAAAGCCGCCGCAAAACGGGCGAATCTCAGACAGAGCTCCCGATGCCCTTCCCTTTCACCGACACCGTTGCAACCGCCATCGGACACTACCTGTTGATCGAGGAGACCGAGAGCCGGACCGCCGACCAGATTCACGCGAAGGAACACCAATTAGACATCGCCCAAACGATGCTCCGTCTTCATAAAGGGGTGGCGAACCTTTGGACGAGCGTTTACTTCGGAAACGATGTCTCCCGATCCACCTATCATCAAGCCTTGAATGCCCTCCGCTCTAGAGATTCCGATGCTCTTGAAAACCTACCCTCCTATCGTCGGGGGCAGGAGGTAGCGACGGAGAAGCGGTTCTTCCATTGGGAGATCGAGTTCCCCGAAGTCTTCCGTGACAAGTTCGGACGCGAGAAGGACAATCCGGGGTTTGACGCGGTGATAGGCAATCCGCCGTATGGGGCGAATCTTGATGAATTGGATAAGAGATTTGTAAAGATTAACCTACCAGCAGTGGATAATGTAGCAGATTCATTTGTTATTTTTACTGAAAGAGGACTTTTGGGGTTAGCACATCAGGGACGGATGGGACTTATCGTGCCAAGCGGTTGGTTGACCGCAAGAATGTACCGTAGCTTGCGTGAGTGGCTGTATTCAGTGTGTGCAATTGAATATATAGTTCACCTGCCCTATGACGTATTTCCTGATGCCTACATTGACACAGTTATTTTTATCTCTCAAAAATCCAGTTTCGTATCAGGTCGGGTGCTAATCAAACGTTATGGAATACGCGAATCAGCGGAAGAATTGGCATCAAAGACTCCAGATTATGATGAGGTTGACTCTGCTATATGGCAAGAAGATCCGCACCATCGTTTCCTGACGTTACTTTCCCCATTAGTCATTTCTATACACAACAAAGTTAGACAGTTCGGTACAAAAGCGGAGATGTTTCTGGAAGTTGCTCGTGGCATGACACCTTTTTCCGGGGCAGCGGAAGGAAGTCAAGCAGCTAGGACAGGATTCTGGGGAACTGTTGGCCGATATGATCTCCGCGCGGAAAAAATGGAGCAGGTAAGCATGGTTGGCTTGACAGAATGTCCTGCGGATAATTTTTTCGTTGGACAGAGACTGATTATTCGTCGAATCATAAGTCGTCAGCATCGGATACATGCCACACATGTTGATACTGATTTTGCCATTAACAAATCGTACCTACTTGCGATTGGCCAAGATCCTTCAATCTCCTTGTTCTATTTACTATCGCTTATAAACTCAAGTCTATTCTCACAGATATTCATCTGGTTTTCCGAAGTTGCCAAGCGGGATGATTTCCCCCAACTTGATATAGCAACAGTTCGGGAATTTCCAGTTCGCCGCATCAACTTCACTACCCCTGCCGATGAACGCGACCGCCAACTCGAAAAAGCCAAAACCCTCTACCAATTCTGTCTCAACAAAGGGAGCACAGACTGCGTCCTCGGCTTTGTGAAACACCATCTCACTGCTGATCCAGAGCGTGCCGACCTCGTCCACGACCTACTCGCCTTCCTCGCGGAGCAGATGCTTGAGATGAACAAAACGAAAGGGGAGGAGATTCGCGGCTTCCTGCACTGGCTGGAACGGGAAATCGGGGTCGAAATTGACACACTCAAGAACAAAACAGCGATTCAGAGTTACTTCGGTCTGTCCCTTGATGGGCTGCTCGACATCCTCAAGAAAAACCGTCGGTCAATCGCTTCAAGCCGAAGTTTCCAAGAATCGTTGAATCGCGAGTTTACAGCTAGTCTTGCCAAACTCAACCCCTTGCTCACCCGCATTCAGGGGACCGATACACTGATTGATCTGGTGGTCTATCAGCTCTACGGCTTGACCGATGAGGAGATCGTCGTTGTGGAAGGCGAAGTTTGATTGAAACGCACCGGGACGAAAGGACAAAGTGAATAACCAGAAATCGGAGGTAAACAAAGCAAAACTACTACAAGGTCCGGTGGGCAAGACACTCATCTCACTAGCGATGCCAATGGCATTCGGGATCGCGGCGATTATACTGTTTACCGTCGTTG
>JAKZSX010000437.1:0-8455 GCA_047517405.1 Candidatus Poribacteria bacterium | reverse complement strand
CTCGGGGTTTGCGACGTTTCGTATAAGTGGCAACTTGCATTATATTACCTATCCAAAAAGTAGAAATGATTGGTAGGTCCGTGCCCACCTCCGATGTCGAGGGAATAGCGGATAGCGTTTGTGATGTAGTCCTTGGCGGATTGAATGGCATCCACGAGGTCTTTTCCGAGCCCAAGGTGTGTAGCAATTGCCGCGGAGTAAGTACAGCCCGTACCATGTGTGTTTTTCGTTTCAATTCGCTCTGCCTCAAAGAGGGTAAAAGCCCCATCGGCGTACAGCACATCGATTGATTGTTCCCCTGAGAGATGCCCTCCTTTAACCAGCACACCTTGGCATCCATACTCCTGAATGACCTTCACTGCCGTCTTTGCATCATCGATAGTCTGGATCTCACATTCGGCGAGCAGTTCGGCTTCATAAACGTTGGGCGTGATGACCGTTGCAAGCGGCAGCAAATCTGCCTTCAAACGTTCAATGGCATCTGGCTTGAGCAAGGGGTACTGACTTTTGGAAATCATTACCGGATCAATCACGATATTCCTTGGCGAATATTCGCGCAGTTTCTCCGCAACAGTCCCCACGATTTCCGATGAAGATAGCATTCCCGTCTTGAGGGCTGCGACATCAAAGTCTGAAAAGATAGCGTCGATTTGCGCGTCAATGAGATCGGTTGGCAGATCGAAGGCGCGGGTCACTTCTCGTGTATTCTGCGCCGTAATTGACGTGATGACGGACATCCCAAAACCGCCGTTGGCGTGGATGGATTTGAGGTCGGCTTGAATCCCTGCGCCGCCTCCTGAGTCTGAGCCAGCGATTGTCAAGATCTGTTTCATGGTTGGGAACTCCTGTTGTTATTTCAATAGCTGTCGCAGATACACCTTCGCCTGCTGTGCACCGTCCTCCGGTGACATCACCCCGGACATTACCGCAACCCCATAGGCACCGGCATCAAGGCATCCCGAAACCCGTTCAGGCGTTACCCCACCCAGTGCAAAGACAGGTATGTTGATCTTTGTTGTGACTGTTCGGAGCCCGTCCAAGCCAACAACGGGACCGTAGCCAGGCTTACTGAGTGTCGGATAGATTGGGCTATAGGTGATAAAATCTGCGCCTTCTATTTCCCGCTGCTTCGCTTCAGCAAGTGTGTGGATGGAGCTGCCGATGATGAAGCGGCGGCTCGTTTCCTCGATTACTTTTCGCACAGAGATTGAATCTCCCGGCAGATGGAGACCATCTGCGCCGACGTTCATAGCTATCTTGATGCGTGAGTTAATGAAAAATTGAGCGGAATAGGTGTGGCAAAGCTGGCAGAGGGGTTCAGCTAATTTGATAAACTCGGTATCGCTCAGGTCTTTTTCCCTGAGCTGGATTGCGGACACCCCTACATCTAAGAGGTTATGGATGATGTCGTACAAAGTTCGTGGCGCACAGAGTTGTCGATCGGTGATAGCGTAGAGCTTGAAACGGAGCGGAGGGAGGGGCGGGAGACTTGCATCAGCCACCACTTTTCGACGAAGCACTGTTTTTTTTGGCACTTTCTGTGTTCTCTTCCAATTATGGCAGGGATTCATTTTGTTTCATAACTACCGCTGGCTCAACGGCTCGAAGCGTCACCTGAGCTCCCACTTGGAGCGGACAACAGTAGTCGGTCTGTACAACATAGTTCTCCGCTCCAATCTTCACTCGATAGGTCAGGTCATGCCCCTTGAACTCACGCATGACAATTTCGCCGACACCGTTACTTTGACCTGTTGCGTCCGACTGAACCATGATTAGATGCTCGGGCCGAACCGAGAGGAGCACCTTGCCGCGCGCTGATGGTGCTATCCGGAATCTGCCCAAGGGAGTCTCAGCACAGTCTCCTTCGGCTTCACCGTCGATTAGGTTGGTCGCGCCCAGAAAGTCTGCTACGAACGGTGTTTGCGGACGGCGGTAAACCGTTTCGGGCGTACCGATCTGTTCAATACGTCCGTCATGCATGACCGCCAGCCGGTCTGCGAAGCAGAGGGCTTCCTCCTGATCATGCGTGATAAACACCGCACTCATTCCTGCATTCTTCAAGAGGACTCGAATTTCCTCGCGCGTAGAGTGCCGTAAGCCTGCATCAAGGTTAGAAAATGGTTCGTCCAGCAGGATGAGTTTGGGGTTAGGAGCAATTGAGCGAGCTAGTGCGACCCGCTGCTGCTGCCCACCGGAAAGCTGGTGCGGCTTCCGATCTTTGAAGACGGTCATTCCCACCATCTCCAACACCGTCATGGCGCGCTCATCGCGTAATTTTGCGGGCAGTTTCTTGAGTCCAAACGCAACATTTTCTAACACGTTGAGGTGAGGAAAGAGCGCGTACTCTTGGAAAACAATTCCAATGTCTCGTGCTTCGGGCGGCAGGTGGGTTTTAGATCCCTCGAAGCATCGTCCATCCACGCAAATCTCTCCGGCATCAGCGCGCTCAAATCCGGCAATCAGGCGTAGTGTCGTTGTCTTTCCGCAACCGCTCGGTCCCAAAAGGGCAAAAATTTCGCCGGTGTAGACCTCGAAACAGAGGTCCTCAACCACCGGTAGGTTACGAACAAATCTTTTGGTCATGTTGCGGATACTGAGCAGAGGCTGCATCATAACTCCTTAGAACACTGCGTTACGAGGAAAATCGCGTTATCGCTTTCCCATCGCTCAATCTGTTCTGTCTATTCGTTAATCATGTTGACGCTTCTGTGTATTCATACGATGCTCTTGAGTCCTTCATCAACAACAAACCCACGAACAGTGACGAGCAGAGCACAATTGCAAGGGCATACCGTGCCCCTTCAGCGAACATCGCTTCCGTTGTATAGCTCCAAACGTTCACCGCTAAGGTCTCGTATCCCACGGGCGAAAGCAGGAAAGTCAACGGAAGTTCCTTCATTGCTGCGAGAAAAACGAAAGCGATACTGACAATAACCCCGCTACGCAACAGTGGAAAGGTGGCTTTGAAAAAGGCCCTGAAAGGGCGATAGCCGAGCGATCTGGCAGCTTCCTCCAAACGGGGTGAGGCTTGATAGAGTGCGCTGCGGACGGGACCGATCGCTTCCGCGAGAAAGTGCACGGTATAGGCGTAGATCAAGATCCAAAGTGTCTGGTAAACCGCTGGTATTCCTCGAAAAAAGAAAATAAGGGCAAGTGCAAATGCTAGCGGCGGTGTCGCATAACCGATATACGCGCCACGTTCCAGTGCGCGGCAGACCGGAGATGAATATCGCACACCCAAGTAGGCTAAGGGGACTGCAAAAGCAGCGGTAAGTAAAGCTGCTGGTGTTGATACCAAAAAAGAACCAGAGAGTGCCTGGAAAAAATCCTGCATATGTGAGCTATCAGCCTCCTTGAGGGTCCAAAAGGCGATCGTTACAATGGGGGCAACTACACTAGCGAGTGTCAAAAGACCGAGATAAACGTAGGTGGGTATCCGCCAAACCCCCAGAGGGATTGGGCTAGATTGGTGCGATGTGCCGCTGCCCGTGCGGTGAAACTTGCTTCCGCGCAACAATCTTGCTTCAAGATAGAGTAGGCCGCCGGTGAGCACAAGAAGCATCAGCGCAAGCCACGCAGCATAGATACGGTCGTAAGCGGCGGTGTATTGCGTGTAGAGCGCGTAGCTAAAGGTTTCGTATCGCATTAGGGATACCACACCGAAGTCCCCGAGCACATGCAACCCAACGAGGAGTCCACCGGCGTAGAGAGCGGGACGAAGTTGTGGTAAAATTGCACGAAAGAAAACCTCCCGAGACTTGCTGCCAAGGCTATAAGCGGATTCTTCAATCGCAGGATCCAATCCCAATAGTGCTGTTCGGAGGTTTAGCAAGAGGTAAGGGAATGTGTAAAAACTGAGAGCGATAAGGGCACCCCAGTATCCCCGGAGATTTGGAAAACTTGGTCCAAACAGGCTTGCAAAGGTTCCGCTGGGACCGCTTAAACCTAATAAAGCGTAAGCCATCACATAGCCAGGAATTGCCAGTGGCAACACCCCAAGCAATGTAAAAAAGCGTTTGCCTCTGAGATCCGTCCGCGTTGTAACCCATGCAAGAGGTGCTGCGAGCAGCACGCCGGCCCCAACAACCCCGACAACGAGGAGGAGGGTATTTCCCAAAAGATGTACGGTCCGGGCGCGGAAGACAATTTGGATTAACTCCCCTGTTTCCGCCTCAAACGCTCGAACAAGGAGGTAAATCAGTGGCAGCAGAACTCCGGTCCCGACAACAACCCCGGGGACAACGAAATACCATGGTGGAAAATGGCGTGTCTCAGAAAAGATCAAAGAATATCCGCCTTACGCAGAAGTTTCAAGGTGCCTTCTAGGTCGTCTAACTTTTCTAGATTGAGTTCGGGCGTAAGTTTCAAGAGCTCATCTAGTGGCAGCAATTTTTCACTAGGAATAACCACATCCGTGACGGGATACTCAAAGATCTCACTAATGAAGAGCTGCTGCACTTTTGGGGATAGAAGGTATTGGACGAAGCTGCTGACCTCTTCAGCGTGACTGCTGCTTTTCAGGACACCGATGCCAGCGATATTGACGAGATTTCCTGCATCGCCGGATGTAAAGAAAGTTTGCTCAACAGGAAAGCTGGAATCGCTTTTTTTGAAACGCATCAAGTAATAGTGGTTGGGCAAGCCCAGGTCGATTTCTCCAGCAGCAAGTGCCTGAATAATAGGAGTGTTCTTCGGATAGCTTTTCGCACCATTTGCCTTCATGCCACGCAGCCATTCCTCCGCCTTTTCTTCCCCTTCAAGGACACGCATCGCCGTTACGGAGGCTTGAAATGACGCGTTCTGTGGAGCCCAACCGACTCGTCCCTTCCATTTAGCATCGGTCAAATCAAAGATGCTGTTGGGCAATTCCTCCGCCTTGATACGCTCGGGTGCATACGCGAGGACACGTGCGCGACCACTTGTCGCAACCCACGTTCCCTCAGAATTACGAAACTTGTCAGGCACTTTCGACAAGATCGATTTGGGTAATGCCTGAAGCAACCCCTGTTTGCTGACTGCGCCAAGTGCCCCGGCATCTTGCGCCCAGAACAGATCCGCGGGGCTTTTTGCCCCTTCCTCCAATAAAGCCACTGCTAGTTGAGCAGTATCGCCGTAACGCACCTTGACCGTGATACCGGTCTCCTTCTCAAACTGCTTGATGATGGGGTGAACCAAACCCTTGCTGCGGCCTGAATAGACGATCAATTCTCTGGTATCGGTTGCACCGACCGTCCCTACAGCTAGGAGTAGACTTAGAACTCCAACCAGATATTTTAGCATTGTAACCTCCGGAAACTATACAGTTGTTCTACGCCATGCTATTGATATTGAGATTCAGTTTCAATAAAATAGCTATAATTATACCTTGTATGGATCGGTTTGTCAAAGAATATTGAGCGTTTTGCAGCAAAAATTTTTGCTACGCTATTATCACGTCACACCTTGCGGCGGTGAGTCCCTCAATTTAGTCTTTATACACCGATTCACGCAACCCTTTGATATAACCGATGGCAAACAACCGTCCAAGCGATGAATATCCCGCGCGTTCGTTGCTATCGCCCTCCATTGTCGGCACATGGTCGGGCCGCAGCACACCATTGAATCCAATATCCCGGTATGCCTCCAGACACGCTAACATATCGGTCTTACCATCATCGTGGAAGGTTTCCTCGAATTTCTCTGGCGTCCCCTGCACATCGCGCAGATGTACGAAGAAGATTTTGTCCTGTTCCCCGAAATGACGAATAACCGACGGCAGATCGTCCGTCATCAGTGTAAAGTTGCCCTGACAGAGCGTAATCCCATTTACCGGACTCGGCACCAGATCAATCAGGCACTGATAGTTCTCGACGCTCCGCATAATCCGACCAATCCCCCGGATGGGAGAAAGCGGCGGGTCATCGGGATGCATCGCCAATTTGACGTTTGCCTCTTCAGCCACCGGCACGACACGCTCAAGGAAGTATTTCAGGTTATCCCACAACTGTTCCTCAGTCACCACACCGAATTCGGTGTTTGGCTTGTCACGCATCTGTTCGTTGTCGTAACCTGTAACTAGCGCACCGCCGCGCGAGGGGATCTCCGTAGCGGTACGCATCCAGTTGAACACCGCCATCCACTCATAACACCAGACCGGAATACCCAACTTTCCCATATTGCGGATGAGTTCACAGGCAGTCTCGATTTCCTCGTCCCGTCCGGGCAATCCAATTTTGGCTTTGTTCAACGGCGGACGACTCTCAATAACAGCGAGTTCAAATCCTCCGTCTTCATAAGCCCTCTTCACCCGTGAGAGTGAATTATACCCCCACGGTCGTTCCTCCAAAGGCAGGTCTTCTGTGTTGTTACGGAAGTTCATCGCACCGACTGCGTAATCAACGCCACACTGCTTGACCATTTTCCACAGCGGTGATGGTTGTGGACCGAGCATTTCTGCAATCTGAATCATATAGGTTTTCCTTTCTCAAATTAGTTTATGAATACGCTCTAGATATCTGTAAATGGGGAACGCTCGAAACGGCAGTCCGGTTCGACAACTCGCGGATCCTCCTGTTCTGTTAGAACATTCATGAGCTGCTCAGAGAGTTGCTGTCGGACTTCCCTATATCGGGCATCCTCCACCACGTTATTCAGGTAGTGCGGATCTACCCGCAGGTCGTAGAGTTCCTCCGCCGGAAACTTCCCAAATCCCATCTCGAATAACCGGCGCACCTGGTCCTCCCCACGGTGGTGAACCATCCACGCCTTCGTTGGACTGGCATCCATGTCGGGATAGACGATTCTTGTGTCATCGCACAGGTCGTCGAACGACGGAGGCTCCGTGGTGGGGTCGTCCAAACCTTTTGGATCGCCCATGGGCCAACGGTCAGGAGCGAAATTGCGGATGTACAGGAAATCCTTCGTGCGGATGGCGCGTTGTGGGTAAGGCAGATTCCCCTCTCGTGCTGTGCCAACGTGCCGCTCTCGGCCGGTAACAACAAACGTCCGTTCTGGATCCACCTGCTCGTCTCGTGATGAGGTCAATACATTTAGCAGACTTCGAGCCGTCATGTCGCTGTGGGGTTCGAGTCCAGCAGCTTCCATGAAGGTCGGTGCTAAATCCATGAGATTTACAAAGTCATTTAACGTTCGACCTGCGGGGATATGTCCGGGCCAACGTGCCGCCAGTGCCACCTCGCAGCCAAGATTGTATAGGTTGCATTTACCGCGTGGGAAGCCCGGAATGCCGTGGTCGCCGCTCACAACAACCAACGTATTATCTAACTCCCCCAATTCTTCTAGGCGGTTCAAAAGCAAACCGAGCCCGGCATCCACAGCGAGGCACTCACCCAAGTAATCGCAGACATCCTCGCGGACATCGTGCACGTCCGGCAGAAAACCGGGCAGCCGTCCCTTTAGGTCGTCCGGGTCCAATCCCCAGAGTGCTTTGCCAGACCCACGCTGCCATTTGCGATGTGTGTTTGTGGGGCCCCACCAGTAACAGAACGGTGTATCCGGTGGACGTGCCTCCAGAAAGGCGTCGAAGTTTTGACGCGATTCGTCATAGAGAATCTGTTTCGCGCCCTCGACACCGTGTTCAGGAACATTTTCCGTGGCAACGAACGAAAACTCACCGAACTTTGTTCCTGCCGGTGCGTAGCGTGTCCGATCTCCACCGTAGGGCGCATCGCGTGGCGTTCCCGGCGACCACACCTTGTAGGTATAACCGATATGGTAGCCCGCTTCTTCAAGTAGTAAGGGATATGAGGGGATGGACGGATCCCAGACCGCTCCTTGGAGGATTGCGCCACGCCCCGTCTGCCAGAAGTAGCGACCCGTGAGCAGAGAACTTCGGCACGGCGTGCAGGAAGGCGCGGGTACGAAGGCGTTGGTGAATAGGGCCCCCTCGCGTGCTACGCGGTCAAAGTTGGGTGTGTCTAGTAGGGCATTGGGCGTGTTATCCCCTTCGGTCTGTCGATACGCGCTGGCATACCTTCCCCAGTCGTCGGCGAAAGCAAATAGGATATTTGGGCGTTTGTCGGTCATTCTAGGTCTCCTTTGTCTGAGTCTTTGTTATAGTCATCAGAATCGGTTCGTTCTATCTATTATCGCCATCTCCCCCAAGTTTGCCTCTTTCTTGTCTGGAGAAAATTTTCGTTATATTCGTTTCAGCGACCTCCTCTAAAATTAAACCGAGTTCTGTGCAAATTTGGGTTAAATACCAAAGTACATCACCCAATTCGTTTTTTAACGATTGTTTGTCCTCTTCTGTGATTTGACCGTTCTGATCTCTGAAGATCTTCTTTATTTTTCCGGCAACTTCTCCCGCTTCATTCACTAAGAACCTGTTTTAAAAAGCAAGGAATGATCCCACGGTGCTGTGGATTTGTCAATCCACAGCGAGCCGTATCGCAGGGTAGGGGTTGGGTCTCCCAACCCGTTGGGCGAGGGGACCTCGCCCCTACGAAACCAAGCC
>JAKZSX010000436.1:0-8651 GCA_047517405.1 Candidatus Poribacteria bacterium | reverse complement strand
TTGTGAAATGAGCTAGTAGATTGCTCGGCAGTTGGTATCAGGAAATCCTGCGTACCCGGTAGACCTATGCTACACATTTAGCAACTGCTTTGCCTCCACATACACCTCTTGGGCTTTCCCATACGAGATGGCTGCTGCTTTTACTGCCGCAACAAGGTGGCGAAAGCGGAAAGGTGGGCGAGTTGTATGGAACTCTTCAAAAGTTGCTTGATGATGCTTGATGGCATGCATCTCCGTAATGTTATCCTGGCAGGCAATGTCACCGAGCATGGCGATTAAAGCCTGCGGGTCGTAATCGAGTTCTTCATATTTTTCCGCTCGTGCCATCGCACCCTCGACGCCATTGGTAGCAATTGCGTCTTGGATGGCGTCCAAAAGTCCCTGCTGTGAGAGCCTTGGAATTGCAGCGACAGCATCGGGATGGACATGAGGTTCGGAAGAGATGAGCATAGGTCGAATCTCTGGTCCCGAATTCCATAACAGGAGTGCCAAAATCTTATTTTTCTGGCTGACGCCGCTAATTCGTAGGAGGTGCCGCCTGACATTTGCGCCGGTGTTCATGTGGACATCGAAGGGGTTGCTCGTATCCGCCCTCAAGAACAGATCCGACGCCGCTATAGAAAGCGCTTCTCCAGTCCCCTCCAAGGAGAGCCCTTCTGCGAGTGCTTGGGCGGTCGTTTCAGGGATGTCGGGGAAGGCACAACTGTCCAGCGCATTGCGCACTTGAGCGATAGCTTCGGTTTCATCTTCTCCTGTGGTCTCACGCAAAGGCTTTGAAAGCAGTTGATATTTTTCAATCAACTCAAGATGTTCTTGTATTGCTGGTGCCCGTACGGGCTGCGAGACGTACCGCACTGGACCTCGATTAAGGACCTGAAAATGCTCCCAATCAATCCATTCGAGGAACTTCCAGGTATAGAAGGGGTAAATGAACTTATGGTCATCAATCACATTACAAGGGATGGCAACCGTCAGGAGTAAATCCAGGGCGGCCTCACGGGGTAAGTTTTCAGCAAGCCAAAGGAAATGATGGTCGGCAGCGTTGATCTCGCCACGCCGCGCCTCCTGAAGAAATGCCTGCTTGGTTTCCTCCAACCCGCCTGCATCAAGCGGCTCAAATTCTGGCAGCACATAAGGCCCCATGGTGGGATGGTGGATATGTGTATTAGCTAGCGCGACATTTTGCATCACAGGCAAAAAAGAAGTCTCCCCAGACATTCTTGAGGCAGTCTGACCCACGGCATATAATCCTGCGATGGGATGCAAGGGACCACCGTGATGGTCTGTTGGCATCTCTGAGGACCGGATGACTGCAAGTGCAGAGGCCGTACACATTTCTTTAATCGAAACGTCAGCACGGAGTTTTTCTGCCGTCTTTTCCAAAATGTCTTCAGGTTCAGTTTCTTCTATAAACTGCACTAAAGGTTCTATTGTATCAGGGTATCGGACCGAAGTATACATTGGGACCTCCTTCTCAAAAAGAGAACTGTTTTACTTCTCTTCACGACACTAGCGCAGATGTTATCATGACGCTATAAAAAAGGCAACAGAAAATAGGGGCTGATTAAGGATTCACTCAAGGAAGATTCCCCTTCCCCATAGGTGAGTCTTTATTAGCATCTTCTGAATCGGTGAGTCCCATTTACTGCGCAGTATACCCGCCATCAACGATAAGCGGGGCTCCCGTCACAAAAGAGGATTCATCCGATGCCAGAAAAAGTGCCGCGTAGGCGATCTCTTCGGGGCGTCCGATTCTGCCCATCGGGTAACGCTGCTCCAACCATTCGCGCCGTTCTTGGACAAACTCCCGGATCAGATTGGTGTCTATATGACCGGGGCAGATGCAATTCACGCGGATGTTCTTCTTGCCGTAGTCGATAGCCAAGTTTTTGGTGAACTGAACCACGCCTCCCTTTGAGGGAACATACGCGTCGAAGCCACCGCCGAGACCAATCGGATAGCCCACTAGTCCATTGATGGAGGCGATGTTGATTATCGAACCGCCGCCTGACTGTTCCATCGTCCGCACCGCATGCCACGTTACCAAGTAGGTCCCCTTCAGGTTAACGTCCATTACACGGTCCCACACCTCTTCAGGGGATGCGCCTGTCGGGAGAGCTTTACCGGCGACAACCCCAGCGCAGTTGACCACAACATCCAAGCTGCCATAGGTTTCCACCGCGCCCCGTACCATCGCTTCAGCGTCAGCGTTCTTCGATACGTCTCCGGTAACGGCGGTGGCATCGCCTTCCTCGGCTTTTATTTTCGCAACGGTTTCAAGGGCGTTTGCCTCGTTCAAATCGGAGATAACCACCTTTGCCCCCTTTGCAGCGAATAGAACTGCCGTCGCGTGTCCAATACCGGAACCGCCACCCGTAACCAGTGCTACTTTGTCCTTCAAGCGCATATCCTACCTCCTGAAAGCCCCGATCGTGGTCTATGTCAGGTCTGCCAATTTGGGCATCACCTCGTTCATAAGCAACGTCATAGAATTGAGCCACTTCTCCTTCGGTTCCCATTCGTGCCCCATCGCCAAGAGCACACCGAAACCACCTACATCCTCGTATAATTGGCGCAGTTGATTGGCGACATCGTCGGGACTTCCAACAATCCAGAGGTTGTCGAGTAGCCACTCGGCTGTCACTTCATCGTCGGGCATGTTGGGATCTCTCTTGAATCGTGCCTTAGGTAGGAGTTTGAACCAGTACTCATTGAAGTCACGTCCGAGGGTTCCGTCTAGTGCCTCCTTGCGCGCCTGCTCGGTGGTGTCTGCGATATAAATCTCCCGTGCGATACGCCATATTGAGCGATCCGGGGTACGTCCTGCCTTTTGCGCCCCTTCTTCCACCGCCTCCCAGTGCGTTTGGATGACTTCTAAAGGCACCAAGTTCAGACTCATCGGAATCCAACCCCGCTCACCTGCCAACACCAGCGTGTCCGATCTGGGTGAAACACCGCCCATCGCGATAGGTGGGTGCGGCTTCTGATACGGCTTCATGTGCACCTTTAAGCCGATATCCTCCACCGGTTCAGGAATCTTATAGCGCCAGTACTCGGTTTCGTATAGACCCGGTTTGGGGTCCGCCCAAATTTGGAGCACTGCCTCAATACCCTCTCGTGTCGCCTTCCGCCGGTCGCCGTCCGCGGCGAATCCAAACATCTCGCAGTCCCCCGGTATAGCGCTAGAACCGACGCCCCAATAGAAACGTCCATGCGCCAAATGGTCGAGCTGAGCGATCCGATGGGCGACCGCAGCCGGATTGTGGATGGGCATACATGTAACGCCTGTACCAAAGACGATGTTCTGAGTCAACCCTAGGGCATTCGCGATGAAGAGTTCGGGGGATGGAATATTTTCCCATTCAAAGGTGAAGTGTTCACCGATCCACGCCTCCGTGTAGCCCAACTTGTCTAGTGTCACCACTTGGTCGAGGTCGTCATCCAAGGTCTTTGTGAAATCCGCGCCCGGCGGATGCAGTGGCATTGTGAAGAAACCGAGTTTCATGAGAAAGCCTCCTTGCGTTTAGGCGCAATCCTGGTTAGGTTGATTCTGTCGCCGGTAAGATAACCCACTAGTCTCTTGAGTTGCGGAAACAATAACGTATCATCTCTATTCTTATATCACGACTGTCCCGTAGCGTCAACAGAAAACTTCGTCGTCCTCGGTTTTCGCTTGACCCGATTGATGAGCGGTGGTATAGTAATTGTCCTTTGGTAATAGGGGCAACGATTGGTGTCCCCGACCCCCACCGGAGTATCATTAACTCACACGCCAAACGGGAGGCGGCAATTATGAACGAACAAGTACAGTTCCCCACAATGAGCGAGCGAGAAAAATACCTATTCGATCTGCAGGGCTTTCTCGTCGTCAGAGGTTTGCTCTCGACCGCCGAGGTGAAAAGCCTGAACGAGGCTGTCGATGCCAACATAGACAAACACGGCGAACACACCGCCCGCGCAGTTGGTCCACAGCTAGAGGGAACGCACCTCCGAGGTCATATCAGCGGCATGCTAACTTGGGAGCATCCTTGGTGTCAACCCTTTCGCGATTTATTGGCTCATCCCAAACTCATCCCTTACCTCAATACCTTGCTGGGACGCGGCTGGAAGCTGGACCACTCGCCCGATATATTGACCTCCATAGCCGGTGCCGAGGGACTGCGCCTTCACGGCGACGGCAACGTCACTTTTAACGGATCCCGCTTCTACGCCTACCAAAACGGCAGAATGCGCTGTGGTTTAATCAATTGCCAGTTTTACATGACGGATGTGAATCCCGGCGATGGCGGTCTGTGCGTTATACCGGGCAGCCACAAAGCGAATTTACCGTGTCCAGAAGACATCCAGTTGTGGGAGGCCAACCGAGAAATTGTTTATCACATTCCTCTTTCAGCCGGCGATCTGGCGATCTTCAACGAAGCCACCACCCACGGCACCCTTCCGTGGAAGGGAAAGGGTGAGAGACGCACAGCGCTCTACCGCTATACCCCTAAGTACCTCCACTATCATGGTGGGTATTATGAAGTGAACATGCCGGAGTGGGTCTCTGAACTGACCGAAGTCCAGCAGGCGGTGCTAGAACCGCCGTACATTTATCACCGTCCGCTGATCGAGGCGGATGGCACCACGCTAGTGAGACCCCGACGGGAAGGAGAGTGAGTCCTTTCGACGGTTGGTCGAAGATTGAAATTCAACGCCGGTGCAGACCTCGACACCCTAGAAATCTCGATTAGTTATAACCTGGCAGATCGCTAGCCTCTGGAGGGAGATAACGATGACCGATTTAACAATAAGCCGTGAAGCACGCAGATTGACTGAGCAGGAAAAAGAGCAGTTCCAGCAGTGGGGGTACGTCAAGAATTTACCCGTATTCGATCCGGCCGCATTACCGAGGCTTCAAGAGGGCTTTCGGGAGATGGTCGCGTTGCTGCCGCCTGACGTGCACATGAGCCGTGTCAACAACTGGCACAAAGCAAATCGGTGGATTTACGACCTGTGCCGAACACCGACCATCCTCGATTACATCGAAGATGTGCTAGGCCCTAATCTCTTCCAATGGGGAGCACATTGCTTCGCTAAATTTCCGGGTGATGAAACAGAAGTCCCTTGGCATCAGGATGCTCGCTACTGGCCCCTGCAGCCTGCGAAGACGGTGTCTGTGTGGCTGGCGTTGTTCGATACGGAGGAGGAGAACGGGGCGATGCGTATTGTGCGAGGCAGCCACCGCTGGGGTAATCTGCAACACCGTACAGTAGACGGCGATCAGTACGTCTTGTCTCTGGAGGTCGAGCAAGATGCGATCAAGCCGGAGGAGGAGGTGACGATGGATCTGAAAGCAGGGGAGATATCGTTACACGATAACCGTCTCATCCACGGTTCAGGTCCAAACAATTCGGACCGGATACGTGCCGGACAGACCATGCGCTTCAGTCCTACAGAGGTGAAATGCGACTTGAGTGTTTGGCCCACGTTTGAAAGCTATCTGGTACGAGGTGTGGACGAATACCAGCATAACCCTGTTGGCAAAGTGCCTGCCGGCAATGGCAATCCGGTGCGTGCGGCGCAGGGGTCTTGGGAGTTCGCATAATCGCAAGATTCTCGTTGACCAAAACATCAAAGACGACGTGGAATCGATTGCCGATTTTTTCAGAGTAAGCTATAAAAGTCCAAGACCAAATGTGATGGTAACTGGTTGATCAAGTTGCTCATACCAAATCGGTCAGCAGAAGGGAAATCATTATGTACAATCTTAACGGGGAAGTTGCCCTAGTGACAGGCGCGGGCGGTGAATATGGCATTGGTCGTGCGATCGCCACACGCCTTGCCAAGGAGGGTGCCGATGTCATTGTCAACGATGTTGTCAATAATCCTTATGCCGACGACTCAACCGATTGGGAGGGAGCTGCCTCCGTCGCCCGCGAAATTGAGGTGCTGGGGCGACAGGCAGCGGTTATCTTGGCAGATGTATCCGATGCCGAGCAGGTGGACGCACTGGTGAATGAGGGCGTTGAGCAGTTTGGACATATCGACATCTTGGTGAGCAATGCCGGCTCACGTCCTGGCCCAGATCGTGTGCCGGTGGTTGAACTGGAGGAAGAGGCGTGGGACACCGTGCACAAGATTAACCTCAAAGGGACTTTTCTTTGCTGTAGAGCGGTTGCTCGGCACATGATAAACCGTGGCGGGGGTGGAAAAATCATTACCATGTCCTCCGTGTCGGGCAAAAGTGGTTCCGCACGTTTCGCAGCTTATGCCGCCTCTAAATTCGGAGTGATCGGCTTCACGCAAGCCTTGGCACAAGAATTAGCACCTCATCACATTAACGTGAACGCCATCTGTCCCGGCGTTGTTGATACGGAACGGTGGAGCTATATAGCGGCTGCCCTATCGTCGGAGGATATATCCGGCGACGAGTGGCGGGCAAGTGGACGGCACGCTGAGGCGATGAAGCAGCGCGATTCGAGAGTTCCCTTGGGGCGGGTTGCCATAGGAGAAGATGTGGCAAAAACGGCGGCTTTTCTCGCTTCGTCCGAATCCGATTATCTCACCGGTCTCGCTATCAACGTCGCCGGTGGTTCATCGATGAGTTAATAAAACAAATCAAGGAGAATCATATGGATATTCCGAGAGACAAACTACTTGAGATCTACGAGCTGATGGTCACCATCCGCAAGTTTGAGGATAGAGTGCACAACGAATACGCCGCCGGACGGATTCCGGGCTTCGTCCACCTTTACGCGGGGGAGGAGGCAGTAGCGGTCGGCGTCTGTGCCCACCTGTCCGATGCGGATAGCATCACCAGCACCCACCGCGGTCATGGTCACTGCATCGCTAAAGGTGTCGGCGTTAACGAGATGATGGCTGAATTATATGGACGCGCCACCGGTGCCTGTAAAGGCAAGGGTGGCTCCATGCACATCGCTGATATAGATCGCGGCATGCTCGGTGCTAACGGCATTGTCGGTGGTGGTGTCCCGCTGGCTTGTGGGGCGGCACTCACGGCGCAGGTACAGGGCAGCGGAGCGGTTGCCGTCAGTTTCTTCGGTGATGGTGGTGCCAACGAAGGCACCTTCCACGAGGGCTTGAACTTAGCAGCTATCTGGAAACTCCCTGCGATATTCGTTGTGGAAAACAACCGTTACGCCCAATCGACTAGCGTGAAGTATGCTTCTGCCGGCGGCGATATCGCCTCACGTGCCCAAGCCTACGGTATCCCCGGCGTTACTGTCGATGGATTGGACCTCTTCGATGTTTACGAGACAGCCGGCGTAGCGATTGACCGGGCGCGGGCGGGGGACGGTCCCACGCTGTTGGAGTGCCAGACCTATCGCTTTTATGGTCACTACGAAGGCGATACGCAGGGGTATCGATCAAGGGCGGAAATCGAGGAGTATCGGGAGAAACATTGTGCCATCCGACTGTTCCGTGACCGCGTCACCGAACAAGGGTTGTTGGGAGATAACGAATTGAATGCAATTGACGCACAGGTCGCGGACGTTATTGAGGCGGCTGTCGAATTTGCTGCTAATAGTCCCTTCCCCGATGCAAGTGAAGTGACAACCGACGTTTACGTTAATTACGAGGAGGTGATATAATGGGCGAAGAACGTACAATGACCCTTGGGCTGGCTATCCGTGAGGCAATCTATCAGGAGATGGAGCGCGACTCCTCGGTCATTATTATGGGCGAGGATATTGTTGGCGGTGCTGGATCGGACGAGCCGGGTGCCGAGGATTCTTGGGGCGGACCGATGGGCATCACCCGAGGATTGGTAGGCAAGTTTGGACATAATCGGGTGCGCGATACCCCGATCAGCGAGGCAGGTTTCATTGGCGCAGCCGTTGGTGCGGCGGCAACAGGTTTGCGACCCATCGCGGCGTTGATGTTCATCGATTTCTTTGGTATCCCGATGGATCAGATTTACAATCAGGGGGCGAAACTGCGTTACATGTTCGGCGGTAAGGTGAAGGTCCCGATGGTTGTCCGTGCGCTGATTGGGGCAGGAGTGAACGCGGCAGCGCAGCACTCTCAGAGCCTTTACTCTATCTTCACCCACATCCCCGGCTTAAAGGTGGTAATTCCCACTACACCTTATGATGCCAAGGGACTGATGATCGCCGCCATTCGGGACGACGATCCCGTGTTTTTCCTCGAACACAAGACGCTGTTGGGTGAGAAGGGACCCGTGCCTGAAGAACCTTACACCGTACCCTTGGGCAAGGCGGAAATTAGACGCGAGGGCAGCCATGTGACCGTCGTCGCCATTGCGAAGATGGTCAATGTAGCACTGTCTGCAGCGGAAGTGCTTGAAGCCGAAGGGGTCAGCGTTGAGGTCATCGATCCTCGGACGCTCAGCCCATTGGACGGCGGAACCATTCTGGATTCGGTGGAGAAGACAGGTCGCCTCGTGATTGTCGATGAGGACACTCCACGGTGCAGCCTCGCCACAGATATTGCGGCACTGGCAGCAGACGAGGCGTTCTATAGCCTTGAGGCGCCGATTAAACGCATCACCGCACCCCACACCCCTGTGCCCTTCAGCCCGACGTTGGAGCAAGCCTACATCCCCTCGCAAGAGCGAGTTGTGGCAACAATTCAGGAGATAATGTCCGTATGACACCGATTGTGCTCCCCAAATCAGGTTTTACCAG
>JAKZSX010000435.1:0-4363 GCA_047517405.1 Candidatus Poribacteria bacterium | reverse complement strand
GAGTCGCATCTATTTTGAACCCTTCAGCGACCTTGACCGGACGATGGATGTAACTCATGGACTTCTGGATACCCTTTGCAATCCACGGCCCGCAAGTCGTGTCCTACAGTCTCTCAATACAATCATGTATAGCCAATTACTTAAGGTTTCAAGGGGTCCACTCCGTCTGAAGAGGGTAAACGGTTTGAAGGCTTTACAGCTTTCGACCGATGTTTCAACCTATACGCTGTTAGTGCACGAAGAGTCCGCAGAAGGCACCGCGATTAATATAGAAGCGTTCTTGAAGGTTAGGGAGGGCGAACCATTGAAAATTTACCAGTTATCTAAGATAACTCTCCAAAGTGTAAATTTTCATGAAGCTAAAAACTGCATTTCGCTAACACCTGGCCAAACCCCCGTTCTCATTGAAAGTCCACCAATTGATTAATACAGAAAACCCATCGAAAAATCTTAGTGGCGTCGAACGACAAAGGTGAAATCCCATGAACGCTCTGCTACCTCCATTTTATTACACCCATTCGCCAACTCTACCTAAATTGCTCTGGCAATTGGGGTGTACGCTGGTGTTTAGCACCTACCAAGCGGGCAAAGTTATCTTTATCCGTGCCATAAGTCCAGAAAAGATTGAGCAGCACGCCTTGGACTTTCCCAGACCGATGGGATTGGCGGTCTCTGATCAGCGGAT
The DNA here is from genome assembly GCA_047517405.1 of Candidatus Poribacteria bacterium. Classification (GTDB taxonomy): domain Bacteria; phylum Poribacteria; class WGA-4E; order WGA-4E; family PCPOR2b; genus PCPOR2b. Next base: position 3,678 of record JAKZSX010000435.1, on the reverse strand, counting down.
TGCAGTTGCTACGCGGGATGAGGTAATAGTGCTTGCCAACACTTCAGCGGAGGAAACCCAACATGTTGATTCCGGGGTATTGATTGGAGCGGCAGGAGGCACGTATGCGCCGGAGAGGACCTACTTTAGCGGAGAGGTTGACACCCATGATCTCGCTTGGGGAAGGGACGGACTGTGGGCAATCAATACCCTCCTCTCCTCCATGGCTTTGGTAGATGAGATCTCCGATTTCGAGTCGCAATGGCGTCCCCCATTCGTCAGCGATGTAGTCCCAGAAGATCGCTGCCATTTGAACAGCATGGCGATGGTGGACGGTCAACCTGAGTATGTTACAGCGTTTGGAAAGGTGGACGCCTTTGAGGGATGGCGCGAGAACAGAGTATCGGGTGGGATTTTGATGGATGTCCCCAGTGGAGAGATTGTGTTGGACGGTTTACCGATGCCACATTCCCCGCGGGTGTATGATGGGAAACTTTATTTGCTGCTCTCGGGGACAGGAGAGTTAGTGTGTGCCGAGCCCGAAGCGGGCAGATACGAAGTGGTTACGCAATTGCCCGGCTTCGTGCGTGGAATGGCACGTTGTAATGACTATCTGTTCGTGGGATTGTCAAAGCTGCGAAAGACAAGTTCGACCTTCGCATCGCTGCCAATCTCCGAGCAGGCGGTGTTCAGCGGAATTGTAGCAGTATCTCTATCCGAGGGCCGCATCGTAGAATACCTAAAGTATGAGACTAGTTGTGAGGAAATTTATGATGTGCAGGTTTTACCGAAGGGTGCAGCTATTGATACCGCACATCCATTGTAACCCACTACAGATTTTCTATTGGTTGTGAGTGACCAAAAACGGGTTGCGGTCCATCAACCGGCGCAGCCCACCCCGCCGCATTAGCGATGACGCGCAGCACGTCCGGATTATGATAGATTGGGTAAGTTTCGTGCCCAGGACGAAAATAAAATACTTTCCCCTTGCCGCGGAAGTAGCAACAGCCGCTACGGAAGACCTCACCGCCGGGGAACCAACTGATGAAAATCAGCGTGTCCGGTTCAGGAATATCGAAAGGTTCACCGTACATTTCGGCGTGTTCAATCTCAAAATACTCACCGATTCCTTCAACAATTGGGTGTCCATGCTCTATGACCCAGAGTCGCTCCTTCTCGCCTGCTTCGCGCCATTTAAGGCTGCACGATGTCCCCATCAGCTTGGTGAAAATCTTGGAGTAGTGCGACGAGTGCAAGCAGATTAAGCCCATACCATCAAGAATACGGCTGTGCATTCTATCAACAACTTCGTCCGTGACCTCCCCGTGTGCCCCGTGTCCCCACCAGACCAGGACATCTGTATTGGAGAGAACCGCTTCCGTCAGCCCATGTTCCGGTTCATCCAACGTCGCTGTGCGCACCTCAAACCCCGGTTGTTTCTTAAGGTAATTTCCAATCGCATTGTGCATGCCGTCGGGATAGATCTGTGCGATTTGGGCATTGGTCTTTTCGTGGCGGTATTCATTCCAAACAGTTACTCGAATTGTCTTGCTCATATAACCGTTCCTTTATTGTTCATCCATCATCTTGGATTGCGCTGATTTCGTCTTTGGAGATCTTGTCGACGCTTTTGGGATTAAATGTCTGTGTTGTCCCAGATCGCAGTGCCACTTCAATCCTTCCACCTGTCAACACGAAAAACTGAATTAGAAATCCACCCCCCTGCATCGATTCGACCTGATACTGATCCACTTCTAATCCCTCAACCCATGTAGGGAGCGCATCAGCAAAATCGGGGTGATCTATCACCTCCTGCGGCAACGCAACGATCAGCGTCCCGGGCTCGTCGCCTATGGCATCTGCAATCACCGTTCGGGTGCCGACCATAAAACGCACAACTTCGCCCGCGTAATCGAAATCGCTCGCACCGGCACGCTCCGGTGGAACAATCCCCCATGTCAAATGATGGATGAACGGATTGCCGTAACCCTGACTCAGCATATGATCTAAGGCTTGGTTGTCAACAGGATGGACAACTGCGACATAATCAAACCAACCGTTGCTTCGCTCTTGACTGTCCTCTGGCAATCTCGCCGAAACGTTGATGTAGTCGCACCCATCTACCGGCGAGGGATAACAACGAGCATCCCAACCGGAGACATAGCCAAGCTGTTTTAATGGTCCCGCAACAATATATGGTGGGTCGCAAAAGATTGCGGCGTGATCCAGATTGGGATGCAATTGAACGCCTGCCGCGGTGACTTTCTTTGCAACGTCTGATGCCTCGTTAAACCGTTGGGACGCATTTTCGATAGCGACGTAATCTCCGAAATCATCAGGCAGAATTACTGAATTTCCCATGATAAACCTCCGAAGTAAGTTATATTAATTGATATTTGCAATTTCCAGCATAATACCACAAAACCAGAGCCTTTTCAAGGGAATAGAAATAGGTATCCTCACGATTGTTTTCCGATCATACTTATGTTATAGTATAACGCAAGTTGCCAGTTACAGGAAACGTTGTAAACCGGGAAGGGAATCAATTGCCGCTCGCAGTGGGTTGACAAATCCACTGCATGGTATGGTTTGGATAGGCATATCCAAGCCAAGCGGAGCTAGTAAGTAGAACGCAAGGCGTAACACCAAAAAAACATATCTCCAATTTCCGATAGGTTGCAACTGGGATTAAATTGCAGTGCGAAGTGCTTATTCCAAACGAAAAGTGAAATTATATTCAAGAAAGGAGCTGCCATTATGTCTTATAAATATAAAGTGATGATGACAGACTATGCCTGGCCCTCCGTCGAACCGGAGCGACAGGTCTTAGAAAAGATAGACGCAGAACTAATCGTCGCGAAGAGCGGGACGGAGGCGGAATTTATTGATCTCGCCCCCCAAGTGGATGGTATCCTTACCTGCTGGCTCCATGTGACCACGGCGGTCGTCGAAGCCGCCCAACAGTGCAAGGTTATTGGTCGGTGTGGCATCGGGCTAGATAACATTGATGTAGAAACAGCGACCGCTCTCGGAATGGTTGTAACGAATGTTCCTGCCTACTGCATTGATGAGGTCTCTGATCACACGATAGCACTGCTGCTGGCATGTGCTCGGAAAATTAACCTGCTCGATCGAACGATTAAAAATGGCAATTGGACGCGAGACGTGGGACCTCCCATGCGTCGGATCCGTGGCCAAAAGCTGGGCATTATTGGATTTGGTAGAATCGGAAAAGCAATTATGCCGAAAGCGAAAGCGTTCGGGTTGGAGGTCTTGATTTACTCACCGCGAGCCACTCCGCAAATTGCGGATGAATATGGAGTAACGTTGGTGGATTTCCCCGAACTTCTGGCAGAGTCTGATTTTATCACCATCCACGCACCGTTGAACACTGAAACTGAAGGGATATTCAATGAAGAAGCGTTCCGTCGGATGAAGCCGACAGCCTATATCCTCAATACCTCGCGGGGAGGCATTATCGAAACTGATGCGCTTTACGGCGCACTTATGACAGGAGAAATCGCGGGAGCAGGGCTGGATGTTTTAGCAGAAGAACCTCCTCAGTCTGATGAACCGCTGCTTGCGTTGGACAATGCAATCCTGACGCCGCATGCCGCATTTACCTCTGAGGAATCAATCTATGACCTCGAAGTGACAGCGGCGGCAGAGATCGCAAGGGTATTAACAGGACAGATGCCT
>JAKZSX010000434.1:0-8781 GCA_047517405.1 Candidatus Poribacteria bacterium | reverse complement strand
TATTCCCCTTGATTCGTTCGGCTTCAAGCATTTGCATCATTTCGGGGTCGTTTTTAAAGTAGAGGTGGTGGAGAATCTCCACTGCGGATGTTGTGGTTCGTTTTCCTGTCATAGTTCAATTTCCTGTGTATGTTGTTCTGGGTTTTGCTCAAACTGCTTTTTTCGTCTAATTGCCCTTTCGATTTCTCGGTGTGGCACCTCTGCCATCTTCTTCATGATTCCGTGAGAAATCACAGCGGCAACATTGCCGTGAAAGAAGTAGAGCATCCGATACCTCACATTTCCCATTCGGGTTCTCAGTTCATAAATCTCATCTCGTAGGAAATCGGCTTGCGGACGCCTAAGTTCATGTCCCTGCTCTTGCAAACGTTCAATCAACCATCTGCATTTCGCTTGAGCTCAACGGTTAAGACGATTTAACCAGGCCTGCGTTGGCACGCTTCCATCGGCTTCCCTGTAGAATACAACCCGTGTTTCTGGCATAGTTGTTGCGCCAGCAAACTAGCGCTCTTTCTGAGCATAGTTGCTGCGAACAGTTGTATTGATGAATGAGTTCAGCCCCTCACCTTTGCTAGCTAATTCCTTCATTGTTTCAATGTTCTCAGGGGTTGCGCTTTCATACGTGTACAGGTAAACTGAGCCGCTAGAAAACTGGACCCTGATGAAATCTGGACCGCTTTCATACGCCACAACTCCAGAACCTCCACTAAGATTTCCATAGTGTTCCATACGGTTGCTCCTATGTAAATATAGTTATATTTTGCAAGTCTAACGAACAAAACTCAGTTGAGCACGTTGTAGATGATAAAGCAAATTGTTAGCTACCTTTACGCTTAAAATGATTGCGTAGTACATTCTTAACATACTGAGGAACTTCTTCCTGAACCTTTGCTGCTTCTCCTTTTAGTCTATCATACTCGGCGATATCTTCACCAGCCCATAGGATATCTAACCTCCGAATATCTCGCGTCGCAATATGACTGTATGATTCTGGATATGCCCAATAGCATGACTCGCAAATACTGACTTCTCTTTTCCTCCAATTTTCACAATTTTCGCAGCTCCATGATTTTGCTCTATTTGCAGAGGCACAGAGGAGCATATATTCATTCACATCATCAAGGTTAATATTCTCACCAGCAATTTCAAATGGAACTCTGTGATCGATTTGCAATTCCCGTTCTGGAAATGGCTCAAGATATATGTTGCAACGGGCACCATACCTTTCAATTAGCGACTTTTTTAGTTGGGAGGAGAAGGCTGTCCTACCATACAACTGAGTTGTTCGTACTTTTGAAGGATCACCGAACTTATATGCGGCGATTTTCCTGCCATCAGATCCAGTTACACGGAAGGTCTCCACTGGGATACCGTGCTCACGAACATCTCTTATTGCTCGTGGTGGATGGTTATAACCATATATCTCTCTCAATTCTTCCGTTGTGATTTGACCGTATTTAAGAATGTGGTCAATTACCGTTCGGGGTCTTTTCGCTTTAACCCTCTTTAGTAACTCTATAAATTCTGGAGGAAGTTTTGGGCTAGTCATATACGGGCAAACTCTAGCTGAATTTGTGATTCTTTTTCAAGATTACACTCTTCGCCATTCAAACGCTCTACCAACGCAGGCGACAAATATAAAGATTCAACAGTTTCATGGTTGTAGCCTAAGAGGGTAGCTTGACTCGATCTACCAGCATGTATATTCAGGTGTTTTAGGGAGAGTTTACAAGGAAGTAATTTTCCATGAGTTTTCCCGCCGGTTTGTCCGTCATAGCTAATAATATATGAAACATCTTTCTCATTCATTATTTGAAGGATATCTATAAATTCATCATAGGAAAGCCCATTGTAATACCTATGGTCTCTCGTAAAGGATATGCCTTGGTAAGGCGGATCCATATAAACTAAATCGTCTTTGTCAGCTTTCATCACAACCATGTGAAAATCAACCGCCGAAAGCGTTGCTTTTCCAGAGAGCAGAGTAGAGACACCCAAAATTTGTTGTCGCATAGTTTTGGGGCGCATGCCCCAACGCCGATTATCGGCACTCTGATTAAATTTGCCTTCAGCACTATATCTTACGGAACCTTTTACAATTCGTGCCAGAAGATAGAGCAGATGATGCGGTTGATGCGTTGCGTTGAATTCGTTACGTATTCGGAAGAAGAATTCTTTTTTATCTGGATGTTGTTCATTCCAAAGTTTTTCATAACCCCCTACTAATTCGTTAGGCCTCTCCAATATTTCTGTCCACAGGTCCATCAAGGGTTGATTTAAGTCATTGAGCCAAAACTGTTTTGCGAGTCGATGTGAAGCAGCGGCAATGGAAACCGCACCAGAGCCACAGAACGGCTCTATAAGACAACGAAAAGGACTTGGGAAATGCAGAAGAATATATTGAGCAATCCCTCGCTTACTTCCCTGATATGGAAATGGGTGTGGAATCGAGACGTTATTCAACGTTTTCATAGGAGTTTGGTTGTTACAACTTAGCCTATATTATTTTGTTTTGTCCTGACCTGCCTCGCGCAAGTTTGATGCGAGTGCTTCAAGTTGGCTCCCGACTTTTTTGATGTCAACATCTATGCCTTGACGGATTAACTGATAGCACAGGTCTTCCCAATTCTTACATTGCCCCCAAGCTGCCCGACTCATTGGAATCCATAGGTCAGGTCGAATAATGAGCATTAGGGGCTTGCCTTCGTCAAATCGAACGCCAGTTGAAATACTAAGAGCATCCCTAATCGATCCCTCCTGTCTGAGTACAATGTTGACAACATTTGCACATTCGGTTGGCTTCAGGTCTTGTTCTACCACAGCAAGGGCTAACAACCATTGGTCGTCTTCGTTTTCAAGTCGGGATATTTCATATGCTTGCGTAATTCCAATTTGCCTCTGATCGATTTTCCATTGAATGCCTTTCGGGAGTTTGAAAATGCGATGTCTTGAACTCAATATATCAGCAGATACCTTAAATTGCCGAGCGATTGCTGTATAGGTATGATATTTTTGATACAAAATATCAACAGCTTCTCCAAGTTCAGATGGTTTTTTTCCTTCAGGGGCAGTTAAATACTCTATGGCAATCTTCTCCTCCACTATCTTGCCCCTCTCTTGAGAACGTCCGCTACCATATGACTAATGATTGTAGATTCATCTTCCAAACCCCGCGATCTGCCCCATTGCAATAACTCATCATGCAAGTCACTAGGAATTGCATATTGCACAACGCGACTAGATTCGCTAATCTTTTCCGTAACATGTGCATTCAAGTCTGCAATAGAGGCTTTGTGCTTTAAATGTTCTAAAGCTTTAACTGCATGTTCCCGGCTCTCTCTGTCCAGGCCAAGAATCCATGAGGCTCGCTCTCTCATCGCCTCCTGTGATTGTTCAAAACGTGAGGCATCGAAGGTGTTTAGCACAATTGCGCTCGCATTTGTCGCAGTGAGGATTCCCTGATCTACCATTTGCTTCAGGTCTTCAGGCAATGCGGATAACCTAAAATATCTCATAACTGTTTGGAGCGTTACACCAAGGTACTTAGCTGCAAGTTCGAGTGCCTCTTGTCCCGTATATCCTTCGCCGCTATACCGCTTGTATATTCTCTCAGTCCAGTACGCCCGGTCACTGTATGTCAGATCTCCCCGAACCTCATTTTCAAGCCATGAACGCTGAATCGCTTCATCGTCATTCAATTCAAGTACGAAAGCAGGAATTTCTTCCAATCCGATTGCTAAACACGCCTTTAGCCTACATTGTCCCGTAACATGTTGATAATCGTATTCAGACTTAGGATCGGGATGTGGTCGAACGATAATGGGCTGATCTGCCAATAACCATGTTGCTGAATAGAGGCTTTGACTTTCTCAACATTCTGTTCTATCCCTTGTCTACGAACATTGATTTCGCTATCAGGATCAATATGACCTACCTTGATATTCTGAACTGGACTCATTTTACTTCTCCTTTTTATGCAGGAGGTTGCTCGGTTCTCCGACACTTCCTAACACCAAAGTTCAGTTGAGATAGAAGGTTACTAACACACTAAAACAACTCTCAACCCACCGCTTGCTAAAAAACATGACTTACAGCCGAAGGATTGTTAACACCATCTTCCTCAAAGTGGCGTCCCGTGAGTTTAATAAAAACATCCTCTAACGTCGGCTTCCCAAAGCGGACGGATCGGATTTCGGTCGGGAAGGCGGCGACAACATCTCGAACAAATTCATGTCCATTGTGACATTCGATGTGCAACAACCCCTCAATCGGAGCGGCAGCACACCCAAACTTTTGGCTTATTTTCGGTGCGAGTTGTTCAGGTGTTGGAGAATCCACGATGACAATATCTCCACTGACACGACTTTTCAGTTCGTCCGGCGTTCCGATGGCAACCAACTTTCCCTCGCTGAGAATTCCCACACGGTCACACGCTTCGGCATCATCCAAGATATGGGTTGTCAGGATAACCGTTGTTTCTTGTAAGCCCGCCAAATATGCTCTGAAATTTCGGCGCGCCCCGGGATCGAGTCCAGTACTCGGTTCATCCAATAGCAAGAGCTTCGGCTTGTGAAGGGTTGCCTTTGCAAGTTCCGCACGTCTTTGTAACCCACCAGAGAGTGTTTCTACCCGCTCTTGAGCGCGATCCGCCAGTTCAAATTGGTCGAGGGCTTCTTGGATTCGGTGCTTCAGCATCTTACCCCATAGCCCGTAAAGATGCCCGTGATGTCGGAGATTTTCGGTGACCGTGAGTTTCAGATCTAAACTTGGATGCTGAAAAACCACGCCCAGATACTGCCTAACGCGCTGCGATTCACGGCTAAGCTCATGCCCAAGAAGATTGACCGCAGCCTGATCAACCGGAATCAGGGTAGAGAGTATCTTAAAAAGTGTGGTTTTACCGCTGCCATTTGGGCCAAGAACCCCAAAGACTTCCCCTTGTGAGATGCTAAAGGTTACACCTGCAAGTGCACGTCGAGCCCCGTAAGCGTACGAGAGATTCTCGACTTTGATAGGGAGCATCTTCTCTCATTCGCTCATTTTGAGTGCGAGTGTAAAGTCCTGCGTAGCTGTTCCCCCAGCTTCAACAGTAACCGAAACAGGTTGGGCTTTATTTGTTCCACAGGCTTCTTGCCAATAAGCCAACTTGTAGGTCCCCGGCGGAACATTCTCAATCGTATATTTCCCATTCTCGTCGCTGACCGCAAAGTACGGGTGGGGAATATACGCAATCCAGCCCTTCATCCAGCCGTGCACATCGCATTTAACAGGCACGGGCCCTTCGGCTTTCTTTACCGCTTTAACATTCATCTTCCGTCTGCTGCCCGGCTGCGATTTATTAAACGCAGGATTCACCGCACTAAAGATATGAACGTTATGGTTGACTCTGTCGGGATTGACCATAGTCAGTCGTTTTCCAACCGGAAGGAGGCGCACATGCGGCTCAAAATGGCATCCTTTCTGGTCAATTACATATTTGACCTTTGGATCGCTTGGAAAATCTGCCCCTGCTGAGATGTCGATTAAATAAACGATGGTATCTTTCAAACTATTTTCTTCGCCGAGGACAACCGATTCTTCGTACCTGTCAGTCTTACCACAAACTTGCGGGTCTTTGGTAATCTCCAGTTTTTTCATTTCAGGCGCGGTGCCCTCAAATGTTACCGTTCCGTTGATGGTACCACCATTAGAGACGCTCACCGCCTTATAGGAAGCTGGGAAAACTAGTGATTCGGCCGCTTCATCTCCACCGGCAGCGGTAGCGGTGGTAACATAAACACATGCAATGAGTAGAGTTAGGATTGTAGTAGCTTTGGTTTTCATGATTGAACTCCTTTTGAAATTATTGTTGAAACAGGTTATAAGTGAGAGGGAACTGTGTTTGATTGCTTCAAACACAGTTAAGACATTTGAACCTCCTTTATACAGGAGAAATTTGCTCTGTTTTATCGTATACCTCTCATTCGTTGTGGTTAACAGTTTTCTTATGTATTTTCTCGTCTCCGGACGCTACTTCTCAAGCCGAAAAGGAGGCCGACAGAGATCAGGGCAACAAGTGGCGGATAGACAAATCGCTTGTTCGATGGCACAGGATCGAGGACGAATGTGTACCACGTCGAAATTGCTCGCTTTGTTTTCACATCACCATTTGCGCCATCCCATGCAGCAAAAGCGATGGGTATGAATACGCCCGGTTCAAACTGAAGGTCATTTTTATCCTCGGTTGTGAGCGATCTTTTAACCCATAGTCGATACTGTCCATCTGTGTAAACCCCTTCAGCCTGTATTGGACCTTGGGTGGATTGAACTGTTGCTTGATCGATTCCTTTCGCCTTCATCTCTGCAACCGTTGAAGGTTGGGCAACCTTCCAATTCCAGAGATAGACGGGACGGCGATCACCCCAGATAAAGTAGGGTTTCGGATCCGTCGGACCTTCAGGGATTTTCACCGGAAACTGAATTGTCAACAGATCTTCAACGGTTGCTCCGGTCTCGTCGTCTGCCTGGGGAAGGGTTTTCGTCCGGTCATCCCATGCGAAGAGAAAAGCGATGTCGTTGTCATTATAGAACGACTTCGCCGTTACAGAATCGATTGAGGGGTTGAATTGCCGAGGTTCAATAACTATCTGACCGACCAGCGGAAAATAGCTGGCTTCTCGAATTTCATTCCACGCTTCATCGTTCATGCCCGGCAACGCACCGGCGCGATATTGGGAGCGTAGCACTTTGTCGCCGACTGCCGGTTGTGGTTGCTCTTCGGGACCTAAGGATTTTACATAGTTTGCCAGGTGCCAACTTTTCTCAAAAATGGGCTTCAAGGCTGTATCGAGCTTACTCTGTTCATCGGGGGTAAGTTCCTCACCCTCCTCAACCTTGAGCATAATATCTTCAACCATAAACAGCTTTTCTTCAAGCCCTTCGTATTCTCCCTCTTCCGCCTCTGAAAGGCCATCGCCATCCATCTTGAGTTCTAGCTCATTCATCCGCGCGGACTCATCATCTGTCAGACCAAGCCGGAAACTTGAGACGAACGAGGGCATCGGGGAACCCGCAATACCGCCAACGAATCGCTTGAAGATAGCCTCAGTTGTCGCACCGCCCCGAAAATTCCACGGATGCCATAGATTGGCGGGCCATGTGCGAAAGCCCCACTCATCGGTAAGATCTGGGGCAGATGTGCCATCGCCCCTGCCGATTACTCCGTGACAATCGACACATCCCAGATTGGTGTAAAACACTTTTCCTTTTGTGACACTCTCTTCAGAGTACGGCACTTTGCCTGACACATCAATTAGGCGCGGTGAAGCCCCTTCAAAGCCATCGTGGAATGTCTTGATATGGGCAACGAGCTGCCAGCGCTCATCCTCAGTCAAGATTTCGCTCCAAGCGGGCATCGAGGACCCCGGCATACCGTTTGATATGATGTCAAAAAGATCTTGATCGGTGGGCAGTTGACCGCCCTCTGTGGAACGGATTTTGTAGAGCCCCCGCGTGAAATCTCTCGGTCTTGGCAACAGGTTTTCCGCTGCAGACCCATCACCCGCCCCTTCTACACCGTGACAATGCGCACATTTATCCTCATACAGTGCTTTTCCTGCTTCGGAGGCTGCGGGTGCCTGCTTGCCTTGGGCAAAAGCTGTCATTGAAAAAACCGCTAATAATAGAATAAGATTGATGATTGCAACCAGCATTGTGTTTTTATAGGCTTGCTTTTTCATTGTTTTTTTCCACTCCCAATTCCACATCTCAATTAATTTTCGGGATTTGGGGTCGTCTTATACCTCTTAATGCTCCGCTTCACCGAATGTCCTTGGTCGATACCCTGTGTACTCAGATAGAAAGAGGATCACGTCCCAGATCTCCTCCTCTGTCAGGTGATCTTCCCAGACCGGCATGGCAGAATCCCAAGGGTCCGCAGCTGGTGGCAGACCGGGTCCACCCTTACTGATACGCCAGAAGAAGAAAGATTCCTGATAGTTCGGAATAATCCCAGGGTCCTGAAAGTTTGCCGGCGGTGGGTTGAGACCGTGGGCGAAATGTCCCTCTCCATCAAGGTCATCACCGTGGCAGTAAAAGCAGTTTTGATAATAGACCCGACGCCCGTTATCTACGTGGGTCTTGAACCCTTCCTTGTCATCTTTTTCAAGATGGCGGAAGGGATTCTGCACCTCTTGGGTGGGTCCGATAACCTTGCCGCGGTAGTTCAATTCAGCGGGCGGAGCAGGATGGGCGGTGCGCAGTGCAGCCGGTGGATCTGCTTTCGTTGCCACCTTAGAAAAGGTAAAAACGAGCATAACCACAGGAATAAGAGCGAATAGTACAGTACGTCTTGTCTTCCTATTATCATCAGCCAACGTTTCTTTGACGGGACGCAGAAATTCTCGAAACCTGTCATCTTCAACGGAGACATGAACCAAAATCGCCAATAGAATGAGCCCTAGATACATCCCAATCACGCTGGCAGGTAACGGCACGGACCACACCCCACCGATGAAGAATCTTAAAAAGAGCCAAAGCACGACAAATATGATTAGGCATTTTGTGAAAAGCGATAATTTTTGCATAGCGGTTCAACGCTCCTTACTCGGCTGTTTCCTCTGTTCCTGCATCTAGGGCTTCACCCTCCGCCACTGTTGCGTCTGTCGCACCTGTTAGGGTTGCTAAAAATGCGAGTAGATCGCTCATGTCCGAAACGGACAGCAACAGTGGAAAGTTATTCGGCATCGGGGAAGTCACAACCAGTCGTTTACCGAAAGCGCGGCTGTAGGTCGGTCCTTCGTC